>DASUGZ010000001.1:0-16369 GCA_036273755.1 Pseudolabrys sp.
GCCGGCGTCGTCGCCTATTCCTCCGGCAATCACGCGCAGGGCGTGGCGGCGGCGGCCCGCCTGCTCGGCATGCCGGCAACGATTGTGATGCCTGCCGACGCGCCGCGCCTCAAACGCGAGCGCACCGCCGCGCTCGGCGCCACCGTCGTACCCTACGACCGCAACACCGAAGACCGCGCCGCGATCGCCAAAAAGATCGTCGCCGAGCGCGGCGCCACGTTGGTGCCGCCTTATGACGATCCGTTGATCATTGCCGGGCAGGGCACCATCGGTCTCGAGATCGTAGAGGATCTGGATCGCCTCGGCCTCAGCCCTGACGTCGTCGTGGTCGGCGCGTCCGGCGGCGGGCTTGCCGCCGGCATTTCGCTCGGCGTCAAGGCGAAGGTGCCGGCGGCGAAATTATTCACGGTCGAGCCGGAAGGCTTCGACGACACGCTGCGGTCTTTCGCCAGCGGGCAACGCGAGAAGAACGAGCGTCTTTCCGGATCGATCTGCGACGCGCTGATGAGCAATACGCCGGGCGAGCTGACCTTTCCGATCAACCGCGAACTGATCGGCGCCGGCATCACGGCAAGCGACGCCGAAGTCGCCGCCGCGGTGCGCTACGCGTTCCACGAGCTCAAGCTGGTGGTCGAGCCGGGTGGCGCCATCGGCCTTGCCGCGCTGCTCGCAGGCAAGCTCGACGTCAAGGGCAAGGTGGTGGTCGGCGTCCTGTCCGGCGGCAATGTCGATCCGGATCTGTTCGCAAAGCTGATTTCAAACTAGCGGCCGCAAAAGACGTTGTTCTGTAGGACTTCACAAATCGAATGGAGCAATAGGTTCATTCGCGAGTACGCCGCGCCGATCGACACACTAAGCAGTCGACAGGAGCGAGGCATACAAGGCCTCGTTCATCTGCTTTGCTTTCTCGTCCAGCGCAGCGTTGCCGAGAAGCCCGTAAGCATGGTCCGCCGCAACCGCGCTATACAATTGCAAGGTGTTTAGTTCGATCGGCGTCGGCACATGAACACTCGCAAAATGCGTCGATACGATGCCCAGCAACAGACTATCGGACGTAAAGAGCGGCGTGCTTTGGACCGCGCGAAATCCGGCCGCCTTCGCGTCTTGGACGAACGCCGCGAACTCGGCGTCCTTTTCTACGTCTTTGATCACGATGGTCTTGCGCAGCCGGAGCGCCCGGCCGCAGGCGCAGCCGTCGTCTTTTCTGACACTCATGAAGGTTCTGAGAAAGGGCTCGGTCAGACCACGCTGCGCCACAATGACGAGATTGTCCCCGATGGGCAGTTGCACGTTGCCGTACTCGGCGCCGTGCAGGCTGATCGTGTCTTCGAGTATGGTTTCAATGACGTGCTCGAACGTGCGCGCAGCGTGCAAGCGCTTGCTCATGGCGACCAACATGTCTCACTCACGGTCCGTTCGAGGGGCAGCGCAGCTCGGGATTATAGATCGTTTCACGGGTCGGTCCACCGCTCTGAAAGAATGATGTCCCAACCGTGACGCAGACACCCCACCGTTACATCTAATGCGGCCAGCGAGGTTGGGTTCCAATCACCGCCGGCCGCCGCCGGTCACGTGAACAGCGCCAGCCGTTCGTCCTCGCTCAGCGCCATCAGCGCGGCGAGCGGATTGGCCGGCGGTGCAGTGGGTTTGGCGACGACAGGGGGCGCAGATTGCGCCTCCGTCTCGACGGGAGCTTCAGCAGTCGGCGCTGGCGTCAGCACTTCGGGTTCGGCCGGCAGCGGCAGCACGATGAGCTGCGCGCGCTCGGTCTCGGCGAGTGCGATGCGGGCGCGCGGCGCCGCGTCGGCCGGCGGCTCGGTCTCCCGCGCCTCGGCGATCGCATCGATGCGCCGTTCGAACAAATCGAGCAGCTTGGCGAGCTTGACCGCCCGCGCCGGTGGGTCGGCACTGTCGATCTCGGGGCGGGCGAGGCGGATGGCGGTGACCAGCATGCGCAGGTCGTCGCGCAGGCGCTGCACGGCGGTGGCGTCGGCCTGCAGGCGCGCCTCGATGCGGCCGATCGCACTCAGTAGCATTTCGTTATCGGCATCGCGGCTGCGGCGGGTATGCTCGGCGAGGAAGGCGCGACCGCGCGCGCTTTGCGACAGCGCGGCGCAAAGCGTGAGGTAGTCGTCCTCTTGGGACGCTTCTTGGGGCGCGGCCGGCGGTCTGATCGCCAGTGCTAACGGCTCGTTCGCCATGGGCAATCCGTGATCCTTTCGTTTATGAATCAGGGCGCCTGATTCGGCTAGCCGCAGCGGGCGCGGTGGGGAACGGCCGTTCGAGCGGCGAAAAGACAGCGAAATGCGGCCCTTCAGCCATTTGCACGTCGGTTTCTCCGCCCGCCTGGCAGGCCTTTATGCCGGCATTTTCGTCATGAGCGGCATCCAATTGCCGTTCTTTCCGGTCTGGCTCAGGGCCAAGGGGCTCGATCCGCAGATGATCGGCGTGGTGCTGGCGGCGCCGCACGTGGCGCGGCTGATTGCGGTGCCGCTGGTCGCGCGCCTCGCCGACCGGCGCGAGGCGCTGCGCGCGGCGATCATTGCCGCGAGCTTTCTCGGCACCGTGGGCTACTTGGTCGTCGGCCTCGCCAATGGCGCGGGTGCGATTCTGCTCGCCTACGCGCTGGCCTCGCTGGCGCTGACGCCGGTGATGCCGCTCGCCGAGACCTACGCGCTCAAGGGCCTTACCGCGCGCGGGCGCGCCTATGGGCCGGTGCGGCTGTGGGGCTCGGTTGCGTTTATCCTCGGCACCTTCGCGGCGGGCTTTGCTGCCGACACGATTGCCGCGCGGAATTTGATCTGGTTGATCGCCGCCGCGTCCCTGATCAGCGCGCTCAGCGCCCTGACGCTGGCGCCGCTCGCCGTTCGTGGAACGCCCGCGCCGCAGCCGGCGGCGCCGCGCAAGTCATTGCTGCGCGATCCCGCCTTTATCGCCGTCCTTGTGGCGGCGAGCCTGATCCAGTCGAGCCATGCCGTCTATTACGGCTTCTCGGCGCTCGCCTGGCGCGGTGCCGGGCTCGACGGCACGGCGATCGCGGCGTTATGGGGGCTCGGCGTCGTCGCCGAGATCGTGCTGTTTGCGGCGTCCGGACGGCTGCCGCCGTTCTTCCGGCCGACGGTGTTCATCATGATCGGCGCAGCGGGCGCGGCATTACGCTGGGCGGCGATGGCGCTCGATCCGCCGACATTCGTGCTGCCGTGGCTGCAATTGCTGCACGCCGCCTCGTTCGGCGCCACGCATCTCGGCGCGCTTGGTTTTGTCTCGCGTTATGCGCCGCCCGGGCAGGGCGCGACCGCGCAGGGCTATCTCGCGATTGCCGTCGGCGTGACGACGGCGGGCGCGACCGGCCTTTCGGGATGGCTCTATGGCAGCTTCGGCAACGGTGCCTATGCGGCGATGGCGCTAATGGCGGTCGCTGGCGGCGCTTTCGCGCAGGTCGCGCAGCGGACGCGCCGTGAAGCGGCGCTCTGAGCGCAGCCGCGCGCGTTCGACCGGCGGCCGGTCGCAGCTTGCGATGATGCCGTGGAGCGAACGGCCTTCCATGAAGATCATCTTGCGCGACAGCCCGCCGTGCCGGGTAATCCAGTGGCGCACCTGCGCCGGATAGATATTCCACAATGCCTGCGTTCCCATCGGGCTGGTGACCGGATGGCCGCTCTCATCGGGCATCCAGGCGGCGTGGAAACCGAAGCGCGCGCGCGAGGTGGCGCAGATGCGCTCCGGCGGAATGAGCCCGAGCACCATGGTGCAAGCCGACAGACAGTTGCCGTCGACCACCACTTGCTCGCCGCTCGAGCGCACCGCGGCGTAGCTTTGCAAATACTGACCGATCTGCCCGCCGCGATCCTCGGCGATGCGCATGGTCGCCGATGCGGACGAGAGTCCGCACGCGAAAAGCGCGGCGCAAAGCGCCAGGCCCCGAATACCCATTGACGTCCCCACCAATTGTTCGTCGCGCCTGTCCCGGCGCCTGCGCGTAGTAAGGCCTAAGTCTAGGCCAAAGGCGCGCCCGATGAAAAGACGTGGTTAACTACGAAAGTGGGGACATCTGAAGAAAGGCGAGCCTGTGGCCGACGGGAACATTTGGTTCCACGGTCCGGATCCGCTTCATGATGCTTTTTATGCCTGCAACCGTCCCTGGCAGCATTGAGAAAGATCAATTCGAGAACTGGCGCTGGCCGGCGAGTCGCGGGCGATTAGGCTTAATTCGAGGATGAAATTGATCGTCGTCGGCCGCGCTGCTGTCATACGGCGGTGTCAGGAGACCACCGCGTGTCCCAGGCGGTTCCGCTACGCTCAATCCAGATTCTGCGCGCCGTCGCCGCCTGCCTGGTGGTGTTCGGTCATGCGTTGCATGAGACGGCCGAGATCGCCGTGCATAGCGGCCGGCCGCCGCTGCGTCTCGACGTCATCGATTGGGGCATCGGCGTCGATATCTTCTTCGTCATCTCCGGCTTCATCATGATCTACACCACCGCCGAGCTGTTCGCTCAGCCGAGGGCTTCGCGCACATTCCTGACGCGGCGGATCATCCGCATCGTGCCGCTTTACTGGCTCATGACGGCGGGACTCATTCTGACCTTCCTGGTCGCGCCGAAGATGCTGAACGTGCCCATCGAAGGCTGGCGCTCCATCGTCACCTCGTTCTTCTTCATTCCCGATCTGCGCGGCAACGGTGAAGTGCGCCCGATCATGGCGCTCGGCTGGTCGCTGAACTACGAAATGTTCTTCTATGCGGTGTTCGCCGTGTGCCTGCTGGCGCCGCTCAGGCGCGCCGCGCTCTACCTTGTCGGTTTTTTCGTCGGCATTTCCATTCTGGGCGCCGCGGTCAAATTCCAATCCATCGCGCTCGCGTATTGGACCAATTCGATCGTGCTGGAATTTCTTTTCGGCGCGCTGCTGGCGCTGGCCTGCCGCGCCAGGTTTACGATCGGTCCGGTAGCGGCGTGGAGCTTGGTCGCGCTCGGCGCGGCATTGGCCGTCGCCCTCGGCCCGTTCTGGGGCATGGGCCAGGTCGTGCCGCGCTGTGTTTCCGGCGGGCTGCCGGCGACGCTGATCGTGGCGGCGGCGGCGTTCGGCCCACGGCTGTCGGCGTCGTGGCTGGTGACGCCGCTGGTCGTGCTCGGGGACGCCTCATATAGCCTTTACCTGACACATCCCTTCGCCATCCGGCCGATGCGCAATATCTGGATGGCGCTCGACGGCGGTCGGCTGCCGCTCGGCCTCTACGCGATCCTTTGTGTGGGGGCGGGGATTACGGCCGCACTGATTGTCTACCGTTGGATCGAAAGGCCGATGACCGACGCGCTGCGATCCCGGTCGACGCCGCGTGGCGAGCGGTCGCGCCGGTTCGCCGCTCAGCCCCAAAGCGCGGCGGCGGGCGGGTAAACCAAACCGCCCTCATAACGCAATCCATCCGGACGATCCCTGCTGAGCAGCAGCGGGCCGTCGAGATCGACAAAAGGCGCGCGCTGCGCGACCAGGATGGCGGGCGCCATGGCGAGCGACGTTGCCACCATGCACCCGACCATGACGGTTAGGCCGAGTTCATCCGCCTGCGCTGCCATGGCCAGCGCTTCGGTCAGGCCGCCGGTCTTGTCGAGCTTGATGTTCACCGCGTCGTATTTGCCGACAAGTTCCGGCAATGAGGCGCGGCTATGCGCGCTTTCGTCGGCGCAGACCGGAACCGGACGCTTCATGTTCATGAGCGCCTGATCGCGACCTTGCGGCAAGGGTTGCTCGATCAGAACCACTCCGGCCTCCGCGCAAGCGGCGAAATTGACCGACAGATTGGCTTCACTCCACCCCTCGTTGGCGTCGACGATGAGGACGGCCCTGGGCGCGGCGGCGCGTATTGCCGCGATGCGGTCCAGATCACCCTCGTCACCGAGTTTCACCTTGAGCAAGACCGGCGGCGTGAACCTGGCGGCGGCGGCGGCCATGGCTTCGGGCGTCGACAGCGAGATGGTAACGGCGGTGAACACCTCCCCGGGCGCAGGCAGTCCGGCGAGTTCGTGGACGGGACGGCCCTGTCGCTTGGCCTCGAAATCCCACAAGGCGCAGTCGATCGCGTTGCGCGCGGCGCCCGGCGGCATCGCCTCCTGCAAGACTTGCCGATCAAGGCCGGCGGCCACGTCCGGCGCCATGGCCTTGATCTCGCGGAGCACGCTCTCGACGCTTTCATTGTAGCGGGAATAGGGGACGCATTCGCCGCGGCCGCGCGCCGTGCCGTCGCTCAATTCGGCGACCACCACCGCCGCCTCGGTTTTGGTACCCCGGCTGATGGTGAAGGACCCAGCGATCGGCCAGTTCTCGGCGGTAGCGGTGAGGGTCAAGGCCATGTTCAAGATCGAGCTCTAGGCCGCGCGGAGCGGCGCACAGCAAAGGCCGGCAAACAGAATCTCAATCCCAATGCGGGCTGGCCCTTTGACGGCCCGAAGCGTCTGCCGCCACGCGCCGGGGGAGCCTTAGTCCAGCCGCCCGGCGGCGTGTGCCAGCATGGTGTAGACCTTGCCGGTTTCCGAGGTGAGGTACGTTCGCGCAACCAGCTGGCCGCGGCCATCGCGCGAGGCCTCGTCGAGAAGCCGCTCGAACTCGTCGATGTAGCGGTCCACCGTCAGCTTGAATTCGCGGTCGCCGCGATACTTGCGGCGGATCTCCTCGAAAGCCTGCTGGCCCTGCAACGTATAGAGCCGCCGCGTGAAGACATTGCGCTCGCCGCGTTTGTAGCGGTCCCACAGGTCGGCGGCGGCCTCGTGATCGATCATGCGGGCGATGTCGACCGACAGAGAGTCGAGCGATTCGAAGCTGTGGCGAGGCGGCCGTTCATCCGCGCCACGCTGCGGCGCGCGCGTGGCTTCCCGTTCCGTGCCGCCGGTTTCGCGCGAGGCGCGGCTGAGCAGGTCGCTGAGCCAGCCGGTGTTGTTGCCGGCGGCAGGCGAGGCCGCCGGTTCGCTGCGGCGGGTTGCCGGAGCAAAGCTGCTGACATCGCCGATCGGCGGCGGCGGTTCGCTGCGGCGTGTCGCCGGGGCGAAGTTGCCGGCATCGCCGCGCGGCGCTGCCGGGCGCGACGGCTCACGGCCGCCGGTGGCGACGGCCGGGACATCCTCGCGCGCCGGGCGGCGCGGCTCGACGGCGTCGAGATTGCGCCCGTGGCGGGCCACGATGCGGTTGAGTTCGGCCAGCGCCTCGATCTGATCGACGATGACACGGCGCATCTGCGCGGTGCTTTCGGCCGTCTCCTGCGGCAATTCGAGCGTGCCGCGGCGCAGCTCCTCGCGCGTCGCCTCGAGTTCGCGGTTCATCTCGGCGCGGGTGGTTTCCAGCTCGCGGTGCATTTCGGCCGCCATCCGCTTCATATCCTGCACCGTCTCGGCGAAGCGCTCGTTGGCGTCACTGAACATGGCGTGGGTTTCGGCCGTGCTGCGGTCGTGAATCGACCGCATCGCCTCGGCGGTGCGGCGGCGTTCGTCGTCGGCTTGCATGCGCACGTGCTCGAATTGCTCGCCGAGCGCGCGGCTGCCTTCGGTGGTCGTTTCCGACACCACGCGGGCGATCTCGCGCGCCCGGGCGGCGGCGGCATCGAGTGATTCGTCGAGCAGGCCGGAGAACCGCAGCAGGCGCTGGTCGAGATCGCCGGTGCGCTCGTCGAGCGCGGTGACCAGGTCCTCGAGCGAGGCGCGCCGCTGGCCGATGCCGTCTTCGGCGCGCTGATTGCTGTGTTCGACCAGTTCGGCGGCGCTGACGAGCTCGCGGGCGTGGACGTCGAACTGGCCGGCAAGCTGGCCGAGGTCGGCGACGACGCGGGCGGTGACGTCGCGGAAATCCGCGACGTTGGTTTCGACCTTGGTGGTCACAGCGGTGGTCGCAGACGTGATCTCGCTCATCGCGGAGACGAAATCCGAGACGCGCAGCATCAGCGTGTTCTCGAGCGCGCTCATGTTGGCGTGCGAGCCCGAGAGCACTTCCTGCAGCATGATGTTGGCTTCGCGCAGGCGCTCGAACAGCGCCGTGGTGTCGGCGCGCAGCATGTTGTGCGTTTCCATCATCTCGTTGACGGTGGACGTCACGGTCGATTTCGACTGCTCGATCGCCTGCTGCGCGGTGACGTGCAGGTCGTTCAGGCTGCGGTTGATCGAATTCGAGGCGGATTCGCCCGCGGTGTTGATCATGCGGGTGATTTCGGAGCCATTGTCCAGCATCGCGTGCGTGAACGCGTAGCCGTTGTTTTCGATCGAGCGGACCGCCTCTTCGGTGGCCTTGCCGATCTCGATGGCGAATTGCTGACCCCTTTGCGCCAGGGCGGCGAGCACGCCGCCGCTCTTGTCGGAGAGCACGTTGGCCATTTCGGAGGTGCGCTCGGTGACGGTCGCCAGCAACTCCTCGGTCCGCCCGCCGATGGTCCGGGCGACTTCGGCGCTGACGGCGACGAGTCTGCGCTCGACGTCGCCGGCGCCGGCGCGCAGCGTCTCGGCGGTCGTGTTGGCAAGTTGACTGAGCGATTGCTCGGCGTCCGCCGCATTGGATTTGATCGACTGGCCGAGCTGGTCAAGCTGCGCCTGCACAAGGTCCGCAGCGCTCTTGGCGCGCGTCTCAAGTTGGTTGGCGGCGGTCTCGGCACGCCCCACCAGAAGGTCTTCGAAGCGGGCGATGCGGCCGTCGAGCGTGTTGGCGACCTCAAGCGCGCGCGCACCCAGGGTCTCGTCGATCTTGGTGGTCCTGGCGGCAATGGCATCGGCGACTTCGGTGCCGCGCGTCGTGATGATGCCGCCGACCGCGCCGACGCGGCTATCGAGGGTGTCGACGACCCGCTGGCTGTCATTGGTGATGCGGCCGGTGAAGTCGTTGATCCGGGTGGCGAGGCTCGCCTCGAACTGCGACAGGCGCACGTCGATCGAGCCGGTCAAATCGCCGGAGTGGCCGGTCAGCCGCTGATCGAATGTATCGACGTAGTTGCGCATCGCCTCGGACACGTCCTGGGTGCGCTGGCCGAGCCGGTCGACCAATTCGCCGCCGTAGGTCTTCACCGTGCGGTCGAACTCGGTCATGTGGCGGGTGATCAGGCTGCCGAGCGTCACGGTATCGCGCGAAACCTTCTCCGTCAGCGCGGTGCCGCCATGGGTGAACATCTCTTCGAAGGCTTGCAGGCGGGTGGTGAGCATGTCCTTGACGGCGTCGGAGCGGGTGCTCAGCGTCTGCGCCAGGGCTTCGGCATTCTGCCGGAATGCGCCGGCGACGGCGTCGCCGCGATTGACCAGATTGTCGGTGATGCTGGTGCCGGTCTGTTCCAGCTTGGCGATCACCTCGTTGCCGCGTGCGCTCAAGGCGGACGCCAGCAGGTCGCTGGTCGAACGCAGCGCCGTATTCACTTGCTCGGCCCGGCCGGCGATGGTGTCTGCCATCTGCGTGCCGGTTCGGTTCAGGTTCTCGCTGAACTCCTTCGAACGGCCCGCCATGGCCTCGACAGTCTTGTTGGCGTCCTGGGCGAAGCCCTTGGCGACCTGCTCGAGCCGCGCGCTCATCATTTGCTGCACGCGCGTGGCGAGCTCGGCGAACTCGCTGTGCACGTTGTCGGTCTTGAAGGTCAGCGCCGCGGTGAGGCGTTCGTTGGCCGTGGTGATGGCATTGGTGGCGCGGTCGCCGGTCGTCTCCAGCCGGTCGAGCAAATTGGAGCCGCGCTCGGTCAGCGTGTCGATCATCGAATCGCCGACATGGCCGAGCGCGAGCGTGATGTGCTCGCCCTTTTCGGTGAGCGAACGGGTGACGCGCTGGGCGACCTCGCTGACTTTGTCGGAGACCAGATCGCCGACCGAGGTGATGTCGTGGGACAGATCGAGATGCACGCCGGAAATAGCGTTGCGCACGTGTTCGGCCTGATTGACCAGCGTCTCGCGCTGATTGGCGAGGCCGTTGAGCAGATCGCGGATGCGCACTTCGTTGTCGTTATAGGCGCGCTCGATGGCGGAGACTTCGTTGTGCACCAGCGATTCGAGCTCGGCGGCGCGCGCCAGCGCGCGCTCGACGCCGTCGCCCATGGCGGCGACTTCGCGGCGGATCGCCTGGCCGACGGTCACGATCTGCTCGCGCGCGGCATCTTCGGGCTGGGTCAGCCGCATCGCCACTTCGGCCATGGCCTCGGCCACCACGCGCAAGTCCTGCGAGCGACGCAGCATATGCGCGAGCACGAAGAAAAAGATGACCGGGACGACGATGGCGCTGACGAGGCCGATCACGGCGGCGACGCCGACGCGCGGCGTCGCGAACAAGGCCTGCAAGGGCTCGCCGTAGAGGTAGGCGGCGGCGAGGCCGCCGGCCGTCCAAAGCACAGCGGCAATGCTGGCGAGCAGGTAGGAGGTGCGCGTCGGCCGCTTGTGGAGGGCCTGGAGCATCAAGCCGAGTTCGGCGCGGTCGTCATTGGCGGCACGGCGCAGCGGCAGGATTTCCTGGTCGGCGTTGGCGGGCTCCGGCGGCGCCTTGAATTCGTCGGCGGACGGGGTGGCAGGGGGCGTCTCGGCCATGGGCGGCGGCGGGCCACGGCGCTCGGTCTGGCCGGCGGCCATCGCTTCCTTGATGGCGTTAAGGGTATCTTCGGCCGGGTCCGGAGATTTCTGCGGAATATTCGCCATTCGGTGCTCGTCTCGTCGTTACGCCGGGCAACTGCGGCACCCACCGGCGCCCCATGCGGGGCGCGCGCCGGCGGTGCACAAAGGCTGCCGCCGGAACCGTCCACCACGCCGTCGCCGTATCCTATCGGCTTGGCATTGCGAAAGAAACCGCGACGGTAAGGAGTTTTTCATCATCGTTAACTTCCTCTTAACCATAAGATTTTCAGGCTCCGCGCGGCATCGGCGCCGCCGCCATTAACGACGCCGCAGGCATGTGGCGCAAAACGCTGCCGGACACCGCCCGGCATTTACCGAGTTTTGGTCGCGCCCGGGCCAAACTTCGCCTCAACAAGAGGGGCCGGAGAGCCCCGGGGGAGTGCGCATGGCGCAACTCGCGACTTTGAGCGTTGGACATGAGCCGGCGGCCACGGTCATCGACCGCGGTCAGCTCGCCCGCATGACCATGGGAGATCGCAGCCTCGAACGTGAGGTGCTGCAACTGTTCGACCGGCAGGCCGGCCTGCTGCTCGCGCGCATGTATAGCGGCGATCCGGTCGCCGTTGCCACGCTCGCTCACACGTTGAAAGGCTCGGCTTCGAGCATCGGCGCGGCAGCCGTGATGGTAACTGCTGCCGCGGTTGAGACCGCGGGCGGGACGATAGAACGCACGGTCGCGCTGGAGCAGCTTGCCGTGGCCATCGACGATGCCCGTGCGGCCATCGCAGGGCTGCTTGCCGCCTCCGACGATTCGGCCGTGAAGGGATAGCATCGCCGCCTAAATGGCTATATACGGGGCGCAATCTTGCGCCATTCCGGCGCGTTTTCCCGCACTAGCCCGCCATGCCGAAGATCACCTATATCGATTCCGGCGAGACCGCCCGCACCGTCGAAGGCGAGAACGGCTCCACCGTGATGGAGACGGCGCTCAAGAATAATATTCCAGGCATCGAGGCGGAGTGCGGCGGCGCCTGCGCCTGCGCCACCTGTCACGTCTATATCGACGAGGCCTGGCGCGCCAAGACCGGCGAGCCGTCGCCGATGGAAGAGGACATGCTCGATTTCGGCTACGACGTGCGGCCAAATTCGCGGCTGTCGTGCCAGATCAAGGTCTCCGACGAGCTCGATGGGCTGATCGTGCGCACGCCCGAGAAGCAAGCCTAGCAGCCGGAACCAATCCGCCGCCGGGCCAGTTTGGTGCGATATGGCAGCGGCTTCCATCACAGCGACCTGTTGCATTGCAGGCGGCGGTCCGGCCGGCATGATGCTCGGCTTTCTGCTGGCGCGCGCCGGCGTGGCCGTGACGGTGCTGGAGAAACACGCCGATTTCTTGCGCGACTTTCGCGGCGATACCGTGCATCCCTCCACCCTCGAGATGATGCATGAACTCGGGCTCGCCGATGAATTTCTGAAGCTGCCGCATTCCCAGGTGCGCGAAATTGCGCTGCAGATCGGCGAGGATCGCGTCGTCGTCGGCCATTTCGAGCATCTGCCGGTGCACTACAAGTTCATTGCGCTGATGCCGCAATGGGACTTTCTCAACTTCCTCGCCGCGCACGGCAAACGCTATCCGACCTTCGATCTGCGCATGCGCGCCGAGGCGACCGAATTGATCGAGGAGCAGGGCCGCGTCGCCGGCCTGCGGGCGAAGACGGATAGCGGCGAACTGGTCATCCACGCCGATCTCATCGTCGCCGCCGACGGGCGGCATTCGACGCTGCGCGATCGCGCCGGCTTTGCCGCCGATGCGTTCGGCGCGCCGATGGACGTGATGTGGTTCCGCCTGTCACGCAAGGACGGCGACGACGACGAGACCTTCGGCCATGTCGAAGCAGGCCGCATGATGGTCATGCTCAATCGCACCGATTATTGGCAATGCGCCTTCGTCATTCCCAAGGGCACCGCCGAAGCGGTCAAGCGCAAAGGGCTCGACGCCTTTCGCCGCACGGTCGCTGAAATGTCGCCCTTCGTGCGCGACCGGCTCGGCGAAATTGACAATTGGGACAAAGTGAAACTGCTTACGGTCGCGGTCGACCGGTTGCCGCGATGGTGGAAACCGGGCCTTTTGTGCATCGGCGACGCCGCGCACGCGATGTCGCCGATCGGCGGCGTGGGCATCAACCTCGCGGTGCAGGACGCGGTTGCGGCGGCGAACATTCTGGCGGAGCCGCTGCGCAGCGGCGCCTTGAATGACGACACGCTCAGGGCCGTCCAGCGCCGCCGCGAATTTCCCACGCGCTTTACGCAGCGCATCCAGCTCTTCATGCAGAACAGGTTGATCGGACCGGCCCTGGCGAGCCAAGGCGCGCAACCGAAGGCGCCGTGGTTCTTGAAGCTGATGCAGCTGCCGCTGTTGCGCGAGATTCCGGGCCGCCTGCTCGCGCTCGGCGTACGGCCGGAGCACATCCACACGCCGGAAGCCGCGCCGGCGAAAGTCGCTTAAGATTTCATCCCCGCCGGCGCGACCTGCGACGAGGTCAGTCCCATTTCATCGAAAGCTTCGCGCACTAGGCCGGACGCTTTGGCCTCCTCGATGAATCCGGTGACGTAGGCCAGCGCGGCAGGCCGTCCCTTCGGCACCGCGACCGACGTGGTCGAATTCAGGAAGCCGCCGTCGAGGATGCGCGAGCCCGGCACTTTGGGCGCCAATCCCGTGAGCGACTCGCGCGAGAAGGCCAGCGCGTCGACCTCGCCCGCCTGCAACGCCGCGACCGCAGCGTCGGCTTTGTCGAACGAGATGTGGGTGGCGTTGGGCGCGGTCTTGTTGGAGGTGCGGAAGGTCGCGGTATTGGCGACGCCGCCGACACGCACGCCGGCCGCGTTGGCGGCGGTGACGGAGGCGATCTTGCCCGCCGGCCCGACCAGATAGGTGCTCTGCAGCAGGTGATAGGCATTGCCGAAGTCGACGAATTTCTTGCGCTCGTCGTCGACGGGCAGGAAAGCGACGTCCCATTTGTCGTCGGCCGCTGAATTCTGGATTTCGCCGGAGCCGTTGTGAGCTATCAATTGGACCGGCACGCCGAGCTTCTTGGCGAGCGCGGTGCCGAGGATCACGGCGACGCCGCGATAATTGCCGGCCTCATCCTTGACAGCGAATTGCGCGGACGGCGCAGGCGCGATCGCGATGGCGACCCGCAGTTTTCCGGTGGCGGCAAGTTCTTTCAGTGCTGCGTCGTCAGGCATCGGCTGATCTCTCTCAATGAATGGCAAAGGGCCGCGACCGCCGCCCGGAATCTTCGTCTTATAGACTGGCGTGACCTTGTTGGTGCGGCAAGCCGTCGATCCCATCCTTGACCTGGCGGCGCTCGTACAGACGGGCGAGTGCGAGCATGACGACAAATGGCGCCAGCCATACCATGCGCGCGCCGTATCGATTGTGCGCCGTGGCGAATATGCCGAAAACGGCGGCATTGCCGAGCAGAGCCAACAGGGTGACGGCGGCGAGTTCGCCGAGGTCGGGAAAACCGTCGCGGCGCAGGCCAACCCAGGCCATGACCGGCAGCAGCAGCATCGCAAGATAGGCGAGGGGAACGTGCAGCCGGTTGATCGCGGTAAAATCAATACCGGTGCGGTGCTGGCGCGACGCATCCATCGCCGGCAACGCGGCGGGTGCATGATTCTTAATGCTGTAGTAGCTGTCCATGACCCATTTGACCACGCCGGCCCCGGTTTCGACCATGGTGAGCTGCTTTGCGGTTTCGCCGACAGCCGACTTCAGCTGCAACATCGGATAGTCGGCAAGGCTTTCAAGCGCGATACGGCGCATCTCGTCGTGCATGCCGTCAAAGCCGCCCAGCTTTTGGAACAGATCTTCTTCCCAGAAGAACGCGTCGGCCCGGTTCGGTAACTGGGCTTTGTACCGACACAGCCGCAGACTCGCGTCGGGGCAGTGGTCGTCGAGATATTTTTTGACGATGCCGTCCTCAAGCATGCGTCCGAAGGACAGCGCATAGCCGCCCGGAGTCCAGGTCAGCCGGCCGGCGACCAGCGCGTTGGCCGTCAGCACCATCAGCGCGCCGAGCAGCATCGCCGCGGTGGCGCGCACCAGCCGCCTGTAAGGAATGCGCGTGCGATCGAGGACGCAGACAAACGCGGCGACGACGACAAGTCCCGACAGCACGGCAATCGTCGCGCTATGGGTTGCCGCCGATGCTGCCACGAACACGAACAGACCGATGCGCTCACGCTTGCTCAGCGCTTCGTCGCGTAGCAGCAGAAGATAAAGTGCGAGCACGGCCAGCCCCGAGAAAATGTCCGTGAGCAAGACGGCGGTGAGCCAAGGCAACGTGGTGACGATGGACAGCACAGTGACGGCGCCGAGCAGCAGCAGCGGCCGTCCGCCGAAGCCGTGCGCGCGCAAGGTCACAGCCAGAACCCAGACGGTGAGCAGCGACTGGACGATCAACGCCGGCCAGAAATCCGGCCGCTGGCCGAGAACCAGCACCAGGCCGTAGGGCACCGAGCGGTTGATGTGCAGCCGCCCGTCGTACCACGGCGACAGGTAGCCGCCGGTGTCATATTGCAAAAGCGGAAAGCCGTTCCACAGCGCCGGCGCCAGCAACAGCGCGATCGACAAAATGATGACAAGCGCCCACAGGGCGTGGTGGTGACGCAAGGCGAATTCCCCCGGGCTTGGCGTTTCTTGATGTTCTTAGCGCCTTGGTAGCGGCTTACCGCGCCCGCGCCTAGGGGGAATCTCAGTTCGGCAGTGCGGCACGCCAGCACCGCCACCAACGGAGCCTTGCACGCACGGCTTGAGAATTTGGCTAGCGAGACGATTTGGAGGGCCCATTTCGCCACTCGCTCGGCGAACAACCGACGAATTTCTTGAAGGCGCGGCTGAACGCGGCCTCCGATTCGTAGCCGACGTCATGCGCGACCAGGGCCACTTTGCTGCCGGGCTCGGCCAGACGTCTTGCAGCGATCTGCATGCGCCATTGCGTGAGATATTGGATCGGGGCGCAGCCGATCATCTGCACAAACCGGTCGGCTAGCGTCGAACGCGAGGCGGCCGCTTCCGCCGCGAGCTCCTCCAAGGTCCAGGCATATGCCGGCCGCGCGTGCAGGAGGGTCAGCGCGCGGCCGACAAGTGGATCGCGCAGACCCGCGAGCCAGCCGGTGTTGGCGTCGCCAAGCTGCTCCATGTGGAGGCGGATGACTTCAACGAACAAAAGCTCCGACAGACGATTGAGCACGCTTTGGCTGCCGGCGCGCCTGTTGTTGCTCTCGGCCGTGGCGAATTGGATGAACTGGTCGAGCAGGCCCGGCGGCGCCGGCGATGAGTCGCGTCCGACGCGGATGAAGCGCGGCAGCGATGCGATCAGCGGATTGAACGGGCGCAGGTCGCAGCTGAAGAAGCCGCAAATCGCGTGGGCGTCGCTCGGCCCGGCGCCGCCGGTGCGCAGCTTGAACGGCAGGGCGCTGGAATCCTGCGGCCGGCGATGAATTTCCATGTCCGGTTCGGCGCGCAGGCCCGGCGCGCTCGCGACCACATGCGGCTCGCCATGCGGGATCACCGCGATGTCGCCGTCCGTCAAGCGGACCGGCTCGAAGGCGCCGTCGCCGAGCAGTGTGATCCAGCACGAGCCCCGGGTGATGACGTGATATTCAATCGCGTGCTGTGTGCCCGGCGTGACGTCGTTGGCGATCTGCGCGGCGGGCGGGGCTTCCGCGACCCAGGGCGCCGTCGCGTGGACATCGAAAAAGACCGAGCCGGAGAGGCGCACGGCCGATAGGAGCTCAGACAAGACGTCCGTGCTCATCGC
>DASUGZ010000002.1:0-29851 GCA_036273755.1 Pseudolabrys sp.
GTCACGCTGTCGCCGGGCGCGGTCGGCGAAGGCAAGGCCTGGCCGCCCGCTCGCTACGCGGCGCTGGCGCGCGCGCTTACAGGCGACGGCGCCACGGTCTGGGTGCTCGGCGGGCCGAACGAGGCTGCGATTGCCCAGGAGATTGTCGCCGCCGGCGGCAATAAGGTGCGCGATCTCACCGGCAACGATCTGCGCGTTGCCATCCTTGCGATGGCCGCGGCCGACGCCGCGGTGACCAACGATTCCGGATTGATGCACGTCTCGGCGGCGATCGGCACGCCAACGGTCGCGATCTTCGGCCCGACCAGCCCGTGGCACTGGAAGCCGCTCAACCCCATCGCCGCCATTCTCGAGCCGCCCGGCGATGACGCCGCGCGCCAACGGGCGCGCATCGAGGGCAACGACGCGGTGGCCCATCGCCGCACCGCCGATGTCGCCGTCGAGACCGTGCTGGCGGCGGTGCGCGAGGCGCTGCGGGCCAGGCGGTAAGCCGACCCGCGGCATCCACACCGTCCACCGCCGAGGACTGACGGGCGTATCGTTCCGTGCTATCAAACCGGAAGAAAAGGACGGGGAATGGCCAAAGCAAAACCGGCCGCAACGAGCCGCCAAAGCGCCAAACCTGCGATCGAGTCCGCCTTGCGCACCCTCGACGCCGAAGGCGGCGGCATCGACGCGCTCGCCGCGGCGCTGCGCGACGGGCTCGGCGCGACCTTCGCCGCCGCCGTCGAACTGATCCGCGCCGCCCAAGGCCGCGTCATCGTCACCGGCATGGGAAAATCCGGCCACGTCGCGCGCAAGATCGCCTCGACCTTCGCCTCGACCGGTACGCCGGCGCTGTTCGTGCACCCGAGCGAGGCGAGCCATGGCGACCTCGGCATGATCGCCGGCAACGACGTCATCATCGCGCTGTCGTGGTCGGGCGAGACGGCCGAGCTCAAGGACCTCACCGACTATTCGCGCCGCTTCCGCATCGGCCTGATCGCCATGACCGCAAAAGCGGATTCGACGCTCGGGCACGCCGCAGACGTGGTGCTGGCGCTGCCGCAGGCGCGCGAGGCCTGCCCGCACAACCTTGCGCCGACCACCTCCTCGCTGATGCAGCTTGCGCTCGGCGACGCGCTGGCGATCGCGCTCCTGGAGAGCCGCGGCTTCACCGCGGTCGATTTCGGCCTGCTGCATCCGGGCGGCAAGCTCGGCGCGCTGTTGAAAACGGTGCGCGAGTTCATGCACACCGGCGACGCCGTGCCGCTGGCGCCGCTCGGCACGAGAATGTCGGACGCCATCATCGTCATGACGACCAGGGGCTTCGGCTGCGTCGGCATTACCGATCCCGCCGGCAGGCTGGTCGGCATCATCACCGACGGCGATTTACGCCGACACATGCGCAACGGCCTGCTCGATCAGCGGGTCGACGACGTCATGACGCGCTCGCCGAAGACGGTGCGGCCGGATCAGTTGATCAGCGAGACACTGGAGTTGCTCAATGCCACCAAAGTGACCGCGCTGATCGCGGTCGAAGCCGGCAAGCCGGTCGGCATCATCCACATTCACGACCTGTTGCGCGCCGGCGCGGCGTGAGCGCGCCGCCCTAACGCGGCGGCGGCAGTATCCGCTCGATCCGCCGGTCGGGCACCAGCCACACCAGCGCCACGAGCGCGTAGATCGCCTGCGCCAGCGCCTGGTTGACGAAAAAGCAAAGCGCGATCGCGACGATATAGGCGGCGGTCGAGAGATTGCCCTTGATATCCTTGCCGACCGCCTTCGCCAGCAGCGAGTCCGGCCCCTCTTCCCTGACAATGGTGACGACCAGGATCTGATAGGCGATCGCGGCCATCAACAGCACCCCGCCGTAAAGCGCGGTCGGCAGCCGCGAGAAGTGATTTTCGCCCATCCAGGCGGTGACGAACGGAAACAGTGACAGCCAGAACAGCAGATGCAGGTTGGCCCACAGCACGCCGCCGGAAATGCGCTTCACCGCATGCATCATGTGGTGATGGTTGCTCCAGTAGATGCCGATATAGACGAAGCTCAGGATGTAGTTGAAGAACACCGGCAGCAGCGGCGCCAGCACGCCCAAGTCCTCGCCGTGCGGCACCTTCAGTTCCAGCACCATGATGGTGATGATGATGGCGAGCACGCCATCGCTGAACGCTTCAAGCCTTGTCGTCGGCATCGTGTGTCGCCCTCCGGGCGTGAGGCCCTCGAAAATTCAACGCACGTAGGCGCGCGTCGTCGCAATGACTTCTTCGACCGATGGCGGGGCGCCGTGCGTGCCCAATACGGTCATCGGTCCGGCGCCGACCGGCCCGGTGAGGTCCGGTTTGCTGCCGGCAAAGATCGCGATCAACGGCACGCCGAGCGCGGCCGCGAGATGCATCAGCCCGGTATCGACGCCGACGACGAATTGCGCGCCGGCGATCAGCCGCGTCACGGCATCGAGCGGCGCGCGCTCCGGCACGCGCGCGCGCGGCGCCGCAGCGGCGATGCGCTCGCTGCGCGCCCGCTCGGTCTCGGTGCCCCAGGGCAGCACGACGTTGAGATCGCCCAGCGTTTTCCCGAGCGCAATCCAATTCGCCTCGGGCCACAGCTTGCGTGGCTCGGCGGTTGAATGCAGCAGCACGGCGTAGCGCTCGCCGCTTGGCGCAAAGCGCGCGCGGTCGAGACCGAAGTCCGGCGCGCCCTGCGGCGCATAGCCGAGCGCGAGACCTGAGAGGATGCGGTTGCGCTCGACCGCGTGCAGGTCGTAGCTGACGCGATGGCGCGCGTCGTAGAACAGCGACGCCAGCGGTTCGCGGATGCTGGCGCTGTCGTAGCCGTGGCGGCGGCCGCGCGCAAAGCGGGCGAGAATGGCGGTGCGCAACAGGCCCTGGCTGTCGACCACCGTATCGTAGCGCCGCGCGCGGATGGCGCGCAGACTGCCGTTGATCTCGCCGAGCGTCGCCGGCGCCAGCATCGACTTGCGCCAGCGCCGCCAGGCGACCGGGATCACCGCGTTCACCGCCGGGTGCAGGCGCACCAGCGGCGCAAAGGTCTCCTCCACCGCCCAGGCGAAGGTCGCCCCGGGCAGCGCCATGCGCGCCTCGGTCAGCGCCGGCATGTGGTGGATGACGTCGCCGAGCGACGACGTCTTGATGAACAGGATATCGGTCAAATGCGCCTCGTTAACGGCTCATATACCCAGCATTAAGCATGACCGCCATAACCCTGCCGCACGCGGCCGGTCTAAACCCTCTTTCACCGTCATTCGGCTAAAACACGCGGCAAATTCGAGGGACGGGACTTATGACGATCCTGGTGACGGGCGGCGCCGGTTACATCGGCAGCCACATGGTGCACGCGCTCAACGACGCCGGCGAGCCGGTGGTCGTGCTCGACAATCTGTCGACGGGGTTCCGCTTCCTGGTGCCCGGCAAGGTGCCCTTCGTGGTCGGCTCGACCGGCGACCGCAAGCTGGTGGAAGAGACGATCGCGCGCCACCGCGTCGACGCCATCATCCATTTCGCCGCCTCGATCGTGGTGCCGGATTCGGTCTCCGACCCGCTCGGCTATTACGCCAACAACACCATGAACACCTGCGCGCTGCTCGATACCGCCATCAAGGCGGGCGTGCGCCAGTTCATCTTCTCCTCGACCGCGGCGGTCTACGGCAATGCCGAGACGGTGCCGGTGCGCGAGGATGCGCCGACGGCGCCGATCTCGCCTTATGGCACCTCGAAGCTGATGTCGGAGATCATGCTGCACGACGCCGGCAAGGCGCACGGGCTGCGCTTCGTCGTGCTGCGTTATTTCAACGTCGCCGGCGCCGATCCGAAGCTGCGCACGGGGCAGTCGACGCCGCTGGCGACGCATCTCATCAAGGTCGCCTGCGAGGTCGCGCTCGGCAAGCGCGCCAAGATCGACGTCTTTGGTACCGACTATGCGACGCCGGACGGCACCTGCGTCCGCGACTACATCCACGTCAGCGATCTCGCCCGCGCGCATTCGGCGGCGCTCGCCTATCTGCGCCGCGGCGGCGACAGTGCGACCTTCAACTGCGGCTACGGCCGCGGCGCCTCGGTGTTCGAAGTCATCGACGCGGTCAAGCGCGCCAGCGGGCGAAATTTTGCGGTCGAGATTGCCGGGCGCCGCCCCGGCGATCCGCCGTCGCTCGTCGCCGACGTCTCGCGCATCCGCTCGACGCTCGACTGGAAGCCGCAGTTCGAAAACCTCGATACCATCGTCGGCCACGCGCTGGCCTGGGAGCGCCGCCTGCCCGGCCGCCAGGAAAGCGCTTCGGCGTAAAACGCCGGTTTTGCCAGTTACGCCTGACAAATCAGCTTTTTAGCTTGAAAATTGCGCCGTCAGCGGGCAATGAACGCCCTGCTCCGGACAACATGCTTTGTGCCATAATCTAAGCCCGACAGAGGGCGGATGAACGACCAGACTTTGCCAGCGGCCCACGACGACCCCGGTACCATCGCCTTGATCAAGCGGCTGGTGACCGAGCAGGGCATCGTGCATTGGCGCAAGTACGCTTTGGCGTTCACGCTGATGGCGCTGGCGGCCGGCTGCACCGCGTTTTCCGCCTACCTGATCGGCGACGTGGTCAATGAAGGCTACTCCGGCAAGAATCTGACCACCATCTTCATCCTCGGCGGCGTCACCGTCGCTCTGTTCGCCACCAAGGGCATCGCCACTTACGGCCACAGCGTGCTGCTGTCGCAAATCGGCAACCGCATCGTCGCCGACAACCAGCGGCGCGTTTTCGCCAAGCTGCTCAGTGAAGGCCTCGGTTTTTTCTCCAACCGGCACTCGACCGAATTCATCGCGCGGCTATCGACCGGCGCCGCCGCCTGCACGCAGGTGATCAACCTGCTGATCACGTCGATCGGGCGCGACCTGCTGACGCTGATCGGGCTGGTCGCGGTCATGGTGGTGAAAGACCCGCTGATGTCGTTCTTCAGCTTCGTGGTCGCGCCGCCGGCGTTCTTGGTGCTGCGCAAACTGATCCGCCGCGTCTATGCCATCGGACGCAGCCAGTTCCAAGGCGGCACGCGCATCCTGGAAACGCTGCAGGAAACGCTGCAGGGCATTCGCATCGTCAAGGCGTTTACGCTGGAAGACACCATGCGCGAGCGCTTCGACCGCAACGTCGCGGCGGTCGAGCACGAAGCCAACAAGATGGCGCGCGTCTCCAACCGCTCCTCGCCGTTGATGGAAACGCTCGGTGGCTGCGCCATCGCCATCGCCATCACCTATAGCGGCTACCGCGTGATCGAAACGGGTGCGACCCCGGGCCAGTTCTTCTCCTTCATCGCCGCATTCCTTTTGGCCTATGAGCCGGCCAAGCGCCTGGCGCGGCTCAATATCGAGCTCAACAGCGGGCTGGTCGGCGTGCGCGTCCTGTTCGAGGTCATCGACAGCCCGCCCAGCGAGCCGTCCGACCTCGGCAAGCCGGAGCTGCGCGTCCGGACGCCGCGGCTGACCTTCGACGACGTGCATTTCGCCTACCGGCGCGACGAAGCGGTGCTGCGCGGCATTTCCTTCGTCGCCGAACCGGGCAAATTGACCGCGCTGGTCGGGCCGTCCGGCAGCGGCAAGAGCACTATCATCAATCTGATCCTGCGTTTCTACGACGCCGAGCGCGGCACGATCGCCATCGACGGCCAGGACATCCGCCAGGTGTCGCGCCACTCGCTGCGCCGCCATCTCGCTTATGTCGGGCAGGAGGTTTTTCTGTTTCGCGGCACCGTGCGCGAAAACATCGCCTTCGGAAAACCGGGCGCGAGCGAAGCGGAGATCGTCGCCGCCGCCAAGGGCGCCTACGCGCACGATTTCATCACGTCGTTCCCGCGCGGCTACGACACGCCGGTCGGCGAGCACGGCCTGCAATTGTCGGGCGGCCAGCGCCAGCGCGTCGCCATCGCCCGCGCGCTGATCAAGGACGCGCCGATCATCCTGCTCGACGAAGCGACCGCCGCGCTCGATTCGGAATCCGAACTCGCCGTGCGCGAGGCGATGGAACACCTGTGCCAGGGCCGCACCACGGTCGCCATCGCGCATCGGCTGCACACCGTGTCGCACGCCGATTGCATCCATGTGATCGAAGACGGGCTGGCGGTCGAATCCGGGCGGCACGAGGACCTGCTGCGCCAGGGCGGCCGCTACGCTGCCTTTTACCGGCTGCAGCTCAAGCAGCAGGAGACGCCGGCGTCGGCCGCCGCGGCAGCCGCAAAATAGTCGCGGGCCGCCTGCGTTTTTCCGCCTTGTTCGCCCGCATGGAATGCGATACCGGATGGGCCCGTCAGCCATTCCAGCCGTCGTCACAATCGCAAAAGGCACCATTCTCATGAGCGCGGACACCGTCATTTCGCCGCCGCCGCAGGCGACCATCGCGGTCGCGGGCTCGAGCAAAGTTTTTCCGGTTCGCCGCATCTGGTGCGTCGGGCGCAACTACATCGAGCACATCCGCGAGATGGGGCAGGACGAGCGGCTGCCGCCGTTTTATTTCGCCAAGCCCGCCGACGCCATCGTGCCGGACGGCGGCACGGTGCCCTACCCGTCGCTGACCAAGGACATGCATCACGAGGTGGAATTAGTGGTCGCGCTCAAGTCGGGCGGCCGCAAAATTCCCGTCAGCAAAGCCAACGACTGCATCTGGGGCTACGCGGTCGGCATCGACCTGACCCGCCGCGACCTGCAGATCGCCTCGCGCGACCTCAAGCGGCCGTGGGAAATCGGCAAGGCGTTCGACCATTCGGCGCCGTGCGGCGCGCTGGTCGAGGCGAGTAAGAGCGGCCATCCGACCAAAGGCAAGATCACACTCAAGTGCAACGGCAAGATCCGCCAGGACGGCGACCTCAACCAGTTGATCTGGAACGTGCCGGAAATCATCTCCAATTTGTCGGAGATGGTGGAGCTGGTCGCGGGCGACATCATCATGACCGGTACCCCTTCGGGCGTCGCGGCGACGGTCGCCGGCGACAAGCTCGAATGCGAGATCGAGAATGTCGGGAAGCTGACAGTAACGATCGGCCCGCCGCTGAAATAATTGCGCATTAGCTTGAGAAAACCGGCCGGCGAATGGAACCGCCGGCCGTTTTGTTTGTTCAAGGCCCGGATGTGACAGGGGACTTGGGGCAATGGGCCAGATTTTCCGCAGCGAACACAGCGCTTTCGTGCCTGTCGCCGATCCGGCCGCGATGGCCGAGCAGGTGATGCTGTACGCGCCGGCAAGCGATGCCGAGGCGCTCAAGTTGCTGCGCGAAAACTTCCCCGGCCGGCCGTTAAGCGCGCGGGTGGCCGCGCTCGTCTTTCTGATGCGCCGCCGGACGGCCCGCCCGGACTACAGCCCGAGATAGGCTTGCCGGACGCGGTCGTCGCCGAGCAGCGCCTCGCCGCTGCCGGTCAACGTAATGCGGCCGTTTTCGAGCACATAGCCGCGGCTGGCGAGCTTGAGCGAGACCGCGACATTCTGCTCGACCAGAACGCAGGTGAGACCCTCGCGGTTGAGGTCGCGCACGCAGCGCAGCACCGCCTGCACGATGGCCGGTGCAAGACCAAGCGAGGGCTCGTCGAACATCACCAATTCCGGCGCGCCCATGAGACAGCGGCCAATGGCCAGCATCTGCTGCTCGCCTCCCGACAGCGTGCCGGCAAGCTGATGCTTGCGCTCGGCGAGCGCCGGAAACAGCGTATAGACATGGTCGAGGTTGCGCTCGCGTCCGCTTTGCGCGCGCGGCAACATGGCGCCCATCGCCAGATTTTCAGCAATCGACAGCGTCGGGAAAATCTGCCGGCCTTCCGCCACCTGGCCGATGCCGAGGTCGCAGACTTTGTGGCTCGGCCAGCCGGCGATATCGGTGCCGCGATAGAGGATGCGCCCACGCGCGGGGCGGTGCATGCCGGCGATGGTGCGGATCAGCGAGGTCTTGCCGGCACCATTGGCGCCGACGATTGCCGCGATGGCGCCCTGCTCGATCTCGAGCGACACACCGTCGAGCGCCTGCGCATCGCCGTAGAACACGTCGAGGTTCTCGACCTTAAGCACCGATCGCCTCCACCCCGAGATAGGAGTCGATCACCGCGCGGTCGCGGATCACCTGTTCGGGCGGGCCTTCGGCAATCGCCGCGCCGTGGTGCAGCACCAGAATGCGCGAGGCGAGCGCCATCACCGCGCGCATGACGTGCTCGATCAGCAGAATGGTAAGCCCGGTGTCGCGATTGAGGCCCCGCAGGATCGCCACCATGCGGTCGGTCTCGGTCGGGCGCAGGCCCGCCATCACCTCGTCGAGCAGCAGGAGCTTCGGATCAGTGGCGAGCGCGCGCGCGACTTCAAGGCGCTTGCGATCCGGCAGCGTCAGCGACGAAGCGCGTTGCCCGCGCTTGTCGTAGAGATCGAGGCGGCGCAGCACTTCGTGCGCCCGTGCGCGGGCGTCGCCGACGTCATGCCGATGCAGCAGCGCGCCGACGATGACGTTGTCTTCGACGCTGAGCGCTGGGAACGGCCGCACGATCTGGAAGGTGCGGCCGATGCCGCGGCGGCAGACGCGGTCGGGCGGCAAGCCGTCGATGCGCTCGCTGGCGAAACTGATCGTGCCGGCGTCCGGGGGAAACATGCCGGCGATCATATTGAACAGAGTGGTCTTGCCGGCGCCGTTCGGGCCGATCACCGCAAAGATGCCGCCCTCCGCGACATCGAAGCTGGCGCGGTCGACGGCGACCAGACCGCGGAAGCGCTTGCTGACGCCGTTGACGGAGAGGAGCGCGCTCATTTCTGCCGCTCCGTGAGACCGATGCGCGCGCGCAGCCAGGGCCAGACGCCGTCCGGCAGCGCCGTGATGACGAACAGCAGACAGACGCCGTAGAACACTTGCTTGACGCCGGGAATGTCGACACCGAGCGCGCCGAGCGCGGCCGTCACCGTTTCTGCGAGGCCGGTCAGGATGAACGCGCCGAGAATCGGACCGAACAACGTGCCGATGCCGCCGACGATGGGCCCGAGGATAATCTCGATCGAGCGCAGGATGTGAAACACCTGCTCGGGAAACAGGTTGTTGTAATAGAAGGCGTAGATGACGCCGGCGAATGACGTCATGCCGGCGGAGATCACCACCGCGAGCATCTTGTAGCGGAACACATCGATGCCGGCGGCGCGGGCGGCTTCTTCGTCCTCGCGGATCGCCAGCCAGAAATAGCCGACACGGCTTTGCAGCAGCGCGCGGCAGAAGATCAGCGCCGCGACGGTCGCGGCGAGCAGGATGTAATAGAACATCGCCGGATGGCCGCGCAGATTCCAGAGGTCGTTGTGGGTGAATTGCGTCACCGGTAGGAACAATCCGGCGGAGCCGCGGGTAAAGTTCAAATGATCGAAGCCGACGCGGGCGAATTCCGCGAATGCGATGGTGAGAATGGCGAAGTAGACGCCGGCGACGCGGAAGCGAAAGGCCAGGAAGCCGACGAAGGCACCGGCAAGCGCCGCCACCGGCACCGCCGCCAGGAGGCCGAGCCACGGGCCGATGCCATAGTGGACGTACAGCGCCGCCGCGGTGTAGGCGCCGAGCCCGACATAGAGCGCATGGCCGAGCGACAATTGCCCGGCAAAGCCCATCATGATGTTCCAGCTCTGGCCGATATAGGCGAAATACAGGATCAGGATCAGCACCGTCAGCAGATAGTCGCCGGCAAACAGCGGCGCCGCGAGCAGAACGAGGAGCAGCGCGGCCAGCATGAGCAAGGCGCGGGGCGAAATGCCTTCGAGCAGACGAGCGATCATGCCGCCCTCTTGCCCAAGATGCCCTGCGGGCGGAACAGCAGCACCAGCACCAGGACGGCAAAGGAAAACATGCTTTTCGCCGACGGCGTGAACAGCAGGCCGGCCATCGCCTCGGTGAGCCCGATCAGCACGCCGCCGACCAGCGCCCCCGGCATCGAGCCGAGACCGCCGGTGATGACGATGACGAAGGCGAGCAGCGTATAGGCCGGGCCGAGTGTCGGCGTCACATCGACGATCATCACCATCATCGCGCCGGCGGCGCCGACGCAGGCGGTGCCGATGCCGAAGGTCAGCGCGTAGAGATGCTTGACGTCGAGCCCGACCACCAGCGCGCCGGTGTAGTTGTCGGCGCAGGCGCGGATCGCGGTGCCGATGCGGCTGTATTGGAAGAAGGTAAACAGCCCGACCGCGACGACAATGGCGGCGAGTCCGGCGTAGAGCTTGGTGGCGTCGACAATCAGCGGGCCGAGTTGGAAGCTGTCATAGGCGTACGAGGTCTGCACGGTGCGCGCGTCGGGGCCGAAGGCGATCAGCAGGAGGTTGACGATGATGATCGCCATCGCGACCAGCAGCAGGAATTGGCTGGTGTCGGGCCGCGTGATGAACGGGTTGATCAGCCGCGTCTGCAGCACATAGCCGAAGGCGAACAGCACCGCAGCGATCGGTACCAGCATGATCAATGGGTCGAGGTGAAAGGCGGTGAACAGCGTCACCGCGATATACATGGCGATGGTCATCATCTCGCCGTGGGCGAAATTGACGACGCGCACGACGCCGAAAATGACCGACAGCCCGAGCGCCATCAGCCCATAGACCAAGCCGGTCAGGATGCCGCCGACCGCCACGTTGAGATAGACGTCAAAGGGCAAAGGTGAGCGCTTTCCTTTGTCATCGCCGGGCTTGCCCCGGCGATCTCGCTTAGCGACGCAGGGGTTGCCTACCTAAGCGGGATGGCCGGGACAAGCCCGGCCATGACAAGGTTCGGCACAAACGGTCAGCCGCGCTTGTTATAGGCTCTCAGCGGCCACTCCGGCTTGCCGTTGGCCGCTTCCTTGGGCGCGACGGTGATCAGCTTGCCGGCGCGGTTCTGGATACCGCCGCCGACGATCTTGTCGTTCTGCCCCTTGGCATCGAACTGGATACCGGGACCGATGGCCGCATTGTCCTTGATGTCGGTCTTGCGGATCGCGTCGGCGAGCGCCTTGGGATCGGTGGAGCCAGCGCGCTTGTAGGCGTCGGCGGCGATCAGCAGCGCCTCGAAGGTATAGACGTGGTTGGTGTTGAGGTTGACGCCGGGACTGGCCTTGGCCAGCGCGGCTTCGAGTTGCTTCGACAGCTTCTTGTTCGGATCGTACCAGGGCGCAAACGACAGCGGCCCGTCGGACAATTTGCTCAGCGTCTTGAGATATTGGTCCTCGTACCAGCCGGGGCCCATGCTCATGATCGCCATCGGCGTCCAGCGCTGCTTCACCAGTTCGCGGGTGAGGAGGATGGCGTCGTTGAGACGGCTGACCATCAGCAGCGCGTCGGCGCCGGTCGCCTTGGCCTTGGAGATTTCCACCGACAGGTCGCGCGCCAGAGGATCGTAGGAGATTTCCTCGACGATCTTATAGGGCATGTCGAACTTCGGCATCACCGCCCCAATACCCTTGCCCATGGCAGTGCCGAAGGTGTCGTTGACATGCATGAACACAGCGGTCTTCGGCGCGGCGCCGACTTCGGCGAAGATCTGCTTCTGATCGATGAAGGCGTCGCGCAGGATCATGCCGGCGGTCGGGAAATTGCGGAACACGAACTTGTAGCCCTGCTCGGTGATCGGCGGGGCGGCGGCGATGTTGATGACGAAAGGAATACCCTTCTGCTCGGCAACCTGCGCGATGGCGGACGTCTGTCCTGAGTCGAAGGCGCCCATCAGCAATTGTGCGCCCTCGCCGATCAGCTTTTCCGCGCGCGAGCGGGCGACATCGACATTCGACTCGGTGTCGGCGTTGACGATGGCAAGCGCCGGTAGGCCGAGGTCCTTGAGCAGGCCGTTCGTGATGTCGACGCCGCGCTGGCAATCCTGGCCGATGCCGGCCTGGAATCCGGAGCGCGGCAGCAGCACGCCAACCTTGAGCTCCCCGGCGGCGCGCACGATGTTGAAGGGCGCGGTGCCGGCGAGAAGTCCGGCGGCGCCGAGTCCGGCGCTAAAGGTGCGGCGATTCACGTGCCACGTCGACGATTTACGTTTCATGACTTTCCTCCTGAGCCAGCGCACAACGGCCTTGTCGGCGGTGTTTTAGCATCTTTAGGCGGCGCGGAAAGCGGCGCAATGAAGTCCCGTGTTTAACGCCAACAGCCGCTCCACCGCCGCGGCGATGCGGAAAAGGCGGCGGTCATGGCCGTTGCGCGCGACCAGCATCAGCCCCGTGGGCAGGCCGCCGTCGCGCGGCAGCGGCAGCGAAATGGCGCAAAGGTTGAAAAAATTGACGATCACGGTGTTGCGCAGCGCCATCGCGTTCTTGCGCGAGAAGTCGTCCGGCGTCGCCACCTCGGCCATCGTCGGCGCGACGATCGGCGTGGTCGGCCAGCACATCACGTCGGCCTCGGCGAGCCGGGCATCCATGGCGCGGATCAAGCCGGCGCGCTCCCGCACCATCTCGATGAAATCGGCCGCGCCGACATTGCGTGCGCGCTCGAGCCGGGCGCGCACGTTCTGGTCGATATCGTCGGCGCGGCGGCTCAGCAGATCGCGATGGATAGCGAAGGCTTCCGCTGGCTGCACGCCGCCTTTTGCATTCACCCGCGCCATGTCGTCGAGCAGTGGCAACTTTTCGTTGGACAACCGGCAACCGGCTTTCTCCAGCCGGTCGATGGCGCGCGGGAAGCTTTTGCCGACGGTCGCGTCGAGATTTTCCAGCACCGGGCCCTGCGCAATGCCGAGACGCAGATTGGCAAGCGGCGCGGGCTCGAGCGCCGCCCATTCGTCGCCGGCCATGACCGCGTCCGCCTTGGCGCAAGCCTCAACCGACTTCGCCATCGGACCGATGGAGTCGATGCTGTAGGACAGCGGGAACGCGCCGTCAGTCGGCACGCGCTCGCGGCTCGGCTTGTAGCCGACGATGCCGCAGAACGCCGCCGGGATGCGTGTCGAGCCGCCGGTGTCGGTGCCGATGGCGACATCGCACATGCCGTCAGCGGCGGAGACCGCCGCGCCTGACGACGAGCCGCCGGGCACGCGCTTGCGGTCAGCCGGATTGCCCGGCGTGCCGTAGTGCGGATTGGCGCCGATGCCGGAATAAGCGAACTCGGTCATGTTGGTTTTGGCGACGATCACCGCGCCGCCGGCGCGCAGGCGCCGGACCGGCGGCGCGTCACTTACTGCCGGCTTGCCCTCTTCGGCCAGCACCTTGGAGCCGGCGCGCGTGACTTCGCCCGCAACGTCGAACAGGTCCTTGATCGAGACGATGGTCCCATCCAGCGGCCCGAGCGAAATGCCGGCCTTGGCGCGCGCATCAGCGGCGTCGGCGGCATCGCGCGCGGCTTGCGTGTAAACCGTCAGGCATGCGCGCGCGCCCTCGCCTTTGGGATCGGCAATGCGCGCGAGGGCCGCCTCGAGACGGTCGCGACTGCTGGTCATTGTGTCAACCCCGAACCTGTTTCGTTTCGTCTGACGCCACGATAGCCTGTCCGCAAGGCCGCGCACAGGCCGCCAGGGAGAAACGTCATGTCAGTGAAAGGCAAGCATTCGCCGCCGGGCGAAGGCAACATCTACGCCAAGGCCAACGAAGTGATCGTCAAGATCACTGGCGGTGATACCGGGCAAACTTTCGAAGTCGTCGAGGAGAACTGCAAGCCCGGCTTCCAGTCGCGCGCGCATTACCACACCAAGGCCTACGAGACGTTCTACGTGTTCGACGGCAGCGCCGACTTCATGGTTGGCGAACAGACCTTCCATGCGACCACCGGCTCCTGCGTGCACATCCCGCCCGGCGTACCGCATCAGGTGACCGCGCCGAACGGCGTGCGCATGCTGATGATCTATTCGCCGGCCGGCACCGAAGGCATGTTCGCCGCCATGCACAGGCTCACGCAGCAGGAACTGATGAACGCCGAGCTCACCAAGGCGCTGGCGCTCAAACACGACACGGTCATGATCGAGCAGAGCAAAGACGGCCGCGGCAAGGGCACCATCCTCGGCTGAACGTCACGGCCGGTCGATCTTCTCCGGCGTGACGATCTCGACCTTGCGCTCGGCGACGAAGTCGGGGCTCGCGGCGCGCCAGGCCTTGAAGTGCGGCGTCTCCATGTGGCGCTTGAGCGCCTCGGGCGATTCCCAGCGCTCGACCAGCACCAGGCGCTCCGGATCGGTGACGCTCTGGTGCATGTCGTAACTGATGCAGCCGTTCTCCTTGACGGTTTCGGCGACCGACAAACGCGCCGCGGCGGCGGCTTTGTCGGCAGTGCCCGGCTTCACGCGCAATTCAGCAATGACGTAGATCACGGACGTTTCCTTTCTGGTTTTTTGCACGATAGAGCACCAAGCAGCGCCGCGCCATTGGGGCCACTCGGCATCTCCGTGCCGATCGCGCGCATCATTGCCGCCGCCATATTATCCCCAACGTTATCAACCGGCGATTTTAAGCCCTTGCCAGCGCCACCTGCCCGGCTAGGCTTTGCGACAGGTCAGCCATCTTCGGCTCACGCTGAACAGGGATGACCGCCATGACCGGAGCGGCATGGGACGTGAGTGCTGGCAACGGCATTTGTGGTCCATGTTTGCCGGTCCGGGCTCTCAGTAACTGGGTACGGTCGCCGCGGACTTCGGTTCGCGCCCCGGAAATGGATCCGAGAGCTTGTGACGGGTGGACGACGGTCCGCCCGTTATGGCTTTTGGGGCACCATTTATTTTGTCATTCCAACGCGCGAGCGTGCGCGCCACGCCCGAATGAATCTTCTTCCGGTCCTCAATGACTAGCTGAAGAAGCATCTACGCAAGTGAACAGCGTGCGCTCGAGATCGCTTTGACCGGCGACCGCGACCGCAGACGCGTCACCGCAAATCGCCGACGGCGAACCGGCGCAGGAATTGCGGCATGCCGATGTACTATAAAGCCTTGACGTCGCTGACCTATTGTTAGTTTAAAGGGCAACCTCGGAACAGGGAGTTTGTTACGTCCATGGCGGAGCAGAAAACGGGCCTTGTCATCACGGCCCATCCCGGCGATTTCGTCTGGCGCGCAGGCGGCGCCGTCGCGCTGCATGCCAAGCGCGGCTACAGGATGAAGATCGTCTGCATGTCTTTCGGCGAGCGCGGCGAGAGCCAGTTCGCCTGGAAGGAAGCGGGCGCCACGCTGGAGACGGTCAAGGCCGGACGCAAGGACGAGGCCGAGCGCGCCGCCACCCTGCTCGGTGCCGAGATCGAGTTCTTCGACTGCGGCGACTATCCGCTCAAACTCAACGAGCAGCATTTCGACCGCATGGTCGACATCTACCGCGAGACCAATCCTGCCTTCGTGCTCACCCACGCGCTGGAAGACCCGTACAATTTCGATCATCCGAACGCTGCGCATTTCGCGCAGGAAACCCGCGTGGTGGCCCAGGCGATGGGCCACAAGCCGGGCGCCAAGTACAAATATTCGGCGCCGCCGGTGTTCCTGTTCGAGCCGCACCAGCCCGAGCAGTGCAACTATAAGCCCGACCTCATTCTCAAGATCGACGAGGTGTGGGAGACGAAATACAAGGCGTTCCAGATCCTCGCCGCGCAAAAGCACCTGTGGGGCTATTACGAGCGGGTCGCGCTCAACCGCGGCATCCAGGGCTCGCGCAATACCGGCATCCCGATGACCTACGGCGAGGCCTATCAGACGCTGTTTCCGCGCGTCGTCACCGACACGCTCGGCTGAGCCCGGAGGAAAACATGAAACCCGTCGTCGTCCGCAACATCGTCCGCGCCGATGCGAATGCCATTGGCACGCTGGAAGGCTGCGGGGTTTCCACCGCGCATGAGGCGCTGGGACGTTCCGGCTTGATGAAGACCTACTTGCGGCCGATCTGGGCCGGCGCGCAAATCGCGGGACCTGCGGTGACGGTGCTGCTGCAGCCGGGCGACAACTGGATGCTGCACGTCGTCATCGAGCAGTGCAAAAATGGCGACATCGTCGTCGCCGGCTGCACCACCGACAACACCGACGGCATGTTCGGCGAATTGCTGGCGACCTCGATGCAGGCGCGCGGCATCAAGGGCCTCGTGCTCGACGCCGGCTGCCGCGACGTCAAGGAATTGCACAAGATGGGCTTTCCGGTGTGGTCGCGCGCGGTGTCGGCCAAGGGCACCGTCAAGGCGACGCCGGGTGCGGTCAACGTGCCGGTCGTTTGCGCCGGCGTGAACGTCGAGCCGGGCGATGTCGTCGTCGCCGACGATGACGGCGTCGTCATCATCCCGAAGAAGCTCGCGGTCGAAACCGCCGCCAAGGCGCAAAAGCGCAAGGATGACGAGGATGGCAAGCGCCAGCAGCTCGCCAAGGGGGTGCTTGGCCTCGACATGTACAAAATGCGCGAAGGCCTGGAGAAAGCCGGTTTGCGCTACGTCGATAAACCCGAAGACATCTAGACGACAGCGTTGACAGGGCGTTAACGCGAGGTCTGCTGCCGCGCCGTGCCCCGGGTCGAAAACGTCAGTGATTTCTTGATGTTACCGGCTCGCCAAAACGCGCGCTTGCATGGCCGTCGGCCAGGCAAGCGGGAGCCCGAACGCAGAAAATTCCCGTAAATATTTAGCTGCGAGGTTGAGGGGATATTTAAAGTCCAGGAACGATAGTTCCCGGGCAAACCAACGCGGAGAGTCACATGTCGAAGTTCGTTGCGTTCCTCAAGAACGAGTCGGGCGCTACCGCCATCGAATACGGTCTGATCGCTGCCGGCATCTCGGTCGCCATCATCGCCGTCGTCAACGGCCTGGGCACCAAGCTCAATGACACCTTCACCAGCGTGTCGACCCAGCTCAAATAAGATCTGCCGCACACACGTGGCTGAGAGAAGCCGCCGGCGACGGCGGCTTCTCTTTTTTTGCTCTGACGCCGCACCTAGGCGGTCGGCGCCGGATTAAATTTGCGGGCCGCAACGACGCCGAGCACCAGGAGCAAGACCAGCAATACGCCTTGGGCGATGGCGAACTCGGTATTTTGCGGATCCGGAAATGGCGGCCCGACCTGCGGGGCGTGCGGATTGAGGAGCGGGAGCTTCTCGAACGCCTGCACCACCAGCACGAAGCCGTTGAGCCACAGAGCCGCTACGGCGGCGGCGACGTAAATCCATCGCCAGCGTCCGGCCAGACGCCGGCGATAGAGCGCCATAAGCGCGACCGCCAGCACGATCAATGAAACAATTCCGGTCGCCAACGCCGGCGTGAAGCCGGTGATGGGGAACAGGAAGCCGGTGGCGCTGGTGAGGATGGTGGTGACGAGAAACAGCGCCGTCCAGCCGGGCAGCCGGCGCGAGCCGAGCATTCCGGCGAGGACAACCAGCCCGCTGCCGACCGCTATCAGACTGATGATGACATGCAAGGTGGTGAAGGTCGAAATCGACATGACGCCGAGAATCATGACGCGCCTCCGAAACCGTGTGCCGCGGGCCGTAGCGCTATACTACGACGGAATGACGTGGCCGAACAGAATGTCGATGAACGCGGCGAGTGCGACGAGGATCAGAAAGCCGTTGACCCCGATCAGCGCCGCCGGATGGATACGCGCAGCGCCGGGCACTGGCGGCACTGGCCGGTAGAAATTCCGCCACACCGCGGCGCCGAAACAGAACGCGGAAAACAGCACCAGGACGCTGCCGGTGGAGACGATGAGCCAATCGGGCACGACGCCAGCGAGCAACGGCCGCGCGCCGATCCCGCTGGCCATGGCGACCAGGCCGGTGCGCACCCAGGCGGCATAGGTGCGCTCGGCGGCAAAGACGGTGCGATCGGCCGCGAGCTCGGTGCGCCGATCTGCGCTGAACTCCATGCGCGCGGAATCCCGCGCCATGCGCTCGGCGCTGTCCTTCAGTTTTTCCGCGCTACGGGCGAGCTTGGGTTCCGCCATGCCCAGTTAAGGCGCCGCGGCGGCGATGGTTCCCGCCGAACCTAGCGGTTGGCGGCGCTCCAGGGCGCGATGCGGCGGCCGACCCATTTCAACAGCGAGGTCAGCGACACGCCGAGAATCATCAATACGATCACCGGCACGAAGGTTTTATCCATCGCAAACACGTTGGCGTATTTGGTCACCATGAAGCCGAGACCGGAGATCGTGGTGTAGAATTCGGCGATGATCATGCCGATCAGGCCGCGACCGATGGCGAGCCGCGTACCGGCGATGATGTAAGGCAGCGCGAAAGGCAACAGCACGTCGCGCCAGACGTTCCATTCGCTGGAGCGGAACGACTGAGCGACCTCGAGCATGTTCTTGTCGCATTCACGCACGCCCTGGTACGTATTGATCAGCACCGGAAATACCGCGAACAAGAACACGACGATGACCTTTGCCTTGAGATAAATGCCGAACCACAGCACCAGCAAAGGCACGACCGCTACCAGCGGCGTGGCGTAGAGCGCGGTGATCGGCAGATCGAGTGCCCAATCGAGCCAGCGAACGCGCGCCATGGCGATGCCGAGTGGGATGCCGACCAGGATCGCGACGATCAACCCATAGGTCATGACCTCGAGGCTCTGACCGAGGAAATAGGGCAATTCGCCGGACACCGTGGTCTCGTAGAATGCGGCCGCGATCTGCGTCGGAGAGGCGAAGAAGATCGGATTGATATAGGGCGCGACGAGTTGCCACGCGATCAGGATGAGCGCGACGAAGCCGTAGCGGAACAGCGCGCGGCGCTCCCACCAAGGCGTGGTCTCCGCCGGCCTGGCGGGCACGACCGCGGCCGGGGCCGCGATGGTCCCGGCATGGGTCTGGTTGGCGACGCTCATCGCGCTCGATCCTTATTTGCGAGTCCCATTGCCGCTCGCTCCCGCTTGAGCGGGAATGAGCGGCGACAGGCAACAGTCAATTAGAACGCCGCGGTCGGGCAAACCGGGCCCTTCCACTCGCCCATCTTCTCGATCGACTTCTTGGCGAAACTCCCGTCGATGACGTCCTCGTATTTCGGCGTCTTGCCTTCCTTGATGTTTCCGAGCTTGGTCATCAGGTTGGCCGTGAAATTGATGCGTTCGGCGGAAAGCCCGCTGTTGGCATCCCAGATGCACTGCTTGACCAGGAAGTCGAAGCTCTCGGCCAGCACGTTCTCAGGATAGCCGGTGCGCTTGACCAGGATCGGAATGATCTTGGCACGATCGGTATACATGATGCGGGTCGCCTCGATATTGGCGTCGACCACCGCCTGCACGATTTGCGGCTTGTCCTTGATGATCTTCTCGGTCGTCGACAAGAACGTGTAGAGCGTCTTGGGCTGGAGCTCCCACATGCGCGCGACCGCGTGCAGGGTCGGCACCTTGCTCTTGGCGAATAGTTCCTGCTCGACGTGCAGGATCGCGGTGTCGACCTGGTTGGCAACCAGCGCCGGCACGTCCTCGCTGGCGATGCTGACGAAGCTGACGTCCTTAGGATCAATCTTGGCGGCGCGCAGCACGCTGCGACTCAGAATGTCGGCGAAGCCGTGCGGCTCCTGGATACCGATGCGTTTGCCCTTGAGGTCGGCGAGCGACTGGACGTTGTCGCGCACGACCATGGAGGCCTCGAACTTCGGCAGGTTGGAGGTGAGCGCTTTCACGGTGGCGCCGTTCGAAATACCGATGATGGTCGGCGCGCCCGGGGTCAGGCCGAAGTCGATATTGCCGGCAAGCAGCGCGCGGAACACCTTGGTGCCGTCGCCGAGCGAGACGATCTCGACGTCGAGACCGGCCTTTTTGTAGAGGCCGAGCTCCTGCGCGACGATCGGCGGCATATGCACGATATTGGGTGGCGACGTCGGAATGCCGATGACGATCTTGGTTTGCGCCTGCGCCATGGCCGGCAACGCCAGTGCGGCAAGGACGGCGAGCGTTGAAGACAGCTTACGCATGTGAATCCTCCCAGATTTCTTAATTCCTCTGCCCCAATCGCCCACGCCATCGGACAGGTCGCGGGCTTTCCCGCCAGAGGCCGGATATTGCCCGATCGGCCCCTTAAAAACAACGAACCCAGGCGGGCTAGTCCCGCCTTTGACCGTGGCCGCGCGCCCAGGTTAATTGCGCAGCGCAATGCAAAAGGCCGGCCTATGGTGGAATTCGTCGTCGAGTTCGGGAACAAGGAAGGGGCACCCAATGGCGGCTTGGATGCTCCGGCGTTCCATCGCAACCATGACGCCATCTGGTCGGCGATCGCGCCGTTCCTAAGCACGCAAACCGGCGACGTCCTGGAGCTTGGCAGCGGCACCGGACAGCATGTGATGACCTTCGCCGCGCGGACGCCGCAACTCGCCTGGTGGCCGAGCGACATCTACCCGTCGCATTTGTCCAGCATCAAGGCCTGGCGCCAGCACGCCGGCTTGGTGAACGTGCGCACGCCGCAGCGCATCGATCTCACCGACGCCACCTGGACGTGGGCGGCGGATGAACAGGCCGAGTCTCAGTTGACCGCCATGCTCTGCATCAACGTGCTGCACATTTCGCCGTGGACGGTGACGGCAAACCTCTTTGCCGGCGCCGGACGCCTGCTGCGTGATGATGGCCGGCTCTTCATCTACGGCCCGTTCAGGCGCGACGGCGAGCATACCGCGCCGAGCAACGCCGCCTTCGATGACAGCTTGCGTGCAGAAAATCCCACATGGGGCGTGCGCGACATCGCCGATCTCAATACGCTGGCGCAACGCGCCGGCCTGACCGCCGCCGAAATTACGCCGATGCCGGCCAACAATCTGGTTCTGGCCTTCATGCGTGCCGTGCGGCAGAATTGAAGTTCAACGCATGAACAAGGCACCCATGGCGCCCGAACCCAATCTCGACATCGCCCATCTCGGCCACCTGGAAATCCTGACGCCCACCTTCGACAAGAGCGCGCGGTTTTTCATCGACGTCATGGGCATGACCCAGAGCGGCGAGAAAGGCGACAGCATCTATCTGCGCGCCTATGACGACTACGAGCGCTACACCCTCAAGCTGACCGCATCGAAGACCAACGGTATGGCGCATGTCGCCTACCGCTGCCGCTCGCCGCAGGCGTTGGAGCGGCGCGCCGCCGCGCTCAAGGGCTCCGGCTTCGACGTCGGCTGGAGCGATGGCGACCTCGGCCACGGCAAGACCTTCGTCTGCAAGGATCCCGACGGCCACGTCATCGAGCTTTATTACGACACCGAGTGGTACGAGCCGCCGGCCGCCTTGAAGCCAGCGTTGAAAAACCAGGCTCAGGCCTTCCCAGGGCGCGGCTGCAATGTGCGCCGGCTCGATCACTGGAATGGCTTGGCCGTCGACATTTCCGCCTGCCGCAAGTTCTTCGAGGACTATCTCGGCTTCCGGCTCACCGAGCGCATCGTGCTCAACGATGGCAGCGAAGCCGGCATCTGGCTCACCGCCACCAACAAGTCCTACGACTTCGCCTATACGCGCGACCATACCGGCACGCGCGGGCGCTTCCACCACGTCACCTATGCGCTCAATTCGCGCGAAGAGGTGCTGCTCGCCGCCGATATCTTCCTCGAGAATGGCGTCTTCATCGAGACCGGGCCGCACAAGCACGCCATCCAGCAGACCTTCTTTCTCTACGTCTACGAACCGGGCGGCAACCGTGTCGAGGTCGCGAACGCCGGCGCCAAGCTGATCCTAGCGCCGGACTGGAAACCGATCACCTGGACCGAGGAAGAGCGCAAGAAGGGCCAGGCCTGGGGCCTAAAGACCATCGAGTCGTTCCACACCCACGGCACGCCGGAGATCCCGGCGCGCGCGAAGGCGTGACGATGCCGACCCGACGCAACACACCGCGCGTTTCCTTCATCGGCTTCGGCGAGGCCGGCCAGGCGATCGCCTCCGGCCTGCGCGATGAAGGCATTGAGCGCATCGCCGCCTGGGACATCCTGTTTCCGGCGGCGGAAGGCGCACGCCTCAAAGCCGCCGGTGAAAGCATGAGCGTGCGGCTTGCCAGTTCCGCCGCCGACGCGGTGCGCGACACCGATATGATCGTTTCCGCGGTGACGGCCGCGTCTAGTCTGGAAGCCGCGCGCTCGGTCGAGCCGCATCTGTCCGGTTCGCCTTATTATCTCGACATCAATTCGGTTTCGCCCGGTCGCAAACAGGACACCGCGAAACTCCTCGTCGACCGCGCGCGCTACGTCGACGTCGCGGTGGTCGCGCCGATCCATCCGCTGCGCCACAAGACCCCGCTGCTGATATCCGGCCCGCATGCCGAGGCGATCGCCCCGCTGCTCGGCGAACTGGCGATGACGCTGCGCGTGGTCGGCGGCGATACCGGCCAAGCGGCCGCCATCAAGATGATCCGCAGCGTGATGATCAAGGGCATCGAGGCGCTGACGTTGGAGTGCTTCCTTGCCGCCAGCCGTGCCGGTGTGCTCGATGACGTCACCGCCTCGCTGAAGAACAATTACCCCGGCCTCGATTGGCCGAAAATGTCCGAATACAATCTCGAGCGCATGGCGAACCATGGCGAGCGGCGCGCCGCCGAGATGGAAGAGTCAGCCGCGACATTGCGCGAACTCGGGCTCGATCCGCTGATGGTGGATTCAACGGTGACGCGCCAGCGCGAGATGGGTGCCATCGGCAAGGACGACAAGGTGCGTGCCTCGCTCAAATCCGGCCGTGCCGCCATCCTCGACGCCATCAGCGCGGCCAAGGGCAAGCGCTGAGCGGCGACGCCTCCCGCCTGCCGATCACGTCTCACGATTTCCTCGGCGACCTTTTTTCGCGTCGCGCAACATGAACGCACGTTCAGATCCGCCGCAGCGCAGCGACGTAAATTTCTTGTATTTTTCCTGTGTTCCTTCCTACTATTAGCACGCGAACAAAACTGGGAGGAACCGATGAAACTGAAGACGATCGCTTATGCCGCGTTCATCGCCGCCGCGGCCGGCGCTTTTGTGATCGGCTCGGTCGGACCGAGCGATGCCAAAGCCAAAAAGAAGGCAACCGCCGCTGCCGCATCGCCGCCGGTGTTCTGCGTGCCCGGCGAGAACAAGCCGGTGTGCGCGATAAAAGGCGGCATGAAGTTCACGTATGCGGACGCATGCTACGCGGCCAAGGACGGCGCCAAGGTGATATCGAGCAAAGCTTGCCCCGGCCCGAAGGCGCACAAAAAGGCGAAAGCCAAGCCGGCGAAGGCGATGGAAAAGAAGGCTGACAAGAAGCCGGCCGCGAAGAAAGACGACAAGAAGAAGATGTAGTTCTGCGGCTTTATCGCAAAAAAAAACGGGCCGCTGCGACCAGCGGCCCGTTTTCGTTTTCCGTCTGCGTTTATTTCTTCACCGGCGGAATTTGCAGCATTTCGGCGATCTGTTCCTTGGTCAGCGGCTTTTCCAGGAACTTGAGTTTGACCGCATCGCGGATCGAGCCGTCGAGATCGGCGAAGTGATCGCTCTGCAGCGCTGCTTTCGGCTGGAATTTTTCCATCGATTCCTTGAGGAGCTCGACCGGCCGGTGGATTTTTTTGGAGTACATCTCGACCGCCTTGGGATCGGAATACATCCAGTCCACCGCCTCGCGGTAGGCATCCATGAAGCGCATCAGCGCGTCATGCTTGGCCTTCAGCGCGTTGGCGTTGACGACCACCAAGCGCACGGTCTGCCCGCGCAGCGAGGGCACATCGCTGCCGTGCGCGACGATGCGGATCTTGCCTTCTTTGATCTCCTGCAGGCCGAACGGCGGCGCCGCCCACCCGATGTCGACCTGGCCCGACATGACCGCGGTCAGCGTGCCCGGAGGGCCGCCGGTCGCGGTCGGCTTGGCCTTCGCCCCAAGCTCGCTGATGAAGGCGACGACGATATTGTTCGACGACGAGCCGTTGGTCGAATAAGCGATTGTCGTCTCGGGCGTCGAGTCCTTCAGACTTTTGATCTTGGAGTCGGACCGCACATACCAATAAAGATCGCCGGTCCCGGTGAACATCGGCGCAAGAATGCGCACCGGCGCTCCTTTGGCGAAGGCGCGCATGGCGCCGGCGGCGCCAACGCCCAGGCCGAGGTCGGCCGAGCCGGAGATCACCGCTTGGAGCGTCTCGCCGGCGCCTTGCGAGCCGGTGTTTTCAAGGACAAGGCCGTGTTTCTTGAAGATGCCGGCATCCTGGCCGAGCGTCGGCGCCTGGTTTTCCCAATTGTTGATCTGGCCGATCACCAGCTTGAGCGTGTCTTCGGCCGCAGCCGGATGATTCGCCAAGGCGAACAATCCGAATGCGGCGGCGATGGTCTTATAGGCTTTCATTGTGGTCCTCCCTCGTCGGTTTTTCTGTCGTTGACGTTGCGGTGACGGCATTCAACACGAATGCCCGCCGCCGGCAAAGCTCATCTGCGCCGCGTTTTGCCACCGCGACGGGCCTTTTTAGCCGGCGCATTCTTCTTGGCCGTCAGCGGTGTGCCGCCGGATTTCGCGACCCGCCTGGTCCAGTATTCCCACGAACGCATCAGCCCGGTCGTCTTGGTGCTGATCGAGCCGGCAAGTCCCGCCTCCCCTGGTGTCAAGCTATCGATATTGCCGCCGAGCGTCAGCGCCCGCACCTGATACTCGGCATTGCGCGCCGAAAAAATCGAACGGAACACACAATCCTTGACGCTGGTGCCGGCGACGGTGACGCCGTGCCGCTTCATCAGCACCATCCAATGGCGGCCGAGCGCGCGCGCCAGCGAAGCGCCCTCCTCCGGCTTGATCACCAGCATGTTGGTGTCGCCGAACTCGTCGTGCTGGTCCCATACCGGCGGCTTGATGCCGCCGACGGCGCCGAGATGAAAGATCGGCATGTAGTCGGTGCCGGTGGCGAGCAGCGGCATGAAGGCCGGGCAATGATGGTGACACACCGACATCACATCCGGCCGCGCCTTGTAGATTTCGCCATGGATGACCCGCTCGGAGTATTGGCCGACGCCGGGCTCGCGGACGGGACGGGAATCGAGGTCGTACTCGATGAAATCCTCCGCCGTCACCAATTCGGGCGCGCGCGAGCGCGACAGCAGATAGCGGCCCGGATCGTCGGGGTGACGCATGCTGACGTGGCCAAAGGCATCGATGATACCTTCATTCGCGACCATGCGGTTGGCGAGCGCAAGTTCGACGCGGGCTTCGGCAAGTTTCTTGTTAGGCACTGACGTTTCCTCTCGTGCGGGATGGTTTGATGTCCCACATTATAGGACAACATCACTGTTGTAACAGCGCCCGTGCCGCTTGACAGACGGCGCCCGTTGGGGACGCTTCATGCCGCCATGGCCGCTCCCGCGCAAATCGTCGTTGACGGCGTCAGCCACCTCTACCGGCCGCCGCGCGGGCGCGCAGTTTTGGCGCTCGATCAGGTCTCGCTCGAGGTGGCAAACCGCGAGTTCGTCGCGCTGTTGGGGCCGTCCGGCTGCGGCAAATCGACCCTGCTGTATCTGCTGGGCGGCTTCCTGCCGGTCGAGACCGGCACCATCGCGGTCGACGGCAACGTCATTACCGGCCCCGGCCCCGACCGCGGCATCGTCTTCCAGAATTTCGCGCTGTTTCCGTGGAAGACCGTGCGCCACAACATCCTCTATGGCCTGGAGCGGCAAGGCATGCCGAAGGCCGAGCGCGAGCAGCGGGCGATGGAGTTCATCGACCTCGTCGGGCTTAGCGGCTTCGAGGACAGCTATCCCTCGCAGCTCTCGGGCGGCATGAAACAGCGCTGCGCGATCGCGCGCACGCTCGCCTTCGATCCCAAGATCCTTTTAATGGACGAGCCGTTCGGCGCGCTCGACGCGCAGACGCGCGAACTGATGCAGAGCGAGTTGCTGCGCATCTGGCAGCGCACGCCGAAGACGGTGATCTTTGTCACCCACGACGTCGGCGAGGCGGTCTATCTCGCCGACCGCGTGGCGGTGATGTCGGCGCGGCCGGGTAAGATCAAAACCATCGTCGACACAAAATTCGACAAAACCGATCCGCATGCCCACAAGTCGAAGGCCTTCGTCGAGAAGGTCGACGAAATCTGGAATCTGGTGAAGGTCGAAGCCATTAAGGCACAGGGCGTGCGCGGGCCATGAAACAGCTCGTTCGCTATTTGCCGCTCCTCCTGCTCGCGCTCGCCTGGGAACTGGTGGCGGTCTTTCATCTCGTCTCCTCGACCGCCCTGCCGTCGCTCACCGACGTCGTCAAAGCCTGGATCGGGATGATCGAGGACGGCGAACTTGTCAGCAACGGCGCATCTTCGCTCTATCGCGCCGGCATGGGATTGCTGCTCTCGGTCGTGATCGGCGCCGGCCTCGGTATTGCGATGGCGTGGTGGAAGCCGGTGAACGTGCTGTTCGCGCCAATCGTGGAGCTATTCTACCCGCTGCCGAAATCGGCGCTGATTCCGGTGACGGTGATCTGGCTCGGCTTCGGCGACGGCTCGAAAATCCTGCTCATCTTTCTCGGCTGCATGCTGCCGGTCACGCTCGGCGCCTTCAACGGCGCGCGCGCCAGCGAGCAAGTACTGGTGTGGTCGGCGCGCAGCATGGGCGCGAGCCGCCTGCGTATGTTGTGGGACGTGGTGGTGCCGAGCGCGCTGCCCGAACTGCTCAACGGCATCCGCACCGCGATCGCGCTGTCGTTCATTCTCCTGGTGTCGTCGGAACTGATCGTGGCACAGAAAGGCTTCGGCTATCTGATCGGCTTCATGGGCGCCAACGGTTCCTACGACGCGATGTATGCGGTGGTGTTGACTGTCGCCCTGCTCGGCTTTGCCGCCGACCGCATCTACCAGATGCTGGTCGCAAGGATGCTGGCATGGCGGCTGTAGAGCAAATCGTCGCGCTGCCGCCGCTGCTGCGCATCGTGCGCACGACACTGAGCGGCGCGGCCCGCGTCGGTTCGGTGGTGGCACTCTTGCTCGCCTGGGAGCTGCTGGCGCGCACCGGCGTGCTGACGCCCTTCCAACTGCCGGCCCTGAGCGCGGTGCTGGAGCGCATCTGGAGCGACGGCGCGAGCGGCGATCTATTCATCAATCTGAGCCTGACGCTGTACCGGGCACTCGCCGGCTTCTTGATCGCAGCCGCCGGTGGCATCGTGCTCGGCATGGCGATGTCGCGCTCCACGATCGCGCGGTGGTTTTTCGATCCGATCGTTTCCGTCGGCTTCCCGATGCCGAAGATCGCCTTCCTGCCGGTGGTGATGCTCTGGCTCGGCGTGTTCGACGTCTCCAAGATCACAATGATCGTGTTCGACGCGATTTTCCCGGTGGTGGCGGCGACCATCATCGCCATTGAAGGCGTCGAGCGCGAATTGCTGTGGTCGGCGCGAAACATGGGCGCCACCGAACGCGAAATGCTCTGGCAGATCGTGCTGCCGGCGGCGCTGCCGCAGATCATCACCGGGTTGCAGGTGGCGCTGCCGCTGTCGCTGATCGTTGCGGTGGTCACCGAAATGCTGATGGGCGGCTACGGCCTCGGCGGCGCCATGATGACGGCCTCGCGCTTTGCCAATTCGACCAGCGTCTTTGCCGGCATCGTCGAGATCGCAGCGGTCGGCTACGTCCTGGTCAAGGCAATGGCGCTCACCCGGCGGCGGCTGCTGGTCTGGCACCAGGAAACCGCCGAGCGCACCGGCGGTTAGCGTCTCGCCCGTGTACCGGATTGCGGTCGGCCGCCCGTGTTCCGCACCCTTGCCAAAAACCGTTGGGTCTCCCACAATCTTCGTCGTTCGCATCGACGCTTGCGGACGACATCATGCAAGCGCGGCGAAATTGGGAGGAAACCATGCGCTTTCTGAAATTCGCGCTGGCCGGCGCATGCGTGCTCGGCCTCGTCGCCGCCGGTCCCGCGCGCAGCGCCGAGCCGGTGAAAATCCGCATGTCGTGGGTGGCGCCGCTCGCCAACTGGGGCTCGATCGTCCTGTTCAAGAAGGATTTGATGCAGCACCTCGGCAAGTCGTACACGCTGGAAACGGTGCACTTCAACGGCACGCCGCCGATGATCACGGCGCTCGCCAACAACGAATTGGAGGTGGCGAGCCTCGCCTACTCCTCGCTCGCCATTGCCATCGACAATGCCGGGCTCGACGACCTGCGCGTGATTGCCGACGAGTTCCAGGATGGCGTGCCGGGCTATTTCACCGAGCAGTACTACGTGCGCAAGGACAGCGGCATCGACAAGGTCGAGCAGCTCAAGGGCAAGGTCGTGGCGAGCAATGCCGGCGGCAGTGCCGTCGACGTCGCCATTCGCGCTATGCTCAAGAAGCACGGCCTCGAAGACAAGCGCGACTACACCACGATCGAGGCACCGCTGCCGACCATGCCTGCGGTCCTGCTGGAGAAGAAGGCCGCGCTGGTACCCGCGGTGCTGCCCTTTGCCCTCAATCCCAAACTCAAGGAAGAAGGCAAAGTGCTGTTCACGCAAGACGAGGCGCTCGGCAAGACCGAGATGATCGTGTTCGCGGCGCGCAAATCATTCATCGACAAGAACCGCGCCGCCATGGTCGACTTCATGGAGGACCTGCTGCGCGTCGTGCACTGGTATATCGACCCGAAGAACCACGACGCAGCGGCGCAGATCGCCTCACAGTTGACCAAGGCGCCGGTCGAGCGTTTCGGCTGGCTCTTCACCAAGCAGGACAACTACCGCGATCCGAACATGCTGCCGGATCTCGCAGCGCTTCAGCACAATGTCGATACCGTGCGCGACCTCGGCTTCACCAAAAAGCATATCGATATCAAGGCGCATTCCGACTTGAGCCTGGTGCAAGAGGCGGCCAAGCGGATAAAGTAGGCAAACGAGACTGGGCCGCTCCGCTTGCCGGCGGGGCGGCTTTTTCACGTCTCAAAGGCGTTTGAGCGGGATGCCGCCGAGGAAATCGCGCTTGCCGATGTCGACGCCGCAGTGACGCACGATGGCGTAAGCGGCGGTGAGGTGGAAATAAAAATTCGGCAGCATGAAGTGATTGAGGTAGTCGCCACCCTTCATCTGCCCCTTGTTCGGCCCGAGCGGAAACGTGATCTCGCGGTCGGCTGAGGTATCGATCGCCTTGGCATCGAGCGCCTTGAGAAAAGCGAGCGTCTTGGCGATGCGCTCCTTGAGCTGGTCGAGCGTCGTCTCGGTGTCTTCGAACTTGGGCGGCTCGACGCCGGCAAGCCGCGCCGTGCCATTCTTGGCCTGGTCGCAGGCGACCTGGACCTGGCGGGCGAGCGCGAACATATCGGGCGCGAGCCGATAGCCGAGCAGCACCGCGGGATCGACCTTCTTCGCCGCGGCGAAGGCCGCCGCCTTGTCGAGCACGCCGGACAGCGCGTTCAGGCCAATCTCGAAGGTCGGCAAAGCAGTCTGAGATATCGAATAAGGCATTCGGGGGTCCTTGCAGGAGAAATGCAACCGGCATCGCCGGCGCGGCGAGACGATGGCACGCCGGGAAGGTCACGTTCAATCGGGGCCCCAGCGGCCTTGTCTTCGCCCCGTTGCCGCCGTTATCTAGGGGCGCTTGGCCAACTCAACAACGGCTGCCATGGAAGCAATCCGCGAAATCGATTCGGTGCCGCGCACCCGCGAGACCCGGTGGTGGACGATTTGCATCGCGCTGGCGCTCGGCCTTCACTTTGCCGCGGCGACCGTCGCCATCGCGTGGTGGACCGCAAAACCCGATCAGGTGGCAAACGCGCCGCTGATCATGGTTCAGCTCGAAACGCTGCCGGTCGCGCCCGACGTCAAGCCGACGCAAGCGCCGCCCGGCCTGCAACAGGCGGAGGCGGCGGCTCAGGCCGAACCGCCGAAACCGGTCGAGAAGAAAGCCGACGAGCCTCCGCAAAAGAGCGAGGCGCAGCCGCAGCCCGCCCCGGAAAAGCCGGCCGAGATCGTCGCGAGCCTGCCCCCGCCGCCACAAGCGGAGCCGGAATTCACAGCAGCGCCCCCGCCCAAGCCGCAGGAGAAGGCGGCGGAGAAACCGGCCGAGAAGCCGGCCGACAAGGCGGTCGAAAAGAAACCGCGCCCGAAGCATGCAAGCCTTGCC
>DASUGZ010000003.1:0-6258 GCA_036273755.1 Pseudolabrys sp.
TCGATCATGGTGGCGAAGAAATTCGGCGACTGCACCACGTCAGGCGACAGTCCGCGGCTTTTCAGGAATGCCGCCAGCGCCGATTGCGTCTTCGGGCCGTCGACGCCGTCGATCGGCGCTGCGTCATAGCCCGCGATGACCAGCAGCCGCTGGATGCCGGCAAGCCGCGCCTGCTCGTCGTCGTAATCGCTGTCCTCGGCAAGATACGCCACCAGGTTGCCGTCGTCGGTCGTGGTCGGCGTGATCTGGGTAAACGGCGCCGGCGTCTGTCCGGCGCGGCATTGTCGCGCCGCGGCGATCACGAAATTGTCCGGCGCGATGCACAGCGTGTCGCTGCCGTTCTGCGGGATCGGCGAGGAGCCGTAAACCGGAAGCGCGCGCGCGTTGAGCAGGATGCGGTCGGCGGTCAGCGTGCCCTGCACCACGACCCGGCAGGCGGCGGGATCGATCTTGAACCAGCCGCGCGTCGCGGTCGCCGCCTTGTCATCGATGCCGATCGCGGCCTCGATGACGTAACTCATGTGGTTGCAGAGTTTTAAATCGGCGTGAGCCGGTGTGGCGGACGCAAGCAGCCCGGCGGCCGGAATCAATCCGGCCATCAGGGCTCTCATATGCGCTGGCGCATGCGTCATCACTTGTGGATCAGCGTGCCCGTGCCCTCGTTGGTGAACAGTTCGAGCAACACCGCGTGCGGCGTCTTGCCGTCGATGATGACCACGCCCTGCACGCCCTGTTCGAGCGCGTAGATGCAGGTCTCCACCTTGGGGATCATGCCGCCGGAAATGGTGCCGTCGGCGATCAGCTTGCGCGCGTCGGCGACCGACAGTTCGGCGATCAGGTTCTTGTTCTTATCGAGAACGCCGGGCACGTCGGTGAGCAGCAGCAGGCGCTTGGCCTTGAGCGCGCCGGCAATCGCGCCGGCAAACGTGTCGGCGTTGACGTTGAAGGTGCCGCCGCCTGCCGCGGTCGCGACCGGCGCCAGCACCGGAATCAGCTCTCTGCCGAGCACGTGGTTGAGCACGGTGAGGTCGACTTTTTCCGGCTCGCCGACGAAACCGAGGTCGACCACCTTTTCGATGCTGGAATCGGGATCAACCATGGTGCGCGTCACCTTGCGCGCGGTCACCAGGTTGCCGTCCTTGCCGGACAGGCCGATGGCCTTGCCGCCGGCGGCGTTGATGTAACCGACGATCTGCTTGTTGATCGAGCCGGCCAAGACCATCTCGACGATCTCGACGGTCGCCGCGTCGGTGATACGCAGGCCGTCGACGAATTCCGATTTGATGCCGAGCTTCTTGAGCATGGCCGCGATCTGCGGTCCGCCGCCATGCACCACCACCGGATTGATCGCGGTCTGCTCGAGCAGCACGATGTCGCGGGCGAAATCTCGCGCTGTCTGCTCCTGGCCCATGGCGTGGCCGCCGTATTTCACGACCACGATCTCCTCGTCGTAGCGCTGCATGTGCGGCAGCGCCTCGACCAGGATGCGCGCCTGCTCGACCGGATCGATCTTGGGGGCTTTGGCCATGGCGGCAGGGTTCTAGCCGAGCGGGCGGGGTTCGACAATCCGGTCCGCCGCGGATGGTTACAAAAGTGCCGTCGGGTCGCTCATCCACCGCGCAGGGCTGCGAGCGCGGCCGCGACGAGGCCGAGCCAGCTCACGATCAAGATCATGCCGCCGGCCGGGGCGGCGAAGGGAAACAGCCGGTGGCCGAGCCAGGCTCGCGCGGCGACGTCGGCGGCAAACAAAATCGCGCCAAGGATGAAGCCGCAGACGACGATGAGCCCGAGCGGGCGCAGCACCAGACCCTGCCGCGCGGCGATGACGCCGGCGATCACGGCGACGGCGTGGATCAAGAGCAAATAGCCGGCGCCGTCGAGGCCGGCGCCAGTCTTGCCGTGGGCGCCGGCTGCCGCCAGCACGATGCCGGCGGCGCCCATCAGGCCAGCCCATGCGATCAGGATCTGGGTCATGCCCGCGCCTCTGTGCCGGTTCGCCGTTCAGCTTACGCCGGCGCCGTCGCTTCTTCCAGATCGGCGCGGCGCGAGTGGTCGGCGGCGATCATCATGTAGACCGCGGGCACCACGAACAAAGTGAACAAGGTGCCGATCGCAAGGCCGCTGGCGATCACCAGCCCCATGTTGAAGCGCGACACCGCGCCGGCGCCGCTCGCGATGATCAGCGGGATGACGCCGAGCACCATGGCGGCGGTCGTCATCAGGATCGGCCGCAGGCGGATGGCGCAGGCCTCCTCGATGGCCGCGCGCTTCGACTTGCCCTGAAGCTGCAGCTCGTTGGCGAATTCGACGATCAGGATGCCGTGCTTGCTGATCAATCCCATCAGAGTCACCAAGCCAACCTCGGTATAGATGTTCAGACTCGCGCCGCCGATGCCGACGCTGATGAACAAGAGGGCGCCGGCAATCGACATCGGCACCGACACCAGAATAATCGCCGGGTCGCGGAAGCTTTCGAACAGAGCGGCCAGCGCAAGGTAGATGATAATCAGCGCAAAGGCGAACGTGCCGACGAAGGCGCTCGATTCCTGAACGTACTGCCGCGACAGCCCGCCGTAATCGACCGCGTAGCCCTGCGGCAGCGAACGCGCGGCGAGGTCCTGCAGGAAATGCAGCACGTCGGCCTGCGCCACGCCGGGCGCAGCGACCCCTTGGATGGTGGCGCTGTTGAGCTGCTGGAAGTGGCTGATCGATTGCGGGATCGTCTTGGTGGTGATCGTCGCCACCGATGACAGCGGGATCGGCACGCCGTTGACGCTGCCGACGTAGTAATTGAGCAACTGGTCGGTGTTCAAGCGGCTCGCCTGCTGCACTTGCGGAATCACTTTGTAGGAGCGCTGGTCGAGGCTGAAATAGTTGACATAGCCACCGCCCAGCATGCCGCCGAGGGCGGCGCCGACGTCGCTCATGTTGAGGCCAAGCTGCGCGGTCTTGTTGCGGTCGATCTGGACGACGGCCTGCGGCGTGTTGATCTTGAGATCGCTGTCGAGAAAGATGAACATGCCGCTCTTGACCGCTTCCTGCAGGAAATTCTGTGCCACGGTGTTGAGGCGTTCGAACGAATCGGTGGTTTCCAGGACGAATTGCACCGGCAGGCCTTGGCTGCCCGGCAGCGGCGGCAATTGAAAGGCGGCGGCGCGGGTGCCGGCGATCGTGTTGAGTTCATTCTGGATGATCGGCTGCAGTTGGTTCGTGGTTGTTTTGCGTTCGTCCCAGGGCTTGAACACCATGCCGGCGATCGAGGTGCCGGGAGCGTCGATCTGGAACACGTGCGCCGTTTCCGGATGCTTGGCGAAGATCTCGTAGACTTGCCGCGAATAGAGCAGCTTCTGTTGCAGCGTCGCGTTCGGCGCCGGCGTCGATGAGGCGATGACAATGCCGGCATCTTCCTGCGGCGCCAATTCGCTCTTGGCGCCGGCATAGAGGAAATAGATGCTGCCAAGCACGATCAAGGCGAAGGTGCCGGTCACCGGCAGATAGCCGAGGCTGCCGTGCAGCCAGCGCCGGTAGCGGCGGCGCACGCGATCGAAGCTGCGGTCGATGAGGTCGGTCAGCCTGTCCTGCCAGCCGCGCCGCTCGGGGTCGTGGGGTTTAAGAATGCGCGAGCACATCATCGGTGACAGCGTCAGCGCGACGATCGCCGATACGGTGACCGTGCCGACCAGGGTGAAGGCGAATTCCGTGAACAGCGCGCCGGTCAAGCCGCCCTGGAAGCCGATCGGCACGTAGACGGCAATCAGCACCACGGTCATGGCGATGATCGGGTTGCCGAGTTCGCGCGCCGCCAGAATGGCGGCCTGCGTCGGTTTCATGCCTTCGTCGAGATGACGATTGACGTTCTCGACGACGATGATGGCGTCGTCGACCACGAGGCCGATCGCCAGCACCAGCGCCAGCAGCGTGAGCAGATTGATGGAAAATCCCAGCGCCAGCATCATCGTGAAGGTGCCGACGAGCGACAAAGGGATGGCGATGGTCGGGATGAATACCGACCGCAGCGAGCCGAGGAAGGCGAAGATCACCAGCGTCACGATCACCAGCGCTTCGCCGAGCGTCCAGATCACCTCGCGGATCGAGCTGTTCACGAAATCGGTCGAATCGTAGATGACGGCGCCGCGCAGGCCCTCCGGCAGCGCCGCGTGAATCTCGGGAAACGTCTTGCGCACGCCGGCAATGACGTCGAGCAGGTTGGCGCCGGGCGCGACCTGGATGCCGATATAGACGGCCTGCTTGCCGTCGAAGGCGACCTGCGTTTCGTAATCGTCGGCACCGAGCGTAACGTTGGCGACGTCTTTCAGCCGCACGATCGCGCCGTTTACCTGCTTGATGACGAGGTTGGCGAAATCCTTGGTGCTGTGCAGGCTGGTCGATGCCGTCAGGCTGACCTGGACCATCTGCCCTTTGGTGGTGCCGAGGCCGGAGATGTAGTCGTTCTTTTGCAGCGCGGTCGACACATCCGTGGCGGTGAGGCCGTAGGAGGCGAGCTTCTTCGGATCGAGCCAGGCGCGCAGCGCGAAATTCTGCCCGCCTAGGATTTCGGCGGTCTGCACGCCGGGCACCGCCTGCAGCTTGGGCTGCACCACGCGGATCAGATAGTCGGTGATCTTGTTGCGCGGCAAGACGTCGCTGTCGAAGCCCATGTACATGGCGTCGATGGTCTGGCCGACTTTCACGGTGAGCACGGGCTGCTGCGTGCCGGATGGCAGCTGGTTGAGCACCGAGGCGATCTTGGTATTGATTTCGGTCAGCGCCTTGTCGGCGTCGTAGTTGAGCCGCAGATAAACGGTGATCGTGCTGACGCCGCTCTGGCTGGTCGAGCTCATGTAGTCGATGCCGTTCGCCTGCGCGATGGCGTTTTCCAGCGGCGTGGTGATGAAGCCGGCGATGACGTCGGGATCGGCGCCGTAATAGGTGGTCATCACCGTGACCACGGTATTCTCGGTGCGCGGATATTGCAGGATCGGCAGCGAGCCGACCGCGCGCAGGCCGAGCACCAGGATGACCAGGCTGACGACGGTCGCAAGCACCGGGCGGCGGACGAAGATATCGGTGAATTTCATGCGGTTCGCCTCGACGCGTGGCGGATCATCGTGGGCACGCCATCAATCGGCGGGTTTCGGATTGGGGCTGTTGGCTGGCTGCACGGTATTGTTGATCAGGACCGGCGAGCCGTTGCGCAGCTTGACCTGTCCGGCGGTGACGACGGTGTCGCCGTCCTTGACGCCCTTGACGATGGCGACCTGGTCGCCGCGCGTCGCGCCGGTGGTGACGAAGGTCTGCTGCGCGACCAACTGCTCCTTGCCGTTGGCGTCCTTGCCCTTGTCCTGCACCAGGTAGACGATGTCGCCGTAGGAATTATACGCCACCGCGGTTTGCGGCAGCGTCACGTAGGTCTGCGCCGCGCCGGTGTCGATGTCGACGGTCGCGAACATGCCGGGCAGCAGAACGTCGTCCTTGTTGGCAAACTCGGCGCGGACCTGCACGTTGCGGGTCGCGGCGTCGACCAGCGAATTGATGGCGATGATCTTTCCCGCGAAGCTGCGGTTGGGAAAGGTATCGACCTTTGCCGTCGCCGCTTGCCCGACCTTGAGCTGTGCGATCGACTGCTGCGGCACGAAGAAGTCGACGTAGATCGGATCGAGCTGCTGCAGTGTCACGATGGTCGCGCCGGCAGCGAGATACTGGCCGAGATCGACTTGGCGGATGCCGAGGCGGCCCGCGAACGGCGCCTTGATGGTCTTGTAATTCACCAGCGCCTGCTGCTGGTCGACCAGAGCTTGCGCATTCTTCATGTTGCTTTCGTCGGTGTCGGCGGTCTGCTGGCTCACGGCGTTCGATTTGACCAGGATGCGGTCGCGCTCGTAGTTCCCCTTCGCCAACGCCGCTGTTGCCTTCAGCGCGGCGAGTTTGGCGAGATCTTCGCTCGATTCGAGCTCGAGCAGCAGATCGCCTTTCTTGACGTCGGCGCCGGATTGAAAATGCAGCGCTGAGACGGTGCCGGCGACCTGTGCGCTCAGGTTCGCGCCGTTGACCGCGCGCACGCTGCCGACGGCTTCGATCTGCGAGCGCCATTCGCTCGACGCGGCGACCATGGTCGACACCGTCTGCGGCGGGTTCGATAAGGTCGCCAGGAACTTGTGGATCATCACGCCCTTGAACGCCTCGAAGCCGAACACGGCGGCCAGCACCAAGGCGGTCAGGGCCAGCATGATGATCATGCGCTTTGCCAATGGGCGCTGT
>DASUGZ010000004.1:0-2488 GCA_036273755.1 Pseudolabrys sp.
GACCGTCGATCTCGGCCTGGTTAGGCTCACGGACGGCAGCGAGCCCGACATGGGCACGCCGTTCGACACCTTGGGCCCGCGCTCATGGCCCGGCGATACCCATGTGAGCGCCGAGGCGCGCCGCAACCGCGCCCTGCTCGCCGCCGCCATGCGCCGGCACGGCTTTCGTCCCTACGATCGCGAATGGTGGCACTTCACGCTGCGCGGCGAACCGTATCCGACGGAATATTTCGATTTTCCGGTGAAGTAGCGCACTGCGCCCACGCTCCCTCTCCCCGCAAGCGGCTGTCATATTCACACATCTTGCCGGGGCCGTGGATGGCTGATTCCGTGGAGCATTTCATGATTCGCGGGAGCATCCGATGTTTTGGGCCGACTACGGACTGGGGCGGTTTGGCGACGTGCGCCGGGAAAAAGGGGGGCCTTGTTGCATGCGGCGCTGGTCGAGCGACCGTGCTCGTGCATCCTCCGGCTGGCTGGAACGCGGGCGCGGGAAATTCGCTTTACGCGGTTCTTGCGCAACCGGTTTGTGACGGCGGCCGAGATGACATCGCACGCTGCGGAGCGCACGGCGACGCGGGCAGCGAGGCGTGATGTCGTGGTGATCCAGGATACGAGTGAATTGGCCTTGGGAGGGCAGCGGGGGAAGGCGCGCGGCTATGGACCGGTCGGCAAGGGCGGCGCATCGCGTGGGCTTCTGTTGCATGCGGTTTTGGCGGTCGATGCCACGACCCGCGGGCTGCTCGGGCTGGTCGACGCCAAGGTGTGGAATCGCGATACCGGCAAGGTCGCGGCGCGTCGCTCGCGAACGACCATGGAGAAGGAGTCGCAGCGCTGGCTTGACGGCACGACGCGCGCTGGCGAGGTCCTGGCGGAGGCTGCGAGCATCACCGGCGTGTCGGACCGGGAGAGTGATATCTACGAGCACTTCGCACGGCGGCCAGGCAACGTCGAGCTGATCGTGCGGGCCTGCCAGAACCGCAAGATCGCGGCGGATGATGCGGCGCAGATCGATTTGCTGTTCGCCCATGTCGACCGTCTGCCGGAACAAGGCCCATTGATCGTCAAGATCCCAGCCGCGCCGGGGCGCAAGGAGCGCATGACCAAGCTCGCGGTTCGCTTCTCGCGTGTCACGTTGTGCAAGCCGCGGCATGGGGCAGCACCCGATCTGCCCGACACGATCGCCTTGACCATCGTCGACGTCCGCGAGACGTCGACGCTCGATGACGGCAAGCCTATCCATTGGCGCCTGCTGACGACGCACGCGGTCACGACGCTCGCCGAGGCACGCAGGATTGTCGATCTCTATCGAATGCGCTGGATCATCGAGGAGTTCTTCGCCACGCTCAAGACGGCAGGCTTCGACATCGAGGCGGCCGAGATCGGTGCCCCGCAAGTCATGATCAAGTTCGTCACCGCCGTCACGGTGGCGGCCGTGACCGTGATGCAATTGGTCAAAGCCCGCGACGGAACCACCAGCCAGAGCCTCGCTGATGCGTTCGAACCAGCCGACCAGCCAATCCTCGAAGCCGTGTCGGCACAGCTCGAGGGTAAGACCGCTCGGCAAAAGAACCCTCACCCAAAAGGTTCCCTTGCCTTCGCGGCCTGGGTCATCGCCCGTCTCGGCGGCTGGACTGGCTACTACGGTAAGCCAGGCCCGCAGGTGATGCGCCGAGGTCTCGATGACTTCCAGCGCATCAAATACGGTACCGCCCTGAGGCTCCAAAATGTGTGAATCTAAGAGCCCAAAGAGGGGGAGAGGGAGAGCAGGCGCTGTGCGGTTCACGCGCCGCGCACGCGCGGCAAAAAGATGTATTTCCACGGATTGGGCATCGCGCCGACCGGCACCTCGATCAGCGTCGGGGTATCGCGGCGCCGGAACGCGCGCTTGAGCGCGGCGCGCAACGCCTTCGGTGTCTTCGCCCGCTCGGCCGCGGCGCCAAAACTTTCGCCGAAACGCACGAAGTCCGGATTGGCGAGATCGCACGCGATCAGCCGCTCGCCGTAAAGATCCTGCTGGATGCGGCGCACATTGCCGAAACCGCCGTCGTTGAACACGATCGCGGTGAGCGGGATGCGATGCTTCACGGCGGTCGCGAGCTCGTTGGCGGTGAACATGAAGCCGCCGTCGCCGTTGATCGACATCACCGGCATGTTCGGCCGCGCGTGCTGGGCGCCCAGCGCAGTCGCAAAACCCCAGCCGAGATTGTCCTGATAGCCGGGCGAGAGGAACGTGCGCGGCTTGTACACGGGAAAGAGCAGGCGTGCCGCAAAGCCGATCTGGGTGACCTCGTCGACATAGATGCCGTCCTCGGGAAGCTCGGCGCGCATCGCCTCGAGGAACGCGGCCTGCGGCGCGAGCGCTTTCTCGAGGCGCTTGCGCCACGCCGCCTGCCGGCGCGCCAGCTCGGCGCGGCGCGAGCGGCGTTTTGCGTTGTGGGCCGGCAGGGCGTCGACCAGTCGCCGCAGGATCGGCGCCGCATCGCCG
>DASUGZ010000005.1:0-3492 GCA_036273755.1 Pseudolabrys sp.
CACGAGCGCGCCAGGCGCGAGCGCAAGCGCACGAATCTTGTCCTCGGCGCGCAGGATGCCCTGCGCCATCATGTCGTAGGTGGCGACGCGGTCGGGGAGGATGATGGCCGGCTTTTCCGGCCGTGACTGGGCGTGATGGAAGATGAGATCGGCGAAGGAGACAACCGGTGCGGGCATACTCATCACACCCCGCGCCTCAGCCGCTGGTCATCAGAACTTGTAGTTGATGCCGACACGCCCGATGTCGGCGCTATCCTTGAACGTGAAATTGTAACCGCCGGAGGAACTGACCGCCGTTCGATCCGAAAAGCCGACGTGAAGATATTCGGCTTTTACCGTCCACGGGCCGGCAACGGCATATTCGACGCCGCCGCCTGCGGCCCAGCCGGTCGCGGTCGAGTTCGGGCCAACGACGAACGGGAACCCGGCAGAAACGTAGGTCGAGGACAGATTGGCGAAAGCGGCGCCACCCGTGCCGTAAACAAGGAAACGGTCGAAAGCGAAGCCGACCCGGCCGCGAACCGTACTGAGCCAGGGGAGCTTGGTGCTGAATGTATCGGCGAAAAATGGCAGGGTGCGGTTCACCGAGGTCGCCGACAAATCGGCTTCGACACCGAGCACGACGTTCGATATTTGCCAGTTGTAGCCGAGTTCGAGGCCACCGATCACGCCCGAGCCGTTATTGTCGAGACTCGACGGACTGCCCCCGCCTCCAAAGTATGTGCCAAGGGGCCCCGGCGGACCGTCGGCGATCGAATTGCGGGACCAAATCCCGCCCAGCGTGCCGCCGACATAGAACCCGGACCAGTTCCACGGAGCAGGCGCCACAGCCGGCGCCTTGTAAACCGGCCGCGCCGGCATGTCGGCCGCTTGCGCGCCACCCGCCAACAGGAGCGCGCTGACCGAGACGCCGGTTAAAAGAGACGTTTTCATGAAGTGCCCGCCACTCTCAATTCAAACGCTTATATCATAAGGCAAACCGGCCCTGTCGTGTCTTTTCTGCCACTGTGGGCGAAAAATAACGCATTGCTGAAACGCCGCCGGCGCGGAAAAGCAGGCCAGAAATGACTTTTTTGGTCCACGTCCGCTCGCCTGGATACGACGATGCCGATAGTAGGAATAAAATCCATTATTCCGCCACATTGACCCTGCATCCTCCGTCTCGCCTGGCTCGGCTGGGGGCGTCGTCGCGAGACGTCTCGATGATGGGGCCACGCGAAGGGCGAATGCCGGAGATGCGGCACTGAACCCTTCACGGACCGGCGGCGGCAACGCCTGTTGGTTGGTGCGGCGCCCGCGGGCGGGGGATGAGACGTGCCCCCTGCACCCGGGCGGCGCCGGGGCTCCGCCCGGGGACACTAGGATCCCCTGCCAGGAGCTGGCTGACGGCGGTCCGTTAAGGCTTGCCCGAGGCTCGTAAAGAAGCGGTTGACCCGAAAGGCGCCGCGAGCTTCGAGCCGGAGGCGAGGCGAACCGGAACGTCAGAAAGCGCGGCCCGGCGCCGCAAAAAAACGCCGCAACGGAGCGCCGAGAGGCGCCCGCACATCGATGAGATGTGCGGCTTACGGAAAGACTGGTGCGCCACCCGGCGCTCCGTTCCCTCGGCATTGTCGAGGGAAAAAAGCTTGCCCCGCGAAAGCGGGGAGGACGACGGCCTACCCGGGGCCGCAAAGAATACGGGCGGCGGAGCGTTGGCTAATTTCTGTCGTCCCCGCGAAGGCGGGGACCCATACGCTGTCCCCTATCGAGGAGCTGCGGAGTATGGGTCCCGGGCCTCGCTCGCGATGGCTCGCTCGCCCGGGACGACAGCGGAGAGAGGGAATATAATGCCCGCGCCATCCAGGAGATACTTCATGTCGCAGCCGGCGCAAACCCGCGAAAGCAAGCCCGCGATGCTCAAGGACAAGGACTTCGTGTGGGAGGACCCGCTCGGCCTCGAATTCGAGCTGACGGAAGAAGAGCGCATGGTGCGCGACACCGCCAAGGGCTTCGCGCAGGACTATCTGATGCCGCGCGTGATCGAGGCCTACCGCGAGGAAAAATACGACCCGACCGTCATGCCCGAGATGGGCAAGCTCGGACTTCTTGGTCCAACAATTCCCGAAGAGTACGGCGGCGCGGGTCTCGGCTATGCCTGCTACGGCCTGATCGCGCGCGAGTTCGAGCGCGTCGATTCCGGTTTCCGCTCGGCGATGTCAGTGCAGTCGTCGCTGGTGATGCACCCGATCTACGCCTACGGCTCCGAAGCGCAGCGGCGCAAATATCTGCCCAAGCTCGCCAAGGCCGAATTGATCGGCTGCTTCGGCCTGACTGAGCCGGATCACGGCTCCGATCCCGGCTCGATGGTGACGCGCGCCGACAAGGTTGCCGGCGGCTATAAATTGAACGGCGCCAAGACCTGGATCTCCAACGCGCCGGTCGCCGATGTCGCGGTGGTCTGGGCCAAGCTCGACGGCGTCATCCGCGGCTTCATCGTCGAGCGCGGCAAGGGTTTCTCGACGCCCAAGATCGAGGGCAAGCTCAGCTTGCGCGCCTCGATCACCGGCGAGATCGTTCTGGAAGACTGCCCGGTGCCGGAAGACAGCCTGCTGCCGAACGTGAAAGGGCTCGCCGGTCCGTTCGGCTGCCTCAACACCGCGCGTCACGGCATCGCCTGGGGCGTCATGGGCGCGGCGGAATTCTGCTGGCACGCGGCGCGGCAATACGTGCTCGACCGCAAGCAGTTCAACCGGCCGCTCGCCGCCAATCAGCTGATCCAGAAGAAACTCGCCGACATGCAGACCGAGATCGCGCTCGGTTTGCAGGGCGCGTTGCGGCTAAGCCGCATGCTGGAGCAGGGCAGGGCGGCGCCGCCGTCAATTTCGCTGATGAAGCGCAACAATTGCGGCAAGGCGCTCGACATCGCGCGGCTCGCGCGCGACATGCACGGCGGCAACGGCATTTCCGAGGAATACCACGTCATGCGCGTGCTCTCGAACCTGGAGACCGTCAACACCTACGAGGGCACCCACGACATCCACGCCCTCATCCTCGGCCGCGCCCAGACCGGCATCCAGGCGTTCTTTTGATCATTGTCGTGAAAGTGCTCCCATCATTCCGTTCGTCCCCGCGAAAGCGGGGATCCAGGGGCCAAAAACACCAGCCGTTCATGTCGCTCTGGGTTCCCGCTTGCGCGGGAACGAACGGAGTGGGTGACGCCGCCGGAAATCTGCAGTGACCCTCTTCGCTTTCTCCCTTCTCGTCGGCGCCGGCGTGATCGCCGGCCTGCTTGCCTCGATCATCGGCGGCGCGGCGGTCGTGGTTTATCCGGCGATGATTCTCGCCGGCCTGCCGCCGCAGGCGGCCGCGGTGTCCAATCTCGTTGCGCTGATGCCGGCGACCATGCTCGCCGCGCTCACCGACCGCTCGCAACTGCCGCCGTTCAACCGCGCCTTTGTCGAATTGATCGTCGCCTCGGTCATCGGCGCGGGTATCGGCGCGATGGCGCTGCTG
>DASUGZ010000006.1:0-15058 GCA_036273755.1 Pseudolabrys sp.
CGGTCTTTGGGAAGTCTCATGGCTGCACCCCGTTCGCTCAGTTCTTTTTCGGGGGCACGATAGGAGGACGGCGCACACGATCTTTGCGCTGCAACAAATATAGCGCAGATTTGCCTAAGTGATTGTAGAATAGGCAAAAAAGACGCGGATGGCCGGGACAGGTCCGGCCATGACGCGACGAGGAAGGCGCGCTAATAATGGTCGAAACCTAACCGAGAGCGCTGCCATGAACGCCCCCGTCGCCACGCCCGTCCCGCCGTACCACCACACGCCGCTGTTTCCGCTCGGGCCGGACACGACCAAATACCGCAAGCTCGACATTGCCGGCGCCGCCAAGGGCGGCGTGCGCGTCGAGAAGGTGATGGGCCGCGACATGCTGGTGATCGAGCGCGAGGCGATCCGCGCGCTGGCCGAAGCCGCCTTCGTCGACATCAATCATCTGCTGCGTCCGGCGCACCTCAAGCAATTGCGCGCCATCCTCGACGACGCGGACTCGACGGCGAACGACAAGTTCGTCGCCTACGATCTGCTCAAGAACGCCAACATCGCCGCCGGCGGCGTGCTGCCGATGTGCCAGGACACCGGCACGGCGATCATCATGGGCAAGAAGGGCCGCAACGTCTTCACCGAGGGTTCCGACGAGGCGGCGCTCGCCGAGGGCGCGCGCGACGCGTATCTCAAAAAGAACCTGCGCTATTCGCAGCTTGCGCCGATCTCGATGTTCGAGGAGAAGAACACCAAGTCGAACATGCCGGCGCAGGTCGAGATCTACGCGGAAGGCGACGACGCTTACAAATTTTTGTTCGTCGCTAAAGGCGGCGGCTCGGCCAACAAGTCGTTTCTGTTCCAGGCGACGCCGTCGATCCTCACCCACGACCGCCTGATCGCGTTCCTGAAGGAGAAGGTCCTGACGCTCGGCACCGCGGCATGCCCGCCCTATCACCTCGCCATCGTCATCGGCGGCACCTCGGCCGAATTGACCATGAAGACGGTGAAGCTCGCCTCCACTCATTACTATGACGCGCTGCCGACCAAGGGCAGCGAGGACGGCCATGCGTTCCGCGATCTCGCGATGGAAAAAGAAGTGCTGAAGCTGACGCAGTCGACCGGCGTCGGCGCGCAGTTCGGCGGCAAATATTTCTGCCACGACGTGCGCGTCATCCGGCTGCCGCGGCATGGCGCTTCTCTTCCCATCGGTCTTGGCGTGTCGTGCTCGGCCGACCGCCAGGCGCTCGGCAAGATCACCAAAGATGGCGTCTTTCTCGAACAGCTCGAGGAGCACCCGGCGCAATATCTGCCCGACGTCGATCAGGAGAAATTGGGCGGCGCGGTGGTCAAGGTCGACCTACGCCAGCCGATGAAAGAAATTCTGGCGATGCTGTCGAAATATCCGGTGAAGACGCGGCTGTCGCTTAGCGGCACCATGATCGTGGCGCGCGATCTCGCGCACGCCAAGCTGCGCGAGCGGCTGGAAAAAGGGCAGGGGCTGCCCGACTACTTCAAGAACCACCCGGTCTATTACGCCGGGCCGGCAAAGACGCCGGAAGGCTACGCCTCGGGCGCGTTCGGCCCGACCACCGCGGGACGAATGGACTCTTACGTCGATGCGTTTCAGGCGGCCGGCGGCTCGATGATCTCGGTCGCCAAAGGCAACCGCTCAGCCGCCGTGCGCGAGGCCTGCAAGAAGCACGGCGGCTTTTATCTCGCCTCCATCGGCGGCGCGGCGGCGAACCTCGCCGAGTTCTGCATCAAGAAAGTCGAGGTGCAGGAATACCCCGAGCTCGGCATGGAGGCGATCTGGAAGATCGAGGTCGAGGACTTCCCCGCCTTCATCGTCATCGACGACAAGGGCAATGACTTCTTCAAGGAATTGAACCTCGGCTAACGCCGAGGTGGAATTGAACCTGGGCTGAGCGGGCGCGCTATTTCAGCAGCGCATCGACCTTGGCTTGCGTGGCGGCGTCCAAATCCTGCAATTCCTTGCGTACGGGATCGGCCTGCAGCGACTGCTTCACGGTGGCGTCCGCTGTTGCCTTTCCGAGCAGATCGGGAATCGCGGCAAGCAGCGCCGTCTTTTCGCCGGCGGCGACGCCGGGAGCCTTGACCAGCACGGCCGTCGCGCGCGCCGCAAGTCCGTTCGCCGCCGGACTGGCGGCGACATCGGGCTGGCTCTTCTGCTGATCGAAGGTGGCCAGCGCGGCCCGCAGCTTGCCTGTGTCGCCGCTGCTCAGCGCCTCGGTCAAAGCGCTCGTGGTCGCGTCGAGCGCCAGCGGCGGCGCGGCCTCAAGCCCGAGATTCAGCATCAATTGCAGCGAGTAGGTCAGGTAAAGCCGCGTCATCAGGTAGACGCCGAGGAAGCCGACGACCAGGAAATAGACGACGACGATCGGCATCAGGGTCTCGACGGTGTGGTCTTGCAAGTTGGCGCCGAGCCCGCCGACCCATTCGATCAGCGGCTTGATCTGAACCAGCGTCGCGCCGAGCAGCAGCGTCGTCAGCCAGTCGGAGACGCGCTCGAGATTGGTGTTGGCGGCGAGCACCGCGCGCCGCGCCTCGGCCGTCGTGCCTTGCTGGATTGCCGCGGCCGCTTCGCGGGTGCGCGGGACGCCAAACAAAAATCCCAGCAGGCCGCCGACCGCGCCGGCGGCGCCGGCGATCAGCACGAAAAGGCCGATGGTCTGAAAGAATTTGGCCCAGCTGAATCCGCCGTTTTCGACGCCGAGGCCGATAGCCCATGCCAGCACCGCGAGAAGTCCGCCGATCGCGAACCAAATAATGGCGGGTCCGATGTGCTTGGTCGCTTCGAAAACCTTTTCCTCGTCGGTCGAGTACTGCACAGTCGATTTGGTTCTGAACCGGAATAAACGACACATAACGACCCCCGTCGGCACCGAACGCGCCAAAACGGGCAAAATCTGCCATTGCAACCATAGAAGCGCAAGATTCCCTTTATCGTCGCTCGGTTGAGCCGGCGTGGGCCTCAGCGCGCGGCCGAAGAGGCGTGGTATGCCGTCACCGCGGCGGCCTGAATGCTAATCCCAGACAATAGTCTGACGCATAAATCGTGTCGGCTCTTGTGCATCGCAGCAGCGCCGGGTGGAACTTCGCGGTCAGCGAAACGCAGGCTATGATTGCCCACTCGCGCCCCTCGACGAAAGTGGCATTGACGGCGGCGCTGTTGCAGATGGCAATGACCGTTCGCTCGCGGAACACCGTTTCGCCATGGGGGGTACATACGGACAGGAGACGACGAGGCCGAGGGGCGACTCGGATCAAATAATCCAAAAAATCTTACAGGGAGGACGACCTATGTCACGACAGGATCACGAACGAAATAGCGTCTCGCGCCGCGCGCTGCTGCAAGCCGGCGCCGGACTGGCCGGCGGGGTTCTGCTGCCCGGCGGCTTCGTCATGCCCGCCTTCGGCGAGGACAAGCCGGCGATCGGCACCTGGCCGGATGGCTCCAAGGGCGACACCGTGAACGTCGCCGCCGCGGTGCCGCGCACCGGCACCTACGCGGTGCAGGGCGAGGACGAGCTGAAAGGCTGGCAGCTCGCGGTCGAACACATCAACAACGGCGATCCGCTGCTCAAGAAGATCGCGCCCAAGGTCACCAAGGGCCTGCTCGGCAAGAAGGTGAACCTGCTGTCGGCCGACTCGGCCGCCAAGCCGAACCAAGCGGTGCAGGAAATCCAGACCTTCATCAACCAGAACAAGGTCATCCTGATGACCGGCTCGACGTCGTCGGCGGTCGCGGTCGCGCTCAACAAGTTCGCGCAGCGCGAGCACGTCCTCTACGTCACCGGCATCTCCGGCTCCAACGACACCACCGGCAAGGACTGCGTGCGCTACGGCTTCCGCCAGAATTTCTACGGCGAGACCGCGGCCAACGCGATCGGCCCGGTGCTGGTGAAGGCCTACGGCAAGGGCAAGAAGGCGGCGTTCATGACGCCGGACTACACCTACGGCCACACCGTGACCAAGTCGGTGAACGACTACCTGACCAAGAACGGCGGCTGGACGCAGGTGACCAACCAAGTCTCGCCGCTCGGCACGCAGGACTTCAGCCAGTACATCACCAACATCGCCAACTCCGGCGCCGACGTCATCATCAACGTCAACTGGGGCCGCGACGCGGTGCTGTCGGTGCAGCAGTGCAAGCAGTTCGGCGTGACGCCGAAGATGCAGATGGTGATCCCCTATCAGATCCCGTTCCTCGCCAAGGAAGCGGGTCCGGAGCTGATGGAAAACGTCTACGCCGCCACCGACTTCTGGTGGACGCTGGAAGACAAGTATCCGCTGGCCAAGATGTTCGTCCAGGCCTTCGACAAGAAGTACGGCTACAAGCCGGAATGGGGCGCCAACAACGCCTACATGTCGTTCGCCATCTGGGCGCGCATGGTGTCGGCGGCGGGCTCGTTCTATCCGCCGGACGTCATCAAGGAATACGAGAAGGGCGAGAAGTTCGACTCGACCGTCGGCGAGGTCTATTTCCGCAAGGAAGACCACCAGCTCGTGCGCCCGGTGATCATCGTCAAGGGCAAGGCGCCCAAGGCGATGAAGAACAAGGAGGACTACTGGGAAGTCCTCGAGGTCGTGCCAGGCGCGGGACTGATGCAGAAGCCGGATGCGTTCGGCTGCAAGCTCGGCGACTACGTCTGATCTAGCCGCTCAAGCGTTCCGCTCGTTCTCGCGGAAACGGGAATCCAGGGCCAAGCGATTCATCTTCGCATGTGTCGCCCTGGGTCTCCGCTTCCGCGGGGACGAGCGGAGCGAGCGCATATGCTCCCACCGACGGGTCCGCCGTGATCAATTGGCCTAATTTCATTTCGCAATGCTTCAACGGGCTGGTGCTGGGCGCGCTGCTCGCGTTGATCTCGTCTGGGCTGACGATCATCTATGGCACGCTCGGCGTGCTCAACCTCGCGCACGGCGCCATGTTCATGCTCGGCGGCTACGCCGGCTGGGTGGCGTACAGCTACACCGGCTCCTTCATCGTCGCGGTCTTTTCCGGCGCGGTTTTCGTCATGGTCGTCGGCGTGCTGGTGGAGCGCGTGGTCATCCGCTCCTTCTACAAGCGCCCGCATGAGGACCAGCTGCTGGTTACGTTCGGGCTCGGCATCGTGTTCGTGGAGGCGGTGCGCTTCTTTTTCGGCAGCCTGTCGAAGGCCGTGCCGCCGCCGCCGCCGCTCGTCGGCATCATGAATCTCGGCTTCATGTTCTATCCGACTTACCGCATTGCGCTGCTCGGCATCGTCGCGTTTGCGCTGCTTTCGCTTTACGTCGTCCTCTACCGCACCCGCATCGGCATGATCGTGCGCGCCGGCATCGAGGATTCCGTGATGGTCGATTCGCTCGGCATCGACGTCTACAAGGTCTTCATGCTGGTGTTCGGCATCGGCGCCATGGCGGCGGGCTTCGCCGGCATCGTCAACGCACCGGTGGTTTCGATCGCGCCCGACGTCGGCGAGGCGATCCTGGTGCAGACCTTCGTCGTCGTCGTGATCGGCGGCGTCGGCTCGTTCCCCGGCGCCGTCATCGGCGGGCTTGTCGCCGGCGAGATCATCAGCATCACGTCGATGTTCAACCCGGGTTATGCCTATGTGATGCTGTTCGTGGCGATGACCCTTGTCCTGGTGCTGCGGCCGTACGGCCTGCTCGGCTCCGCCGGCCGCGAATGAGTACGGCCCTCTGATGCTCAGGCAGCGCCCTTTTCTCGTCGAGGCCCTGACCGCCGCCGCGTTGATCGCCGCGCCGTTCGTGCTGCCGTATCTCGGATTCACCCCGACCACGATCAACCGCATCCTGGTCTGGGGCATGTTCGGGCTCGGCTTCGATATCCTGTTCGGGTTCACGGGGCTGCTATCATTCGGCCAATCGGCGTTCTTCGGCACCGGCGGCATGGTCGCCGCCTACCTGCTGACGATCGTGAATTTTCCCTACGTGATGCCGTCGCTGTTTGTCGGCACGATCGTCGCCACCGTCGTCGGCTATCTGGTCGGATTGGTTGCGCTTCGGCGTACCGGTATCTACTTCGCCATGATTACCGTGGCGATCGCTGAGGTGTTTTTTTTCGTCGAATTCAATCCGCTGTCGGCATGGACCGGCGGCGAGAACGGTCTTCCCGGTGTGCCGTCGCCGTCGCTCTATCTCGGCTTTACGACAATCCGCTTCAACACCGATTGGACGCTCTATTCGTTTCTCGCCTTCTGGTATTTCGTCGGCACCGTGCTGGCGGTGCGCATCGTGCGCTCGCCGGTCGGCGCGGTTCTTCGCGCCATCCGCGACAACCCGCTGCGCGCCGCCGCGGTCGGGCACAATATTCATAGCTATAAGCTGACCGCCTTCGTCATCGCCGCCGCCTATGCGGGTTTCGCCGGCGGATTGCTGGGCTTGATGCAGGGTTTCATGCCGCCCGACGCCTTCATGTTCGACACGTCGGGACAACTCGTCATGCAGACCGCGATCGGTGGCGCCGGCACGTTGTTCGGGCCCCTGGTGGGCGCGATCGTCTGGCTGTATCTGCAGGATTTCCTGCAGACGACGGTCAATCTCGGCGCCTCCTGGAAGCTCGTCCTCGGCCTCGTATTCGTGCTGCTCATCTGTTTCCTGCGCCGCGGCCTGATCGGCGGCATCGAGGATCTCTACAATTATTTCGCCGGCCGCGGCCGCAAGGACGCCGAACCGCAAGAGGATGCGCCCATTCCCGGCATCACCGCCGAGGAAGAGCAGAAAGCCGCGGAAGCGGCAATTGCGCGCGAGCCCGACGTCGTGGCGATGCCGGCGCGCCACCGCGAGACCGACAATAAATCGGGCCCGATTCTGCAGGCGACGGGTCTCACAAAGCATTATGGCGGCGTGCTCGCCAACACCGACATCAATTTCACCGTCAACCACGGCGAACTGCGCGGCATCATCGGTCCGAATGGCGCGGGCAAGACCACATTCTTCAAGATGCTGACGTGCGAAGTGCCGCCGACCTCCGGCCAAATCGTGTTCGAGGGCCGCGACATCACCGGTATGACGGTCACCGACGTCTGCCAGCTCGGTCTGACCAAGAGCTATCAGATCAACCAGTTGTTCAACCGGCTGACGGTGCGCGAGAACCTGACCATTGCGGCGCTCGCGGAATTGCGCGGCAAATTCAGGCTTGATCTGTTCAAGCGGCCGGAAAGCATTCCGGGCCTGGTCGGGCAGGTCGAGCACACCCTCGAGCTGGTCAATCTGACCGAGCGGGCCGACGCGCCGGTGTCCGAGCTTGCTTACGGCGAGAAGCGCCGGCTGGAAGTCGGCCTCGCGCTCGCGACGAGCCCGAGTCTTTTGCTGCTCGACGAGCCGCTCGCCGGCATGAGCCCGCGCGAGCGCGTCGAGACGGTGAAGCTCTTGAAGTCGATCAGCCGGGGCCGCACCATGATCATCATCGATCACGACATGGATGCGCTGTTCGAATTGGCGGAGCGCGTGACGGTGTTGCAGGAGGGGCGCGTGCTGGTCGAAGGTACGCCGCAGGACATCAAGGGCAACGCCACCGTGCAGGAAGCCTATCTCGGGGGAGTGCTCGAAAAATGAGCCTGCTCGAGGTCAAAGGGCTAAACAGCTATTACGGCGACTCGCACATTCTGTTCGACGTCGGCTTACGCGTCGAGGCGCACGAGGTGGTGGCGCTGCTCGGGCGCAACGGCGCCGGCAAGAGCACGACCTTGAAGAGCTTGATGGGAGTCGTGACGCCGCGCTCAGGCTCCGTCAATTTCGACGGCGTCGAAATCGTTGGCCAGAAGAGCCATACCATCGCGCAGGCTGGAATGCAGCTTGTGCACGAGGATCGACGCATCTTCGGCAGCCTGAACGTCGAGGAAAATATCGTCCTCGCGGGGCTGACCGCGCCCAAGCGCTGGCCGCTGGAGCGCGTCTATGAGATGTTTCCGCGGCTGCGCGAGCGGCGGCTGAGCCGCGGCACGGACCTGTCCGGCGGCGAGCAGCAGATGCTGGCGATCGGGCGCGCGCTGGTGCGCGATCCCAAGCTGATCCTGCTCGACGAGCCGTTCGAGGGCCTGGCGCCCGTGATCGTCCGCGACCTGATGATGGCTTGCCGTAGGCTGGTGGAGGCGGGACAGACCATCGTGCTGGTCGAGCAGAATCTTGCCGCGACCCTGGCGCTGGCGCAGCGCGCCTACATCATCAACAACGGCCATATCGTGCACGAAGGCCCTGCGGCCGAGATCAAGGCCAATCCGGACGTGCTGCAGCGGTATCTGGGCGTCTAGCTATTTCGGCGCCGGCTGTTTCGGCAGGTTCTTGGCGAAAACGCCGAGGGTGATCGCCTGCGCGACATATTGCGCCAGGCAGTTGTAGCCGGCCTCGTCGCGCGAAAATTCCTCGGCCGCCGGCTCGGACCCGTCGCCCTGCACTTTGTTGATAATTTCCATCGCCTCGAAGAAGCGGATGACGATCACGTTCTCTTGCGCCGCCACTTTGCGCAGCGTCTCGCGGATCTTGACGTAGTGCGCGTCGCGCAGCATCTCCTTGGCGAATTGCAGGCCGACCAGAACGACATCGACCTTGTGCGCCTTGAGCCAGGCGATCTGTTGGCGCACCGTGTCGGCGAATTCGTCGGCCGGCACGCCGGCAAGCGCGTCATTGGTGCCGACCTGCCAGAGTACCAGATCGGGCTCGTCGAGCGCGACTTCGTTCTTCATGCGGCTGGCGGCGCTGGCCGCGAGTTCGCCGGAAACGCCGCGGTTGATCATCACCACGTCGACGCCCTTGAGTGCGCGCTCCAGCATCGTTTCGATCAACGCGGTGTAGCCGCCATGATGCGCGTTGACGCGCCCCGGCGCCGCGCCCATCGCCAGGATGCGCAGGGTCTTGCGCTTCGCCAGCACCGCCGCGACGTTCGGCAATGGCGACTGATCCGCGCCGGCATTGGCGCCGGGCTGGCAGGCCTTGGATAACGGCATCGGCGCCGCCGGCGTCTGCGCCTGCAGCGGCGCGCCGCCGATCACGAGGGCCGCCAGCGCCGTGCCGATCAGCGCGGTGCGGCGGAGGGTTTGCGTTGTCGCAATTCTGCAAGCCATGCGGTGAACGCCATAGTCATGATGCCGCAAATTACCACGGCGGTGTCGACGCCGACAGTGCCGCGATAGGCGAAACGGACGAATTGTGCGGTCAGGCTGAGCAGCGAGCCGACGCAGAACACGTAGAGCGAGTTGCGCCCGAGCATCGCCAGCATCTGGATCAAGGCGTTACTCGGATAGTGGACCCAAGGCAGCTTGGCGAAACGGCGGATGTAATAGAAGGCGGACGAGAACACTGCGATCAGCGCCAAGAACTGGATCAGCCGCGGCGGCGTTGCCCATGTTTTGTCGAGCAGGAAGAACAGCTTCGGCTCCGGCACATTGGTCGGGTCCCACAGCGCGTCGAACACGACGGCAAAGGTAAAATAGATCAGAACCGGCACCGCCAGGACGCGCACCCAAAAAATATGCCGCCGTACCAGGGCACCGATGCCGGCATCCGCGCGCGCGAACGAAAAGCCGAGCACGAAGATGAACTGCCAGGCCAGCGGGTTGAAGAACCAGGTGCCGGAGACCGGCCAGGTCGGCAGCGTCAGACGAAATACAAGCGCGCAGACGTAGAGCGTCGCCGACGTCGGCAGCAACAGATGTGGCGCCAGCCGGTCGATCAGCGCGAAAAACGGCGCCATCAGCATCAGCACCACGTAAAGCGGCAGGATGTCGAAAAAGCCGAGCTGGTGCGTGAGCAGCGCGAGCCCGATATGCGTGGGCACCGGATCGCTGAACACGGCGGCGGCGTTGTGCCATTCCAGCAGCAGCGGGTTGTCGAGCCAGATCGACGTCAGCGCCAGCATGGCGATCGCCAGCATGGTGATCAGGACCTGCGCCGCGTAAAGCTCGAGCGCCCGGCCGAACAGGCGCAGCATCACGTCGCGCGTCGGCATGCTGCGGCCGCCGCCATCCGCCATCAGCCGCAGCGACCAGCCGGCCAGGAACACGAACAGATCGGCGGCGTCCGAGATGGAGAAATTGATCAGCGTGTAGCTGGCGTAGAGCAGGCCGGGGATGTGGTCGATGAAGATCGTAACCAGCGCGAAGCCGCGCCAGAAATCGACCGCATTGGGTTCGCGCCGCATGTCCGGGCCCGGCCGTGGTTGGCATCGTCGACGGCACTGTGCAGGCGGCGCGCGCGGGCGGTCAAGGCGCCGGCCGCCGGCCGATGATGTTGACCACCTTGAAACTCATCACAACTTCGCCGGCCTGGTTGAACACCTCGACGAAGGAGGTCACGGCGCCGCGGTCGGGCTTGGATTTCGACGGCGCCGCCTTGAGCACGGTCACCCGCACCGACAGCCGGTCGCCCGGACGCACCGGCTTGAGCCAGCGCAGTTCATCGAGCCCGGGCGAGGCAAGGCTCGCATTGTGGGTGAGATAATGCGCGGCGTAGAGCCGCATCATCAGCCCGCAGGTGAGCCAGCCGCTGGCGATGAGCCCGCCGAACGGGCCTTTTGCGGCGGCTTCGGGATCGGTGTGGATCGACTGCGGGTCGTAGAGCTTGGCGAAGGCGACGATCTCGTCGGCCTCGACCGCGACGCTGCCGAAGCGATGCACGTCGCCTTCGACATAGTCGTCGAAATAACGGTCGTCGATGGCGTGGGCAAACGGCATGCGCGGCGTCAGAATCCCGTCGCAAAACGCGCCATCACCACGATGATGGCGACCTGCATGGTGCCCTGGATCGCGACGACCTTCACATAGGTGCGCATCCAGCGTAGCAGCTTGGCCGGATCGGGGGCGGGCTTCTGGATCTCGAAATAGAGCTTCAGGTTCATCGGCAGAAGGTAGCCGAGGCCCTGCACGGTGAGCACGCTGACGATCGCCAGCGCGGCGACCACCCACCAGAACTGCGGATAGCCAAGGTCAAGGAAGCCGAGCCGCACCGCCAGAAACCAGCCGGCGGTCGAGGTGATGGCCGACAGCGTCGGCATCAGGATGAGCGTGCGCGGGATGATGCCGGCGATCATGGCGCGGCGGGTGTCGAGCGTGACGCGGCGTAGCACCGGACCGATGACAAAGCCCATGAACAGGTCGATGCCGGTCCACAGGCTGCCGGCCATGACGTGCACGAAATTGAGGAACCAGAGACTAGAGCCCAGGATCGCCGCGACCATTGCCACCAGCGCCGCGATTGCGGCGACGATATAGGCGGGCCGCAGCGGCGCGGCGACGCGCGCGGGCGACGCGGTAATGGCGGTGTCGGCCAAAACAATGCTCCCGTGACAGTTCGGGAGCGACGCTAGCGGCGGCCAGCCATCATGCCAAGAGCCGCGGAGGATTCAGACCGCGGCTTGCGCCAAGGCGTCCTGGTGAATGCAACAAAGAGGCCGCCCGTCGGGGCGGCCTCGAATGCAAGTCGCACTGTCGAACGATCAGCAGTGCGCACACCAGCAGCGGTAGCCGTTGCAAACGCGATGATGGAACGGTCCGCAGTAGCGGCCCCAGTGCGGTCCGCAGGCGGCTTTTTCGATCGGCGTGAAGTTCTTGCTCTGCGCCGTGATATCGGCGGCGCCGCGCGAGGTCTGCGCGTTCGCTTGGTAGGCCACAGCGCCCGCGGTCAGTATCGCAACGGTCGCGATGAAGGTTATCACCAACTTGCGCATCGATTGTCTCCCTGTTGGGTTCGTATCCCCGACTTCAAGCGCGGCAATTCCGCCCCCAATGCGGGAAAAAAGCCAGTGAAAAATTTATTGCAGTGCACGATGCGCCGCATTGGCCGGCGTCGTCAGCGTAAAAAAGCTGTTCCCAATACGGGGGACGGCGTGCCGGCGCGGTCGAAGCCGGAGGCGGCCTTATTCCGCTTTGAACGTGCTGAAGAGGATGTAAGCCCACGTGGCGATGAAGGCGGCCGCGAAAATCTTGGCCGGCTCTGCCATCCAAGACATCAAGATGATAAGCGCCCCCAAAATGGCAGTCCAGACATCGAGAGGAATGCGGGGGTGTGTCGGCGTCATGGCAGCGCCCGCACGATGTGAAGCGCAGCGACCAGCGCACCGACGGAGAGAACAACGGACGCGATCATGTAGGCGCCGCTGGCGAAGATCTGGCCGCGCTCGACCAGGTACCACGCGTCTAGTGAGAACGTCGAAAAAGTCGTGTAACCGCCGCAAATGCCGACCGTTAGAAAAATGCGCGCGGCCTGGGGCAGGTCCCATTTGGTGGCAAATAGCGCGACGAAAACTCCGATCAAAAAGGAGCCGGTCACGTTGATGATGAGCGTGCCCCAAGGAAAATCGAGGCCAAAAAGCCTGCCCGACGCAATGCCGACCAGATAACGGGTGACCGAACCGATCGCGCCGCCGATGGCGACAGCCAAGATGAATTGTGGGTTCACAAAATGCTCCTACCTGCGCGGTCGCGCATTGGTAGGAGTCATCAGCCACTATTGGCGGTTATCGGGGGACCCCATCCCCATCAGACAGGCGGAGCTTATGCGAAGTTCCGATAGATAAAAAGGGGGCCGCCTTCGTTATCAAAAAGGATCAAAAACCAATGAGGCCGCCAAGTGAGGCGGCCTCTCGAATCGAATTTCCCGTGCGTGCGGCTCAGTCATTGTCGTCCTTTACGCACGGTTTCCCGGGCGGACAGCTGATTAAGCTGTGGGCGCCAGCAGGCTTCCAAAGCCGGTTAGCTTCGGCAGTGGTATCAACATTCGGACTACAGCCGACAACGTGGCACCGACCACCGTTGTGTTGGCAAACCCTCATGACCCCAGCGATGGCTTTTTCCTTTGTCTCGACCCCACCCCAGGTCGCCCAGCCGGTCCCATTGTTACCTTTTGCTGCACATCCCCACAGCGCCCACGCCGGTGAGGCGCTCGTGACCGCCAGCATCAACGCGGCAGCAATAATAATCGGATTTTCCCGCACAGTGCTTCCTCCCTGTTTTTTGTCGCCCACACGCAATTCTGCAAACGGCGTGTATGTATTCAAGTACCGTCAAAAAGGGTCACTCCTCAATTCAAAGGGGACCAACCCGCTGATTTAGGGGTCGAAACAGGCCAGTACCGGTTTCTCCAAAAGAACATATTGCGAACAGAGAACAAATAGTGTACAGTGTGGTTTCAGTTGATTCCGGTGGCGGGGCTCAAGCGAGCTTTCGTTGTCGGTGGGGAAATTCCCGGCCATATAGGAGCGCCATTATGAGTCAGCCCGCCCTGCGTGTCGTCGAAGGATCGTCCATGGACAAGTCGAAAGCCCTGACCGCCGCGCTCAGCCAGATCGAGCGCCAGTTCGGCAAGGGCTCGATCATGCGGCTCGGTAAGAACGACAAATCCATGGACGTCGAAGCCATTTCCACGGGCTCCTTGGGCCTCGACATCGCTCTTGGCGTCGGCGGCCTGCCGCGCGGCCGGGTGATCGAAATCTACGGGCCGGAATCCTCGGGCAAAACCACGTTGGCGCTGCACACCGTCGCCGAAGCCCAGAAGAAGGGCGGCATTTGCGCCTTCGTCGACGCCGAGCACGCGCTCGATCCGGTCTACGCGCGCAAGCTCGGGGTCAATGTCGACGACCTCCTGATCTCGCAGCCGGACGCCGGCGAGCAGGCGCTGGAAATCGCCGATACGCTGGTGCGCTCCGGCGCGATCGACGTGCTGGTGGTGGACTCGGTCGCCGCTTTGGTGCCGCGCTCCGAACTGGAAGGCGAGATGGGCGACGTGCAGCCGGGTTCACAGGCGCGGCTGATGAGCCAGGCGCTTCGTAAGTTGACCGCCTCGATCTCCAAGTCGCGCACCATGGTGATCTTCATCAACCAGATCCGCATGAAGATCGGCGTCATGTACGGCTCGCCGGAGACGACCTCGGGCGGCAACGCGCTGAAATTCTACGCCTCCGTGCGCCTCGACATTCGCCGCATCGGCGCCATCAAGGAGCGTGACGAGGTGATCGGCAACCAGACCCGCGTCAAGGTGGTCAAGAACAAGCTGGCGCCGCCGTTCAAGCAGGTCGAGTTCGACATCATGTACGGCGAAGGTGTCTCCAAGGTCGGCGAACTGGTCGACCTCGGGGTCAAGGCCAACGTGGTCGAGAAATCCGGTGCCTGGTTCTCCTACGATTCGCAGCGCATCGGGCAGGGCCGCGAGAACGCCAAGCAATTCCTCAAGGACAATCCCGACGTCGCCGCCAAGATCGAAGCGGCGGTGCGGCAGAACTCCGGCATCGTCGCCGAAGCGATCCTGGCCGGCGAGGAGAAGGATGACGATGACGACGAGGCCGCCGAGGCCTAAGTCCCAATTCAAGCGTGTGAGGCGCAGCGGCGGCGCCGGTTCTTCGCCGCACCATTTCGCGCATGATCCCGAAAAGTGGCAACCGGTTTTCGGATCAGATCATGCGCAAACGGAGCCTGATGATACGTCTCGCGTATCGCCCCCGTCGGCACCCGGCTGCGTAAAGCGGCCGCCACCGAGGACGGGGGCGAGGGCGTTTTGGATGCCTTGTCGGCACGCCGGTGCGGCAATCGGGCTTCCCCTGTCCCGCAAGGGGCGAGGGTAAGCCAGGGTTCGGCTGCCCCTTCCTAGACTTCCCGTGACCCCGCCGCTACATAAGCCTCGAAACAACAGGCCGGACGGGGATTTAGCCCGGGGATTCGGGCTAAACGGGGCGGCAGGCAGCAGCGAGCGCATGAGCGGCGTCAACGATATCCGCAAAGGCTTTCTCGATTTCTTCCAGCGCAACGGCCACGAGGTCGTGGCGTCGTCCTCGCTCGTGCCGCGCAACGACCCGACGCTGATGTTCACCAATGCGGGCATGGTGCAGTTCAAGAACGTCTTCACCGGCGTCGAGAAGCTGCCTTTTGTGCGCGCCGCCACCTCGCAGAAATGCGTGCGCGCCGGCGGCAAGCACAATGACCTCGACAATGTCGGCTACACCGCGCGCCACCACACTTTCTTCGAGATGCTCGGCAACTTCTCGTTCGGCGACTACTTCAAGGAGCGCGCCATTGAGCTCGCCTGGACATTGGTCACCAAAGAATTCGGTTTGGCCAAG
>DASUGZ010000007.1:0-6925 GCA_036273755.1 Pseudolabrys sp.
CTCGGGAACCCCCGAAAGATCGATTTCCCGGGTCATTTGCGTAAGTTTCTGGCGGTCCAGGTCGGTTTCCAGGCGTTTCCACGCCTCACGCCTGCGCGCAATCGGGCACATCACCGAATCGATGCCGTAAAGACACACGCCACGAAGAATAAACGGCGCGACCGAGCCAGGCAGGTCCATACCCCCGGCCAGCCCGCAAGCGGCAACGGCACCGCCGTAGCGGGTCATCGACAAAAGGTTGGCAAGCGTCGTGGACCCGACGCTGTCCACAGCGCCGGCCCAGCGCTCCTTGGCGAGCGCCTTGGGCTGCCCGGCGAGCTCCTTGCGTTCGACGATCTCCGCGGCGCCCAGGCCTTTGAGGTAATCGGCTTCCTCCGGCCGTCCGGTGACCGCGCTGACGGCAAAGCCGCGCTTGGCCAGGATCGCCACCGCGACCGAGCCGACGCCGCCAGCTGCTCCGGTGACGGCAATAGGCCCGCGTTCCGGCGTCAGGCCATGACCCTCGAGCGCCATCACCGCCAGCATGGCGGTAAAGCCCGCGGTGCCGATCGCCATCGCGTCGCGCGCGCTCATGCTCGACGGCAGCGGTACCAGCCAGTCGCCTTTCACCCGCGCCTTCTCGGCGTAAGCGCCAAGATGGGTTTCGCCGCAGCCCCAGCCGGTGAGAATGGCCTTGTCGCCCGGTTTCCAAGCCGGATGGCTGGAGCTTTCGACCGTGCCGGCAAAATCGATGCCGGCGATCATCGGAAAACGGCGCACCACAGGCGATTTGCCGGTGATGGCGAGGCCGTCTTTGTAGTTGACGTCGGAATAGTCGACGCGAACGGTAACGTCGCCGTCCATCAGATTGGCTTCGTCGAAATCGGCGAGCGCGGCCTTGGTGCCGCCATCCGCCTTGTCGATCACGATCGCCTTGAATGTCGCCATGAACGCTTTGCTTTCCTTTTGCAGCCTGTCTTGGCGCGCCGGGCGCATGCCGGCAAGGGCCGTCGGCACGGCCCGCCAAGTTTTAAAATTTATCTAGTATTTTCATTGACTTACGTCCTTCGGGCAACCATCTGGGCAACCTGCCGAATGTTTCGCGGTCAGCGCCTCGATGAAACACATGTCGGGTTTTAAGCCCGATTGTTTCACGGCACCCATGTGCGCGAAACAATCCGCGCTTTGGCGAAACCATATTTCTGTTCCGCGAAAAACGCGGGCAACCACACCTTGCTACTGCCTCGCTCAAGCAGGAACGCCGCCAGGCGAATCGGGGAGACAGTCGATGCAGAGCCAATACGCCCTCGCGCAGACATCCAAGGCCGTGGCCTACGTGGCATTGGCGCAGGACACCACCGACGAGGGTCTGCTCGCGCGGATCGCCGACGGCGACCGCCAGGCGATGCGCCTCCTCTTTAGCCGGCACAGCGTCAAGCTTTACCGTTTCGTGCTGCGCCTCATCGGCGACGAAGCCAAGGCCGAGGATATCGTCAGCGAAGTCTTCTTCGACGTCTGGCGGCAGGCCGACCGGTTCGAAGGCCGCAGCCAAGTCGCGACCTGGATCTTCGCCATCGCCCGTTTCAAGGCGCTGACGGCGCGGCGCAGCCGCCGCGACCAGGCGCTCGATCAAACCATCGTCGAGACCGTTGCCGACACCGCCGACAATCCCGAAGTCGCGCTGCAGAAGAAGAGCGACGCCGCCCTGCTGCGCGCGTGCATCGCGCAGTTGTCGACCGATCACCGCGAGGTCATCGATCTCGTCTACTACCACAACATGTCGGTCGAACAGGTCGCCGCCGTCCTCGGCATCCCGAACGGCACGGTCAAAACGCGCATGTTCTACGCCCGCAAGCAGATTTCCGAGCTGTACCTGCGTACGCACGGCCGCACCGCCTGCCACGCGTAAGTACGCTGGGACGAGTTTCGCAGCTATCTGCGCTCGGCATAGGCGCGCAGCCATTGCAGAATCTGCGGCCAGCCCTTGTGCGCGGCCACACCCTCGGCAGTCAGGCCGGAATGCGTAATGCGGACGGTGGTGACGCCGTCCTTTTCCGCCAGATCAAACCGCACCAGCGACTCCGTCGCATTGTCCTGCCAGCTCGGAAGCCAGGTGAAGACGAGCACATGCGGCGGTTCGACCGTGCGGTATTCCCCGCCGATCGTGAATGGCCGGCCCATGCCGGTCCCGCGCATTGACCATTTGCCGCCCGGACGCAGGTCGGATTCGACGTGGCTGGTCTGAAAGCGCCCTTCTGCGCCCCACCACTTGATACGCTCATCGGGATCGGTCAATGCCTCGAACACGCGCCTGGCCGGAGCCTTGATGGCGATTTCCTGGACGATCGTTTCGGTCGCCGCAGTCATTGCTCCTCCTCGAGGTAACGCTTGAGGCCCCTCAGGCTGTCGGCCCAGAACATCTCGTAGCCGCCCACCCAGTCGCTGATGGCACGCAACGGCCGCGCGTTGAGCCGGCAAATCCGCGCCGTGCCTTCCCGCTGTACGACGACGAGACCGACCGAGCGCAACAGGCGGAGATGCCTCGATATCCCCGGACGGCTGGTGCGAAAATTCGCCGCGATCTCGTTCACGGTGCGGTGGCGTCCACGCAGTAGCCCGAGAATCTGGCGGCGCGTCGGGTCGGCGATCGCCCGGAATATCGCTTCGTCAATCTTACGTCTTGGCACGGACATATTGGTAACCGTTCGGTTACCAATAAAGTAACAATACGGTTACTGAAGTCAAGCCCATATTTTTATGAGACGCTTTAGACCGCGGCCGGCTCAAGCCGGCCGACCGGCCGTTCGACGATCGGCAGATTGATGATCGCCGACATCACGCCGAAAAACACCGACAGCCACCACACTGGATTGTACGAGCCGTAGGTGTCGAACACGTAGCCGCCAAGCAGGACGCCGAGGAAGCCGCCGACCTGGTGGCTGAAGAAGGCGAAGCCGAACAGCATGGCGAGCCAGCGCGTGCCGAACATGACCGCCACCAGCGACGAGGTCGGCGGCACCGTCGACAGCCAGAGCAGGCCGGTGACGGCTCCGAACACCAGTGTCGTGACCGGCCCCGGCGGCAAAGTAATGAACACCGCAATCGACAGCGCCCGGGCGAAATAGATGATCGACAGCAGATAGCGCTTGGGCATGCGATTGCCGAGATAGCCGGACGCCAGCGAGCCGATGATGTTGAACAGGCCGATGGTCGCAAGCGTCCAGCCGCCGATCTGCGCCGAGAGGCCGCGGTCGACCAAGTACGACGGCAGATGCACCGTCACGAAAGCAAGCTGGAAGCCGCAGGTGAAGAAGCCGAGCACCAGCAGGACGTAGCTGCGATGGCCGAAGGCTTCCGCCATGGCCTGCCGGAACGATTGCGGCGGCATCTCGACGGCCGCCGCTATGGGACCGGTGCGCGGCGTCGCAAGCGCGATCGCCAGTGGCAAGATGAGCATGGTCACGCCGGCGAAAATCGTCAGCGCGGTCTGCCAGCCGAACTTATCCATCAGCGCCACGCCGATCGGCGAATAAAGGAACTGGCCGAACGAACCGGCGGCGGTGCCAGCGCCAAAGGCGAGCGACCGCCAGCTTGCCGGCAGCAGCTTGCCAAAGGCGCCGATGACGAGGTTGAACGAACAGCCGGACAGTCCAAAGCCGATCAGCACGCCGGCCGTCAAATCGAGCGCACCGGGCGTCGTCGCGTGCGCCATCAGGGCGAGGCCGAGCGCGTAAAGCGCGGCGCCGGCCATCATCACCCGGTTGGCGCCGAAACGGTCAGCGATACCGCCGGCAAATGGCTGGCCAATGCCCCACAATAGGTTCTGGATGGCGAGCGCGATCGAAAACACGTCGCGGCCCCAGTGATGCTCCTGCGACATCGGCGTCAGGAAGAAGCCAAGCGAGGAGCGCGGCCCGAATGCGATCAGAGCGATCAGGCAGCCACAAACCACCACCACCAGAGGCGTGCGCCAGCCGACCGCGCCCGTTTCGCTTGCTGCAGATGTCGACATGTCGCCCGCTCCCGCCAGACCATGCTGACGAATTTGCCCGCGATGGTTTTCGCGGGCCGGCCACAACATAGTGTGCCGGGCGGCGGCGCCAAAACGAATTCTCGTGATTACCAGTATCAGCGCCGCGCATAGCTTGGTGCAGGCGCAAGTGCCTACATTTTCTTGACTTCTTCGGCGGTCGTCTTGGCATCGCCCCATTTTGGCTCGGCGGCGCCGTCGCCCCAGGCGCGCGGGCGGTAGAAAATCAGGCCACCAAGGCGGTCCATGCGCCGCATCTCGCCGACCCAGTTCGGGTGCGCCCAATAGTCGTGATAGTGGGTGGACTTAGCTACCTCCGGCATCCACAGCCTGCCGTCGAGCATGTCGCGGGCGATGTGCTGGGCGCGCGCCCAGGCGTCGGGCTCCGTCACCACCGCGGGGACGCCGTTGCAGGCGAAGGTGAACTGGCACGCGAGATGCCGGCCAGCGTTCTGGTACACCACGCCGCAGACGTCGTTCGGATAGAACGGCGAGAACACGCGGTTCATGACCACTTGTGCCACAGCAATTTGCGCGCGGACGGGCTCGTCGCGCGATTCGAAATAGACCGCGTTGGCGAGACACTTCTCGGCCTTGGCGCGCGTCGGGCCGGAAAGCCCGAGCCGCTCGGCCGGCGACTTCGGCCGCTGGTCGGCTCCAGTGACCTCGCCTTTGGCGGCGATGCTCTCGCCGGCTTTGCCGGCCGGCCGCTCAGGAGCGAGCGCCGATTGCTTGATGTCGGGATCGACAGCGGCCGTCACTATCGGCGCTTCGCCACTAGCCCAGGGCGCGATCTGCTCTTGTCCAGCTGTTAGCGGACTGGCGCCGAAAAATACGCGCGAACCCTCCTCGTTCGGGACCGCGGCGAATTGGTACTCGGTGTAAGGATCGAAGCGGCTTGTTTCCTCGACCTTGAGCGGAGCGTCGGCCTGTACGCGCGGCATCACGTCGATCGACATAGCCGCCGGCAAAGGCGGCAGCGGCGCGCGCGAACGCGCGAGGAACGAGTCGTGCTTATCCCTGCGGTTGACCTTGGGGAATTGCAGCGGCGCGTTCGGGTCGCCGAGGAATTGCGAGGCGATCGAGGCAGCGACGTCGCCCGGATCGAAATTCGCCAGCGCATAGACCGGCGGATGCGGGATCGCCGTGCCGACCGGATCCGGCATACTGAAGGTCGCGGCGTGGATGGTGCCGAAGGGCGAGGCGATCACGTGCGCGAAGGCGCGCGCGGCGACGCCGGGTTGCTGCACGAGAAGCGCGCCGAGATCCTGGAAGCCGGCGGTGCTGGGAACGAGGCCAAAGAGCAGTGCGCCCAGTCCGACCGCCCGCCGCCGTTTGCACAAAACCGCCATGACGCTGCTCACGGGACGCGAACGAAAGCCTTGATCACCGGCGCGCGCGGCCGGGATACGGACAATGCGACCGATCTCGTTATGGACTGGTTAACCTTGCAAACCCCCGCGGCGGCGGGATTTACGCCTGGCTGGCGACGTCTTTGCCCAAGGCTGCCTGCGCCGCGGCAAGCCGCGCGATCGGCACGCGGAACGGCGAGCACGACACGTAGTCGAGCTTGACCTTGTGGCAGAAGGCGACTGAGGCCGGATCGCCGCCGTGCTCCCCGCATATGCCGACCTTAAGCTTCGGCCGCACCTTGCGGCCGCGCTCGACGCCGATTTTCACCAGTTCGCCGACGCCCTGCGTGTCGATCGACACGAAGGGATCGGCCGGCAGGATACCGCGCGCGGTGTAGGTGGCGAGGAAGGTCGCCGCATCGTCGCGCGAAATGCCGAAGGTGGTCTGCGTCAGGTCGTTGGTGCCGAAGGAAAAGAATTCCGCCGTCTCGGCGATCTCGCCGGCGAGCAGCGACGCGCGCGGCAATTCGATCATGGTGCCGACCTGGTAGGTCAACTTGGCGCCCTTCTCCTTCTCGACCGCTTTGGCCATTGCGTCGATGCGCGCCTTGACCAAATCGAGTTCCATCTTGGTGGCGATCAGCGGCACCATGACTTCGGGCGCCACGGGCCTTCCCGTCCGCTTAGCCACGTCGACCGCCGCCTCGAAAATGGCGCGCGCCTGCATCTCGGCGACTTCCGGATAAGCGATGGCGATACGGCAGCCGCGGAAACCGAGCATCGGGTTGAATTCGGCGAGCTCCTTGGCGCGGTCGGCGAGCTTCTTCGGATCGGCGCCCATGGCGGCGGCGACCTCGGCGATCTCTTCTTCACCGTGCGGCAGGAATTCATGCAGCGGCGGGTCGAGCAGACGAATGGTCACCGGCCGTCCGGCCATGATCTCGAACAGCTCGGCGAAATCGGCGCGTTGCATCGGCAAGATCTTGGCGAGCGCGGCGCGTCGCGATTTCTCGTCGTCCGAGAGGATCATCTCACGCACGGCCTGGATGCGGTCTTCGTCGAAGAACATGTGCTCGGTACGGCACAGCCCGATGCCTTCGGCGCCGAAGCGCACGGCCGCCTTGGCATCGGCCGGCGTGTCGGCATTGGCGCGCACGCCGAGCTTGCGCACTTTGTCGGCCCAGCCGATCAAAGTGGAGAATTCGCCGGACAACTGCGGCTCGATCATGTCGACCTTGCCGGCGAGCACCTGCCCGGTCGAGCCGTCGACGGTAATGAAATCGCCTTTCTTGAAGGCCTGTCCGCCGGCCGTCATGGTGCCGGAGTTGTAGTCGACCCGCAGCGAGCCGGCGCCGGAGACGCAAGGCTTGCCCATGCCGCGTGCCACCACGGCCGCGTGCGACGTCATGCCGCCGCGCGTCGTCAGGATGCCTTCGGCGGCATGCATGCCGTGAATGTCTTCCGGCGAAGTTTCGACGCGCACCAGAACGACTTTGCGGCCGTCGGATTTCAACTGCGCCGCTTCATCGGACGAGAACACGATCTCGCCGGAGGCGGCGCCGGG
>DASUGZ010000008.1:0-4587 GCA_036273755.1 Pseudolabrys sp.
GTTCAGCCGGTCGAAGAAGAGTTTGAGATGACGCTCCCGGTCGATTGAACGACAGTGCGGACAATAAAATCGCTTGAGGTTCGAACCGGTAATTTCGACCTTCAAAAGGAAATCGGAAAAATCGTCCTGCGTGAATTGAAAGGGAAGCCAGTCAGCGACGCTCTGCTGGCAAAATACGCAATGTCGCGGGTGCATCTTTTGACCTACGCTTGGGCCAGAGAAGACATGCGATAAGGCTCCCACCATCGCGGCGCCGGGTGCGACTGCCACGGCTTCAAATCCGGCCGGGACACGTCGACAAGATCGCGCTCGAAATTCGCCCAATCGTTGCGCAATTGCTCGCGCGACCATGACCAGCGGTGGCACCATCCATTTTGCGTGTCGGTTTCATGCAGTCTGGGCGCACATTCCTCATGTCGCCGGAAAGTCCGCTCGAACCCAAGATACTTGTAATGCAACAAAAGGAGCTCATCGCGGTCGGGCGCTAGGACTCTGCCGGTCGGTCGCGCCGTGTGCCGCCCCAGACTGAAATTGACGTTTTCGATAGCATCGGGCGCGAAGACGCCGAGTTTGTTCATTTGGACCCACGGCGCACCCAACGTTACACTCTCGCAAAGCAGCTGATCGTTGTGGGGAAACGTTTCTGACAGCATCTGATATCCCAAAGCGGGAATTATGGTCACGCCTTTATTCTTGCAGGCTTCCAGATAGGCCAGGATTTGCGGATGATAGAGGTGCTCATCGATGTCGGTGCAAATGACCCAGTCGGCGCCGCCACGACTTTCCTTCCAGGCCGATTCGAAAACCTGCATGGCGGACAGCACGAACGAGCCGCCGTCGCGCGGCAAGGCCGCCGGCCGCACTTCAACCTTTGGATTAGCACGCAAGATTTCGACCGACGTATCGGTCGAGCCGTCGTCATAGACAACGTACCGGTCCACGAACCGATCGTAGTGCCGGAAAAAAAAGCCCAGCATCTCGGCGTCGTTCCAGCACAACGTGTATAAATGGATTCGCACGCCTCACCTCAATTTCGCTTGAGCGTATTATATTGGGTCGACCGAAGGTACTACACCACTCACATCCACAATGACGTCTCAAGCTGACTCACGATGGCGCAGGCAACTCAGTATGCCATTTACCGATAGTTCGGCTAATATGTAGCGTTTGTCAGAGTGCGGTGGAGGCAGATTTGGTTGGACTAAACGGCGATTTCTTGCCGCGCGAGGTCTTGGAGACATTGGGCTTCGCGAGGCTCGGTGACGAAGTATTGGTTCACCGCACCGCCGTCATTGTCGACTGTAGCAAAGTATCACTCGGTTCTCGTGTTAGGCTCGATCCGTTTGTCATCATTTCTACTCGCGGTGGGGTCGAGTTTGGCAGTAACATTCATATCGGCGGTCATTCCGCAATAGTAGGTCAAGCCGCAGTGCGGTTCGATGACTTCGTGAATATTTCTCATTATGTCGGTATTTTCACCACGAGTAATGATTTTAGCGGTCGCACCTTGAGCCACCCGACGGTAGGAGAAAGATTTTCGAAGGAGCAAACCGCATCAATTAGCTTTGGACGCCATTCGGTGGTTGGTGCCGGAAGCATCGTTTTGCCGGGAGCAAAATTTTCGGAAGGGTCGGCCCTTGGGGCGATGTCATTGATCAGCCGTCCGATGAAACCATGGACGACCTATGCCGGGGTGCCGGCACGGCGAATAAGTGAGCGCGTACGTGATGTGCTAGCGGCCGAGCAAGAATACTTGGCTTCGCTTAAGAAACGCAGCTAAATTGGGATAGCGACCGCGTCTCACATTTTGATGCCGACTTGACGCGTTGCGCCGGTCGCGTCAGGCACATTCCGCAATGTCCGACGACATCCCCTTCGACAAGACACTCGATCTCGCCCCCGACACCGTGGACGAGCCGGTGCCCGGCATTCGCCGCGTGATGGCCGACAATCCCGGGCCGTTCACCTTCAAGGGCACGATGAGCTACATCGTCGGCCGCGGCAACGTCGCCATTGTCGACCCCGGCCCCGCCGACGCGCGCCACACGGCGGCGCTGCTCGAGGCCGTGCGCAACGAGACGGTCGCCGCGATCTTCGTCACCCACACCCACCGCGACCATTCGCCGGGGGTGCCGGCGATCAAGGCGGCGACCGGCGCCACCGTCTATGCCGAAGGCCCGCACCGCGCCGCGCGGCCCTTGCACATCGGCGAGAACAACCCGCTCGATTCGAGCGGCGACCGCGATTTCAAGCCCGACGTTGCGCTCAAGGATGGCGACGTGGTGCGTGGCGACGGCTGGACCATCGAAGCGGTGACGACGCCGGGCCACACCGCCAACCATATGGCTTATGCCTTTCGGGAGAACAACGCGCTGTTTGCCGGCGACCACGTCATGGGCTGGGCGACATCGATCGTGGCGCCGCCCGACGGCGCCATGAGCGACTACATGGCCTCGCTGCAAAAGCTCGCCAAGCGCAACGAGGCGACCTATTTCCCCGGCCACGGCCCGGCGATCCGCGACGCCTCGCGCTTCGTCAATTATTACATCCTGCACCGCAAGGCGCGCGAAGCCTCGATCCTGCATCGCCTCGCCAAGGGCGAGACCGACATTCCTTCGATCGTGCGTGCGATCTACATCGGCATCGACCCGCGCCTGACGGGCGCCGCGGGCATGTCGGTGCTGGCGCACATGGAAGACCTGGTGACGCGCGGCCTGGTCGAGACCGACGGCAGCCCGGCGATCGACGGGCTCTACCGCCTGCCGCGCGGATGATCGCGCCGCGCCGGCGCGCCTATTTGCCGCGCCGGGCTTGCCTCAGGCGATTCCTTTGGGCGCCGAGCCAGCGTAACGGCGCCAGCAGCCGCCAGCCGGTCGATTGAAAAATCTCCTCGGCCTGGGAATTCAGAGCGTCGATGTGCGCTTTGTGGGCATCGATCGCCCTGTGGAGGTGGATGGCGCGTTCGTCCTGTAAGGCGACGATCTTTTCCAGCCCCGCCACCGTGTTACGCAGCACGCTCACCGTCCCGTTCAACTCGGACACCGTTTGGGTCAATCGCGCGTTCGTCTCGTCCAGCGTCGCCGATGAACGAACGAGGCTGGCGATCTTCGCATCGGACGCCGCGACCAGCGGCGCGAACAACTCGGCCGCCGGCTCGAACGCAGCGCTCACCTGGTCGAGTTTGCGCATCGCCTGTTGATCGGTCGGGTTGCCGATCAACGCCGCGAATGCTTCGTACGCATCCATAAGCCACGGTCGGAGCGCTGCGGGCTCAAGCAATTCCCCCGGCTGCGCAATTTCGTGCCGCAGTGCCGGATCGATGAGCGCTGCGATCTCACGCGCGCCGTCCTCGCCCGCCGCCAAAGACTTTCCAATCAGCCGCACGGCAACGGCTTCGGCGGTCTGCATCGGATCGGACAACAGATCGTGGAAATGAACGAAGACGCGAGGCGCATTCCGCGTTTCGCGTTCCGCTTCGAGGACGTGGCAAAGCCACAGCAGGTAGCCCTGCGCGAGCGGCAGGCCGTCCCGGCGCTGGAGCGATCGCGCCACCTCGTCAGGGTGGCGCAGCGGCATGACAAAACGGGCCTGCGCGCCGACCTCATCGAGCACCGTGCGCCAGAGCGGCATCAGCCGGCACATGCGCGGATCTTTCACGACGAACAAAGGCGCGTCAGCGTAGTCTTGCCGCACCGCCTCGGCCAGCTCCGCCGCACAGGCGCGGGCCTCGTCCGAGCCGAACCAGGTTTTCGGCAGTCCGGCGATGCTCGACCAGCTAAGCCCCGCCGCCGCGAGCAGCCGGTCGTGAATGGCGACGATTTGGCCGGGTTCGAAATAGCCTTTCGGGTTGTATTCGTTTTCTGGCAGCAGCCGGGCGGGAAGCCGCACGCCGAGTTTTGCAAGCGTCCCGGCGAGGGCCGAGGTGCCGCTGCGGTGCATGCCGAGGACGATGATCGCTTGCCGGTCTTGCTGGGCCATAGTTCCAGTGTCGTATCGCACTCCCGTTACCGGCAACAAGGCGCTTCCCCCGCTCGCCATCGGATGCCGCCTAGCGTCTGCCCGGCGCGCGCTTGGGCGCCTGCTTTTTCGCGGGCTCCGGCTCGGGGCGCGGCGCCGGCGCCGCGCCGACCGCGTCGTCGATGTCCTCGATCAGACTGCGGACGCGCGCGGCATTGGCGCCGAAATCGGACAGCCCATACCGCGAGGCGGAGCGTACGTCGACGCGGGCGCCCTCGTTGCTCCGCGTGATGCGGATCACGACGTCGTCGCGGAACCCCATGATCGGCGTGCGCGCCGTCGCCTCGATCACGGCGTCGCGCCGGTTGCCGGCCGGCGGGCGCGCATCGGCGACATGCCATTTGCGCTTGGTCACCAGCGCGAGCGTGACGTCATAAGCGACCTTGACCGGCGCGCTGACCTGCAGCGGCACGATGTCGGGATAGGCCGCCGCCTGCTTTTGCGCGCTTGCAGCGCCCGCATAGGCGATGCGGCCGGCCGGACGCACCCGGGCCAGCGCCTCGAAACGCGGCGGGTCGCCGGCATCGGTGGTGATGTCGGAAATCTGCGGCAGCTTGCTTGCGCGGTAGC
>DASUGZ010000009.1:0-22993 GCA_036273755.1 Pseudolabrys sp.
CCAGCGGCTCCCCGTGCGCTTTGCCCTCGACCGGGCGGGGCTTGTGGGCGCTGACGGTCCGACCCATGCCGGGGCCTTCGACGTCGCCTACTTGGGCTGTCTGCCCGGCTTCGTGCTGATGGCGGCGGCGGACGAGGCCGACCTGGTGCACATGGTGGCGACCCAAGTCGCCATCGACGACCGTCCCTCTGCCTTGCGCTACCCGCGCGGCGAGGGCCGCGGCGTGGCGATGCCGGAGGAAGGCATCCCCTTGGAGATCGGCAAGGGCCGTATCCTCAAAGAGGGTCACAAGGTGGCGCTGTTCTCCTATGGCGCCCGCCTTGGCGAGTGCCTCAAGGCGGCCGACGAGCTTGCCGCCCATGGCCTGTCGACGACGGTAGCCGATGCGCGCTTTGCCAAGCCGCTCGACACCGACCTGCTGCTGCGTCTTGCCCGCGAGCACGAGGTGCTGATCTGCATTGAGGAAGGCGCGATCGGCGGCTTCGGCGCCCACGTCCTGCAGACACTGGCCGACAACGGCGCGCTCGATGCCGGCCTCAAAGTGCGCTGCATGGTGCTGCCCGACGCCTTCATCGACCAGGACACCCCCGCCGCCATGTACGCCAAGGCCGGCCTCGATACCCGCGGCATCGTCGCAAAGGCCTTCGAAGCCCTCGGTAAAGATGCGGCGGCGCAATCGTTCAAGCTCGGCTTTGCATAACGAATTCGATTTGCCGGAGATGTCGATGAGTGACCGGAAGCCCTTGCGGATTATTTTGGCGCAGCCACGTGGCTTTTGCGCCGGCGTGGTGCGCGCGATCGAAATCGTCGAACGCGCGCTGCAGAAATACGGCGCTCCGGTCTACGTGCGCCACGAGATCGTGCACAACAAGCACGTCGTCGACAGCCTCAAGGCGAAAGGCGCGCGCTTCGTCGAGACGCTGTCCGAGGTGCCGGAAAATGCGGTCACCGTCTTCAGCGCACACGGCGTTGCCCGCAGCGTCGAGGAGGAGGCGGCAGAACGCAAGCTTCCGGTGCTCAACGCCACCTGTCCGCTGGTGACCAAAGTACACAACCAAGGCAAGCGCTATGTCGGGCAGGGACGCACGCTGATTCTCATAGGCCACGCCGGCCATCCTGAGGTGGAGGGCACGATCGGACAGGTTCCCGGGCCCGTGGTGCTGGTGCAGACCGAGGAGGACGTCGACAAGCTCGACATCCCGACCGACAAGCCGGTCGCCTACATCACCCAGACGACGCTAAGCGTCGACGACACCCGCGGCATCATTGCCAAGCTCGAGCAGCGGTTCAGCGATATCGTCGGTCCCGAGATGCGGGACATTTGCTACGCCACCCAGAACCGCCAGGCGGCGGTACGCGAACTAAGCCGGCAGGTAGACGTTATCCTGGTGGTCGGCGCGCAAAACAGCTCGAACTCCAACCGCCTGCGCGAGATCGGGCTAGAGACGGGCATTCCGAGCTATCTGATCGCAGATAGCAGGGAGCTCAAACCGGAATGGGTCAAGGACGCACGCAGCGTCGGTCTCACCGCCGGTGCATCCGCACCGGAAGTGCTGGTGGATGGCGTGATTGACGCCCTGGGACGCCTTGGTCCCGTCGAAGTTTCCGTGTTAGCTGGTCGGGAAGAAACCATCGAATTCCGCTTGCCGGCCGAGCTTGCAACCGTCTAGGCCAATCCACCATTCTTGATGTTGCGCGGGCGCGACAGATACGAACGAGAATAATCGCATTATGAACATTCCCTTCTTCAAGGAAATGCACATCGCGGCCTACCTCCTGAAACAGAGGTTGATGGGCCGCAAGCGCTATCCGCTCGTGCTCATGCTGGAGCCGTTGTTTCGCTGCAATCTCGCTTGCGTCGGTTGCGGCAAGATCGATTACCCCGATCCGATTCTCAATCAACGCCTGTCGGTGAAGGACTGCCTCGACGCGGCCGATGAATGCGGCGCGCCGATGGTGGCGATCCCCGGCGGCGAGCCGCTCATCCATCGCGAGATCGGCGAGATCGTCAAAGGTCTCGTCGCGCGCAAAAAGTTCGTCTCGCTCTGCACCAACGCCCTGTTGCTCGAGAAAAAGCTGCATCTGTTCGAACCGTCGCCCTATCTGTTCTTTTCCGTCCATCTCGACGGGCTCGAAGAGCATCACGACAAATCGGTGTCGCAGAAGGGCGTCTACGAGAAGGCGGTGCGCGCCATCAAGGCGGCGCAGGACAAGGGGTTCACCGTCAACGTCAACGCCACGATCTTCGACGGCCATTCGGCCGAAGACATCGCTGCCTTCCTCGACAAGACCAAGGAACTCGGCGTCGGCGTCTCGATCTCGCCCGGCTACGCCTATGAGCGCGCGCCGGATCAGGAGCACTTCCTCAACCGCCGCAAGACCAAGGAGCTGTTCCGCCGCGTCTTCGCGCTCGGCAAAGGCAAGAAATGGAATCTGATGCACTCCGGCCTGTTCCTCGATTTTCTCGCCGGCAATCGCGAATTTCATTGCACGCCCTGGGGCATGCCGACCCGCAATCTGTTCGGCTGGCAGAAGCCCTGCTACCTGCTCGGCGAAGGCTACGCCAAGACCTTCAAGGAATTGATGGAGACCACCGACTGGGACTCCTACGGCACCGGGCGTTATGAGAAATGCGCCAACTGCATGGCGCATTGCGGCTACGAGCCGACCGCGGCCAACGCGTCGATCGGCAATCCGCTCAGCGCGTTGTGGACCGCGTTACGCGGCGTGCGCACCGCCGGACCGATGGCGCCGGAGATTTCGCTGGCGAATCAGCGGCCGGCGCAATTCGTGTTCTCACGTCACGTCGAGAAGATGCTGCACGATATTCATTCGGCTAAGCCGGGACTCGAAGCCAGTGCGCCAGGCGCCGAGCCGCATGTGCCGGTAGCAGCCGAGTAGGCACGGCGCGCGATCAGGCCGCACTCGCATGCAAGGCGGGGGACCGCCTTCATTCCCGTAAACTTTCCCCCCGCGACTGGATAATTCCCACCGCATGCTGACCAACGTCATTGTCCGCGTCATCGATTTCTGCACGCGCTACGCGTGGCAGGTGGTCGTCGCGGGCTTGGTGCTGGCGGGCGCCGCGGGCGTCTACGCCGCCCAGCATTTCGCCATTAACTCGGACATCAGCGACCTTCTGTCGAGCGATATCGGCTGGCGCAAGCGCGAGCTTGCCTTCGAGCGGGCGTTTAGCCGCTTCGAGCGGATTTTCGTCGTCGTCGAGGCGCCGACGCCTGAATTGGCGAGCGAAGCGACCGCCGCGCTCACCCAAGAGCTCGCGAAGAACAAGCAGCGCTTTCAATCGGTGACGCAGCTCGGCGGCGGCGAATTCTTCGCCAAAAACGGCCTTCTGTTTCAACCTGTCGAGGACCTCAAGCGCAATACCGCGCTGATGATCCAGGCCGAGCCGCTGGTTCACGACATGGCGACCGATCCGAGCCTGCGGGGCCTGATCGCCGGCCTCGAGGATGGGCTGCTCGGCATCCAGTCGGGCAGGCTCAAACTCGACGATTTCACGCGCGTGTTCGATGCTGCGTCGGACACTTTGGAGAAGACGATCAAGGGCGAGCCGGCGAGCTTTTCCTGGCGCGTTCTGATCGCCGGTCATCCGGCGAAGCCGAGCGAGCTGCGCGGCTTTATCGACGTCCGCCCGGTGCTCGACTTCACCGCCCTGGAGGCCGGCCACGCCGCCGCCGCGGCGATCCGGCAGGTCGGCTCGGAGATCGCGCCGAAATATCAGGCAACGGTGCGGCTGACCGGTCCCGTCGCGATGGCCGACGAGGAATTCGCCACCATCAAGGAAGGCGCGGTGCGCAACGGTATCGTCACGATCGTCATCGTGCTGATCATCCTGTGGCTCGCCTTGCGCTCGAAACGGCTGATCGTCGCCGTGTTCGTCAATCTCTTCATCGGGCTTGCGTTGACCGCGGCGCTTGGCCTCGCCATGGTCGGCAGCCTCAATCTGATCTCGGTCTATTTTGCCGTGCTGTTCGTCGGCATCGGCGTCGACTTCGGCATTCAGTATAGCGTGCGCTATCGCGCCGAACGTCACGAGGTCGACAATCTCAGGTCTGCGGTGCTGGTCGCCGGCAAACATGTCGGCGCGCCGCTCACGCTCGCCGCCGGCGCGACCGCCGCGGGCTTCCTGTCGTTTCTGCCGACCGACTACCGCGGCGTCTCCGAACTGGGGCTGATCGCGGGCTTTGGCATGCTGATCGCCTTCGCCACCAGCGTTACGGTGCTGCCTGCGCTGATCCGCCTGTTCAATCCGCCGGGCGAGCCGCACGAACTTGGCTTTTCCGCCCTGGCGCCGGTCGACCGCTTCCTCGAGCGGCGGCGCATTCCCATCATTGCCGGCACCGCGCTGGTGGTGATCGCCGGCCTGCCGCTGCTCTATTGGCTGCGCTTCGATTTCAACCCGATCAATCTGCGAGACCCGCAATCGGAATCGATCGCCACATATCTCGATCTGAGCCGCGATCCGGATGCGGACACAAACGCGGCCGAGGTGCTGGCGCCCTCGCTCGGCGAAGCGAACGCCATTGCCGCCCGACTGTCGAAGGTGCCTGACGTCGGACGTGTCATGACGCTGACGAGCTTTATCCCGACCGATCAGCAGGATAAGCTGCCACTCATCCACAACGTTGCAACAAAGCTTGCCGGCGCTTTCGATCCCAAGAATGCCGAGCCGCCGCCGAGCGATGCCGACAATGTCGAGGCGTTGAAGGAGGGGGCGAGCCGTCTCATCGAGGCCGCCGGCAACCAGACCGGCGCGGGCGCAACCGCCGCCAAGCGGCTCGCCGCCGCGCTGACCGCGGTGGCGCAGGGCAGCCCAGACCTGCGCGCCAAGGTCGAGGCGGCGTTCATTCTGCCGCTGAAAACCGTCTTGGCGAGCCTGCATTCCTCGCTGCAGGCGCAGCCGGTGACGCAACAATCGCTGCCGCCCGGGCTGGTGCGCGACTGGATGACGCCGGACGGCCCCGCGCGCGTCGAGGTCACGGCCAGGAACAACACCAACGACAACGAAGAAATGCGCCGCTTCGCCCGCGCCGTCTTGGCGGTCGAGCCGAACGCGGTCGAGGGACCGATCTCGATTCTCGATGCCGGCGACACCATCGTGCGCGCCTTCATCGAGGCCGGCTTTTGGGCGATGCTCTCGATCGGCATCCTGCTCTGGCTGGTGCTGCGGCGAATCGGCGACGTTCTGCTCACCCTCATTCCGCTGATAACCGCGGGCGTGGTGACGCTTGAGATCTGCGTCTTGATCGGGATGCCGCTCAATTTCGCCAATATCATCGCGCTGCCGTTGCTGCTCGGCGTCGGCGTCGCTTTCAAGATTTACTACATCATGGCCTGGCGCGCGGGGCAGACCAATCTGCTGCAGACCAGCCTGACGCGCGCCGTGTTTTTCAGCGCACTAACCACGGCGACGGCGTTCGGCAGCCTGTGGTTTTCCAGCCATCCGGGCACGGCCAGCATGGGCAAGTTGCTGGCGCTATCGCTGATGTGCACCTTGGCGGCGGCCGTGCTGTTTCAACCGGTGTTGATGGGCAAGCCGCGCGACGGCTGAGTCGTGCGTGCAACGGATGCCGGGTGTGCTAGGCAATGATTCAGGCCACCGAATCGCAAGAACGGGCAACAAACGAGCAGATGCCGAGTTGAGAAATGCCTGCCGCACGCGAGGCGCGCGGCCAAAAGCAGGGAGAACTGAATATGATTCGCAGACTGGTGCTGGTGACCGTTTTGACCATTGTCGCGTCGGCCACAATGGCCCAAGCCGGCGGTACGCCCGAGGAGCAGGCCGCATGCCGCCCAGACGTGCGGCGGTTCTGCCATTCCATCCCACAGGGATCGGGCGATGGCGTCTTTCTTGCTTGCCTCCAGGAGCACCGCGCGAAACTTAGCCGCGCCTGCCGAAACGTTTTGGAAAGCCACGGTCAGTGAGGAAAACACGTCATTTAGCGTCGTAATGAGAGTGCCGCAAAAATGTGCGAACACTGCGCCTCCAGGAACCCGGCGATCAAATTACGGCTGGTTCCGCGTAATTTCGCGAAAATAACACAATGGCGGACGATCTAACGCGCGTTCGCCGAGTTGGATGCTGGATGATGAAAATCGGAATTCTGACACTCATCGCAGCCGGATTGATGACGGCGCTCGCTCACGCGGCTCCTCCGGCCGCGGCGGAGCAAACCGCGGTTGGCATGTGGGCGCAGACCTACCCCGATGGTCGCGTCGGCGGCTGGTTTCTGATCTTCGAGAACGGCGGCGAGTACCAGGGCGCCATCGCCAAGATGTTCCTCAAACCGGGTGAAAATCCGAATCCGATCTGCACCCGTTGCAGCGGCGATCAGAAGAATCAGCCCTCGCTCGGTCTGGTCATCATCAAGGGCATGCAGCGCAATGGGCTTGCCTACGAGAACGGCAGCATCCTCGATCCGCGCGACGGCCAAGTCTATAACGCCAAGATGACGCTGAGCCCGGACGGGCAGCAACTCACCGTGCGCGGCTATCTCGGTATTGAACTGTTTGGGCAAAACCAGGTCTGGAAACGTCTGCCCAACGACGCGTTGCCGCAGGACCAGGTGCCGCCCAACCTGCTGCCCTATTGGCTCGCGTTGCGATCGGCGGGCGGGTCGGGCAAGACCGGCGGGACGTTGGGCCACACCGGAAGCATCAACGCCTATCAGCGCTCGCGTTGAGCGGCGTCACATGCCGAATTTAGCGTAGCGCTGCTGGGTGGTATTGCGGTAGCGCGCCAGAGCCCACAGCGGGAAGAATTTCGCGTAGCCGTGGTAGCGCAGATAGAACACGCGCGGGAAACCGGTCGCGGTGTAGCGTTCTTCCGCCCAAAAGCCGTCCGCGCCTTGCGTGCGCTGCAGATAGTCGACGCCGCGCTTGACAGCCGGTGAATCGATCGCGCCCGCCGCCATCAGGCCAATCACTGCCCAGGCGGTCTGCGAGGCGGTGCTAGGCGCCGGCTCGTAGCCGCGATAATCGAGCTTGTAGCTGGTGCCGTCCTCGCCCCAGCCGCCATCCGGGTTCTGGATCGAGACAAGCCAATCGGCCGCTTTGCGCATCATCGGCTCGTTGGATTCGAGTCCGACGACATTGAGGGCGCAGAGCACCGACCAGGTGCCGTAAATGTAATTCATGCCCCAGCGGCCGTACCAGCTGCCGTCGGCCAGCTGCACGCGGCGCAGATAGTCGACGCCGCCGGCGACCGTTTTGCTGTTCGCGACCGTATCGCCGAACTGTGCCAGCATCGATAGACACCGGGCGGTGACGTCCTCGGTCGGCGGATCGAGCAGGGCGCCATGATCGGCGAACGGGATGTTGTTGAGGTAGTAGAACTCATTGTCGGCGTCGAACGCACCCCAGGCGCCGTTCTCGCTCTGCATGCCGACGATCCACTCGCGCGCGCGCTCGAGCGGGATGCGGAAATCCTGGCCTCCGGACTCCTTCTGCACGCGGTCCATGGCCATGGCGACAACCGCGGTGTCGTCGACGTCTGGATAGTGCGGGTTTGCGTATTGGAACGCCCAGCCGCCGGGCCGCAGATCGGGCCGCCGCGCGATCCAGTCGCCGCGTACATCGAGCACCTGCATCGGCGCCAGCCAGTCGAGGCCCTTCTTGACCTGCGCGGCCGTGCGCGGACCGCCGGCCTCGAGCAGCGCGTGGCAGGCAAGCCCGGTGTCCCAGATTGGCGACACGCACGGCTGGCAGTAGGCTTCATGCTCTTTGACGACGAGGAGTTTTTCAACCGACTTGCGCGCGATGGCGCGCTGCGGATGATCCTCGGAGTGGCCGAGCACGTCGTACATCATCACGCTGTTCGCCATCGCCGGAAAAATCGCGCCGAGGCCATCCTCGCCGTTGAGGCGTTCGCCGACCCAGGCGACGGCGCGGTCGATGGCGCGCCGGTGCGAGGGGAGGCGCCGCAACAGCAAGGGCTCGATGACGCGCAGCATGTTGTCGACACCGCGGAAGAACCAGAACCACGACGCTTTCTGCTGCGGCGCTTTCGGCGCCGGGCCGAGATCGGCGGGCGATCCGAGAAACAGCTCGTCGATGCGCACGCCCTTGGCGTTGCGCGCCACCGGGCGTTTCGTCATCAGTACCAGCAGCGGCACGATGACGGTGCGGCTCCAATACGACATCTTGTCGAGATGGATGGGAAACCACCTCGGCAGCAGCATGATCTCGATCGGCATCATCGGCACGGCGCGCCACGGAATGAAGCCGAACAATGCCAGCATGATGCGCGTGAACACATTGGCGCGTTCGGCGCCACCCCGCGCGCGCAGCGCCTCGCGCGCGCGTGTCATGTGCACGGCCTGCGGGTCATCGCCGATCATCTTCAACGCGAAATAGGCTTTCACCGTCGCGCTGACGTCGAGATCGCCGTCGCGAAACAGCGGCCAGCCGCCGTGCAGGCCCTGGATGCGGCGCAGATAGACGGCGATCTTGGCTTCGAGTGCGGCATCGACCGGCTCGCCCAGATAGTGCCGCAGCAGCACGTATTCGGCCGGAATTGTGGCGTCGGCTTCGAGCTCGAACACCCAATGGCCGTCAGGACGCTGGCGCGCGAGCAGGGCGTCGGTCGCAGACGCGATGGCGCGATCCAGCCCTGCGGTTTCCGTTTTGCTGTCGCTGACGGTGTCGGGCATAAACGCCTAGGGTTCGGCCATGATTGCGAGGAGTTCGCCGGCGCGGTCGCCGGAACGGATTGCGCCTTCGATGGTCGCCGGCAGGCCAGTCGCGGTCCAATCGCCGGCGAGTATGAGGTTCTTCCAGCGCGTGCGCGGCCCCGGCCGCTTGGCGTCTTCGCCCGGCAATGCGGCAAAAGTGGCGCGCCGTTCGCGCACGATTTGCCACGCGGGCAGGGGCCCGGCGATGCCCGCAACCTCGGCGACTTCGCGCCAGATCAGGGCGGCAAGCTCCTCGCGCGGCGTATCGAGCAGCCGGTCGCCGGCGCTGATCGTTACCGACAGCCGATCCGGGAACGCGAATAGCCATTCCGCCGTACCGTTGATGATGCCGGTCATCGGTGGCAGGTCCGCCGGCGGCGTGATGCGGAAATGGGCGTTGACGATGGCGCGGAATTCGGTTGGCACGGTCAAATCGGGAATGAGCGAAGTGGCGACCACCGGCGGCACCGCCAGCACGGCGCCGTCGCCCGGACGCAGCGGCACCGTAAGATCGCCGAAATCGAGCCCACTCACGCGCCCGCCTTCGAAGGTGAAAGCGCGCAAGCGCTCGCCGAAGACGACGCTGCCGCGATTGGCTTCGATATAGTGCAGGGCCGGCTCGACGAAGGCTGCCGATAGACCGTCGCGCGCGAACAACGGCCGATAGTTGCGGCCGCCGGCGGCGAGCGTTTCGCGGATCACCGCCGCGGCGAGCTTGGCGGAACCTGCCGCGGGCTCGGTATTAAGCGCGGCTAGCAGAAGAGGATGTAAAAGACGATCGTAGAGTGGCCCTTTGCAATCGAGCGCATCGCCGATCGTTGCCGCCGGCCTGGCGAGCAGTAGCCGCAACAAAGAGACGTAGTCGCGCACACGTGTGCCCGGCACGCGGCGATGCGGCGCAAGAACCCACCACGGAACACGGCCGTCATTGGCGCGCAGCGTCCAGCGCTCGTGGGTGGCGAGATCGACGAAGGGAAAGCTTGCGTCCGGCGGACCCGCCAAACGATCGCGCCCGCCGATCCGGTCGACATAGGCAAGCGCGGCGCGGTTCCCGGACAACAGCAGATGATTGCCGTTGTCGATGGCGATGCCCAGCGCTGGGTCGTGGTAGGAGCGGCAGCGACCGCCGGCCTGGTTGGTCGCCTCATAAACGACGGCGCGCTCGCCACGCGCGCAGAGCCGCACGGCGGCGGCAAGTCCGGCAAGTCCGGCCCCGATGATGTGGAATGCGCGCGCCATCACACGATCGCGTAACGCAGGAGGATCCAGAGGAATTGCCGTCGCGCCAGCCGTACCCGTGGGCGCGGCGCTTGCCAGCCACGCTCCCGCATACGGTCGAACATGATGCGGTAGGCGCATCCCATGATGCGTGGTGCCTTCACGGCACGGCGCGGGCTCGCCACCATGATCTTGTCGGCCTCCGTAAAGTGGCGCTCGATGCGTGCGACGACCGGCGCGCAGGCTTTGTCGATGGCCGGACTGGACAGCACCGTTGTCGGGTCGTTGCCCGCAATGCCGGCTTCGCCCAGCGCCTCGCGCGGCAGATAGAGCCGGCCGATAGCGGCATCCTCGTCGAGGTCGCGCAGGATGTTGGTCATCTGCAGCGCGCGGCCAAGATGGTGCGCCAGCGCCAGGCCCGCTTCCTTTTCCATGCCGAACACGCGCACGCTCAAACGGCCAACGGCGCTGGCCACACGGTCACAATAGAGATCGAATGTGGCGAAGTCTGGCGCGCGGATGTCGGCAACAACGTCCATCTCCATGCCGTCGATGACCGCAAGAAAGTCTTCGCGCTGAAGGTCGAACGTCCGCACAGCGCGCGCCAGGTCGCTCAGATGCGTGGGCGGCTTTCCGGCGTAAAGCGCGTCGATATCGGCTCGCCACTGCTGCAACTGCTTGTGCCGGACGTTACGCGGGCCGCCATCGTCGGCGATGTCGTCGACGCGGCGGCAAAACGAATAGATTTCGTACATCGCCTCACGCTGCGGCTTCGGCATGATGCGCATGGCGAGATAGAACGAGCTGCCGCTGGCGCGCTGCGCGGCGGCGGGCTGGGTCTTGGCGGTTGCGCTCACGGCTGCGCCACCGATGTCGCCTGATGACCGGTTCTGCGCGTCAGCCCCTTGAGAACGGCCCAGAGCGTGAAGCCGGCGACGGCGGGCTTGCCGAGATGCACACGTTCGCTCAACGGGTCGCGTTGCATGAGGATGTGCGTAAGCCGTCCTGCCAGGGTCTGAATCACGGAAATCTCGAGCGAAACCCGCCAGTCCTGCACCAGGCTCGGTAGCCCGTCGCCTTGTTGGAGAAGTGCGTCGGTGCGTCGCGCCAGGCCGGCGAGGCAGGCGCGCAATTGCGGCGATGCCTTGGGCGCGGCGAGCGCGGCGACATCAAGGCCTAGGGCGGCAAGCGCATCGAGCGGGATATAGACACGGTCGAGATTGCGATAGTCGTCGGCGCAGTCCTGGATGTGGTTGATCACCTGCAGCGCCGCGCAGATGGCGTCCGAGGCCGGCCAGGTGGCGCGGCTTTCGCCGTGCACGTCGAGCACGAAGCGTCCGACCGGCATCGCGGAATAGGCGCAGTAGCCCATCAGGTCGTCCCAGTCTTTGTAGCGCAGCTTGGTGGCGTCAAGCCGGAACGCCTTGAGCAGATCCTGCGCGTGCTGCGGCGACATGGCGCGTTCGGCCAGCGCTTGGCGCAGGGCGACCGCCGCGGCGTTGCCGTCGCCGCCGCCGAGGAGATCGGCTTCCATGCGATCGAGCCAATCGACTTTTTCTTGCGCCGACAGCGAAGGATGGTCGGCGATGTCGTCGGCGCTGCGCACGAAATTGTAGAATGCCAGAATCAACGCGCGGTGGCGCGGCGCAATGAGCCAGGACGCGACGGGGAAATTCTCGTCGCGGTGGCCTTTGCCGGTCCGAAAGTCGCTGGCATCCATCATCGTGTGCCGGTTACCGTCGACTGCACGCGGCCTTTCCACAGGCCGCCGCGCTTGCGGGCATATTGATAGGCGGAGTCAGCGGTAAATGCCATGTAGCCCAACGCGATCAGCGGCAGTCCAGGCGCCCAGAGTTTGGAGCAGCCGTAAAAGCGCAGGATTGGCAGAAATGCGACGCTCATCAGCGTCCAGGCGAGCAGGCCGAGGGTGCGCAGCGCGCCGTGGCCGAACAGCGCGAGCAGGACAGGCAAAAGATAGACGAGTGCCATGCCGGCAATGGTGCCGGCGAGCAGCAACGGCGAATAATTCAGTTGGCTATAGGCCGAGCGCGCGACCATGCGGCGGATGTCCTCGATTCCGGGATAACCGCGAATGCTGCGCGCGCGTTCCGTCAGGCTCAGCTGGATCGGCCCCTGCGGCTTGAGCGCGCGCGCCAGCGCGCAGTCGTCGATCAGCGCACCGCGGATCGCCTCGATGCCGCCAGCGGCGCTGAGCGCCTCGCGCCGCACCAGCATGCAGCCGCCCGCCGCAGCGGCGGTTCGGCGCGCCGGATCGTTCACCCACGCGAACGGATAGAGCATCTGGAAGAAGAAGACGAAAGCCGGAATGAAGGCGCGCTCGGCGAAGCTCTCGCAGCGCAGCTTCACCATCAGCGAATTGAGCGCGAGCCGTTCCGCTTCTGCTTGAGCCACGAGACGCGCGAGCGTATCGCGCGCGTAAACGATGTCGGCGTCGGTGAACAGGAGATAGGCTGGCGCACTCTCACTCGCGCGGTCGACACCTTGCTTCATGGCCCAGACTTTGCCGGTCCAGTCCGTCGGCAAATCGGCGCCTTCGACGACGCTCAAGCGGTCCGTCGCAACGGCCGCCGCGTTTCTGGCCACGTCGGCGGTACCGTCGCTGCTTTGATCGTCGACCAGAACAATGGAGAATGTTCCGGGATAGTCCTGCTGCAAGAGCGACGCGACTGTCTGCCCGACGCTGTCCGCTTCGTCGCGCGCTGGAATGACGGCGATCACCGGCGGCCATGCGGCGGGTGCGGGTCCGCCGTCATCGCGTTCGGCGGCGATCCAGAAGCCGCCGCGGCAAGCAATCAGATAGACCCAGATCGCGAACGCGGCGATGGCAAGGATATTCAGCAGCGCCATCGGATGACCCCCGGCGGTGTGGCCGCTAATGATAAAGCGTGTGATGGCCGCCTGTCAGCGGCCCTGATAGGCCGGCGTGCGCACGACCAGGCCGTCGAGCTCCTGCGTGACTTTGATTTGGCAGGACAGCCGCGACGTTGGTTTTACCTCGAACGCGAAGTCGAGCATGTCTTCCTCCTCGGCCGAGGGCGGCCCGACTTTTTCAAACCACGTCTCGTCGACGTGCACCAGGCAGGTCGCGCAGGTGCAAGAGCCGCCGCATTCGGCGACAATGCTGGCGACGTTGTTGCGTTGCGCCGTTTCCATCACCGTCGCGCCGATCTCGGCCTCGACCGTGTGCGTGGCGCCGTCGTGCTCGATGTAGGTGACCTTGGGCATCGTCTCTTTCGTCGGGGCGGTGGCTGGAGAAACATCCTGCACGTCGCTCATGCGACGCCGAGCTTCTTCTGCAGGCTGGTCGACGAGGTCGTGTATTGAAACACCAGGCGCTTGTCCGGATAGACGTAGTGATAGGCCTTCTGAGCCATCAGGGCGCCCTCATGGAAGCCCGATAGGATCAGCTTGAGCTTGCCGGGATAGGTGTTGATGTCGCCGATGGCGAAGATGCCGGGAATATTGGTTTCGAATGCGGCGGTGTCGACGGGGATCAATTCGTCGTCCATCTTCAGGCCCCAGTCCGCCACAGGGCCGAGCTTCATCGTGAGGCCGAAGAACGGCAGCATGGCGTCGCATTCGACGCGCTCGACGGCGTCCTTGCCTTTGATCGCGGCGGCCGCGAGCTGGCCATCGGCGCCTTCGAGCACCGTAACCTGGCCGATCTTGAGGTCCATGTCGCCGGCGGCGACCAGCGCGCGCATCTTGTTGACGCTGTCGGGCGCGCCACGGAATTCGTCGCGTCGGTGCACCAGCGTCAGGCGCTTGGCGATCGGCTGCAAATTGAGCGTCCAGTCGAGCGCGGAATCGCCACCACCGACAATGAGCAGCCTCTTGTCGCGGAACGCGTCCATCTTGCGCACGGCGTAGTGCACGGACTTGTTCTCGTAGGGCTCGATGCCGGGAATCGGCGGGCGCTTGGGTTGGAAGGAGCCGCCGCCGGCGCCGATCACCACCACCTTCGCCTCGAAGATCTTGCCGCGATCGGTACCCACGCGGAATAGCGGGTCGCCGATCTTCTCGAGTGTGGTCACCATCTCGTTGAGATGGAAGGTCGGATTGAACGGCTTGATCTGCTCCATCAGAGCTTCGGTCAGGCCATGCCCGGTGACAAAAGGAATGCCCGGGATGTCGTAGATCGGTTTTTCCGGATAAAGCTCGGCGCATTGGCCGCCGACTTTGTCGAGAATGTCGATGAGATGCGCCTTGATATCGAGCAGGCCAAGCTCGAACACCGCGAACAGGCCGACCGGCCCCGCGCCGATGATGACCACATCGGTTTTGATCGTCTCACTCATGGTCACGCTGTCCGGTTCTAACCGGTCCTCAGATTGAATTGCCGGAATTTGGGATTGATCATGCGGATATGCGGGCAATGCCCATAGTTGGAACTTCGATCAAACGCAACAGTTCCGTCAGGTTTTGTTGGGGCGTCTTGCCGGTGGTGGAGAGCACGGCTTCCGCCTTGGCGTAGAGCGGCTCGCGGCTCTTGAGAATGGATACCAGGTCCTCCATGGCGCGGGCATTGTTGGCCATCGGCCGCATGTCGCCTTGCGCCATCACCCGCTTCATATGCTCTTCCGGCTCAGCGCGCACCCAGACCGTGAAACACGAGGCAAGCAGCAATTCAAGCGTGCCCGGTTCGGTGACGATGCTGCCGCTTGTGGCGATGACGAAATGCTTGTGTTGACGTAATACATCGTCGAGCGCCTCGCGCTCGGCGCGGCGAAACGTCTCCTGGCCGAACATGTCGAAGATTTCGCTCAATGACGCGCCGCTGCGCCGCTCGATCTCGCGGTCGAGCTCGATGAAGGGCAGGTCAAGGCGTTCCGAAAGCATTTGGCCGAGCGTGGACTTGCCGCCGCCGCGCAGGCCGATGAGCGCGACGCGCCGGCGATCTTCGGCGGGTGCCGAGAAATGCTCGGTCACGAGCTTGCGGGCTTCGGCGAGACCCTCCGGCTGAAGCCGCTCGAGAAATTGCGTCAGCAGCACCAGATCGAGCGGCGGCTCGGCGCCTTCGTGCACGAGCTGGGTGACCGGCAGGCCGATGGCACGGGCGATCCGCCGCAACAACACGATCGAGATATTGCCGCGCCCGACTTCGAGCTGGGCGAGGTAGCGTTCGGAAACTTTAGCATGCTGCGCCAAGGCTTTCCGGGTAATGCCGCGCTGGTGGCGCAGAGTACGGACCCGCTCGCCCAGCCGGTGTAGATAGGCGTCGGCGAGGTGATTTGGCGACATGCTGCCGCGAGTCGTCTTCATGACTACCGGGCTAACATGCATTATAATGCTATACAAGTGGCGCCGGCTCTTAAGGCCGTCTTTCCGTATCACAATCAGCGGAACTACTGCGGCTCGTCAGGCTTCAATGTTGTGTGGTCATGGCGGCCATGTTATGAGGATGAAAAATAATGCATACAGGGAGAATGGCGCGGGCCGACATTGACCCAGCGCCGGTTTGACTATGCAAAGCATCGATTTCCAGACCGAGCCGTCGCACTACAGGCATTGGCGCATCGAGTACGACGGCGATGTCGCCTATCTGATCATGGATGTCGATCAGGCCGGCGGCTTGTTCGATGGCTACGAGCTCAAGCTCAATTCCTACGACCTTGGCGTCGACATCGAATTGAACGACGCGGTGCAGCGGCTGCGCTTCGAGCACCCCGAGGTGCGCTGCGTGGTGATCAAGTCGGGCAAGGACAATGTGTTCTGCGCCGGCGCCAATATCCGCATGCTTGGCAAATCGACGCATGGGCAGAAGGTGAACTTCTGCAAATTCACCAACGAGACGCGGCTCGCCATCGAGGACGCATCGGAGAATTCCAGGCAGACCTACCTGTGCGCCATCAACGGCAACGCCGCCGGCGGCGGCTACGAACTGGCGCTTGCCGCCGACCACATCATGCTGGTCGACGATCGGCGCTCGGCGGTGGCGCTGCCGGAAACGCCGCTGCTTGCCGTGCTGCCCGGTACCGGCGGGCTCACCCGCGTCACCGACAAGCGCAAGGTGCGGCGTGACCGCGCCGATGTGTTCTGCTCGATCGAGGAGGGTATTCGTGGTGCGAAAGCGGTCGAATGGCGGCTGGTCGACGAGGTGGTGCCCAATTCGAAATGGAAGGACGCGGTGGCGGCGCGAGCACACGAAATCGCCGCACGCTCGGACCGGCCGAAAGACGCCAAGGGCATTCCCCTGACGCAGCTCGAACGCACGATCGAGGCCGACCGGATGAGCTATTCGCATGTCGACGTCGAGATCGACCGCGCGCGCGGGCTTGCCACCATTACCGTGCGGGGGCCGTCGCAGGAGGCGCCTACCTCGGTCGAGGCCGCCCATGCGCTTGGCGCCAAGTTCTGGCCGCTTGCGGTGGCGCGCGAACTGGAGGACGTCATCCTGCATTTGCGCGCCAACGAACAGGCGATCGGCGTCTGGCTGCTGCGCACCGACGGCAACGCGCAGGGTGTGCTCGACCACGACGACTTCCTTGGACACGCTGACGACGATTGGCTGATGCGCGAGATCCGCCATTACCTCAAGCGCGTGCTCAAGCGGCTGGATGTGACGCCGCGCAGCATGATCGCGCTGATCGAACCGGGCTCCTGCTTTGCCGGTATGCTGGCCGAGCTTGCCTTCGCCGCCGACCGCTCACTGATGCTGATCGGCACGCGCGAGGGCGACAATCGCAAAGCCGCGGCGATCACGCTGGGCCACGCCAATTTCGGTTTCTATCCGATGGGCAACGGGTTGACGCGGCTCGCGACGCGCTTCCTCGGCGAGCCGCAGAAGATGGAAGTGCTCAAGGGACAAATCGGCGAGGCAATAGAAGCCGAACAAGCTGCCGAACTGGGCCTCGTTACCATGGCCTACGAGGACTTCGACTGGGACGACGAACTGCGCGTCATGCTCGAGGAACGCACCAGCTTCTCGCCCGACGCCATGACTGGCATGGAGGCGAACCTGCGCTTCGCCGGCCCCGAGACCATGGAAACCAAGATTTTCGGACGACTGACCGCTTGGCAGAACTGGATCTTCCAGCGGCCGAACGCCATCGGCGAGCAGGGCGCGCTGAAGCTCTACGGCTCGGGCGTCTCGCCGACCTTCAATAAGGAAAGGGTGTAAGCCATGAACATCGCAGCGGTCGACTATGACGGCTTGATCCCGAACAACGTCGCGCTCGGCCAGGATCCGCGCGTCAAACGTGCGCTGGAAAAATGGCATCCCGGCTACATCGATTGGTGGAAAGACATGGGGCCGGAAGGCTTCCAGGAATCTCTGGTCTATTTGCGCACGGCTGTGAGCGTCGATCCCAAGGGCTGGGCCAAATTCGATTACGTGCGCATGCCGGATTACCGCTGGGGCATCTTGCTGGCGCCGCAACACGAGGGCCGTAAGATTCCCTTCGGCACCCACAAGGGCGAGGACGCCTGGCAGGAAGTGCCGGGCGAATACCGCGCCATGCTGCGCCGCTTGGTGGTGATCCAGGGCGACACCGAGCCGGCCTCGGTCGAACAACAGCGCTATCTCGGCAAGACCGCGCCCTCGCTCTACGACTTGCGCAATCTGTTTCAAGTCAACGTCGAGGAAGGACGTCATCTTTGGGCCATGGTCTATCTGCTACAGAAATATTTCGGCACCGACGGCCGCGAAGAGGCTGAGGCGCTGCTGCAGCGCCGCTCCGGCGATCCCGACACACCACGCATGTTAGGGGCCTTTAACGAGCAGACGCCGGATTGGTTGTCGTTCTTCATGTTCACTTACTTCACCGACCGCGACGGCAAGATGCAGCTCGAAGCGCTGGCGCAGTCGGGATTCGATCCGCTGTCGCGCACCTGCCGTTTCATGTTGACCGAAGAAGCGCACCACATGTTCGTCGGCGAGACCGGCGTCACCCGGATCGTGCAACGAACCTGTGAAGCCATGAAGGAAGCGGGCATCACCGATCCCAACGAGATCGACAAAGTGCGCAAACTCGGCGTTATCGATCTGCCGACTATCCAGAAGAAGGCGAATATGCATTTCTCGTTGACGCTCGATTTGTTCGGCAACGAGATATCGACCAACGCGGCGAACGCCTTCCACGCCGGGCTGAAGGGCCGCTATCGTGAGGACCGCCTCAAGGACGACCACCAGTTGGAGAATGGCACCTATCCGGTGCTGCGCCTGATCGACGGCAAGATTCAGAACCAGGATGCGCCGGCGCTGTCCGCGCTCAACATGCGGCTGCGCGACGACTACGTCGTCGACGCCAATGTCGGCGTTGGCCGCTGGAACAAGGTGATCTCAGACCTCGGCATCCCATTCGAGATCAGACTGCCGCACGTTGCCTTCCACCGCCACATCGGCGAGTTCTCCAACATCAAAACGGATGTGAACGGCAATATCGTGAGCGATGCCGATTGGCAAAAGCGGCGCAGCGAATTCCTGCCCAACGACGCGGACAGGGAGTTCATCGAAAGTCTGATGCAGCCGCAGTTCGAGACCGGCAAGTTCGCCAGTTGGATCGCGCCGCCCAAAGTCGGCATCGACAACAAGCCCGGCGACTTCGAATACGTGAAGATCGCCGAGGCTTAGTCGTCCGGCGGTGTCCGCGTATCTTCGTCGCGCAGCTTGAAGCGCTGGATCTTGCCGGTCGCGGTGCGCGGCAGGCCCTCGCGCAACTCGATCCAGCGCGGATATTTCCACGCGCCCGCGGTTTCCTTGACGTGCAGCCTGAGCTTTTCCAGCAGGCTGTCGTCGGCGACATAGCCGTTCTTGAGCACGATGAAAGCCTTCGGCTTGACCAGCCCGTCCGCGTCTTCCTTGCCGATGACGGCAGCTTCCAGCACCGCCTCGTGCGAGATCAGCGCGGCCTCGACGTCGAACGGCGACACCCACATGCCGGAGACCTTGAACATGTCGTCGGTACGGCCGCAGTAATAGTAATAACCGTCGGCGTCGCGGCGGAATTTGTCGCCAGTGTAAGTCCATTCGCCGGCGAAGGTCCGGCGGCTCTTTGCGCGCTGGTTCCAGTAGCCTTCGGCAGCCGACGGTCCGCGCACGATCAATTCGCCGACCTCTCCGGCAGCGAGTTCGTGGCCCTTGTCGTCGACGATACGCGTTTCGTACCCGGGCACGGGCTTGCCGGTCGAACCGTAGCGGATGTCGCCGGGACGGTTGCTCAGGAAGGTCTGCAGCATTTCGGTCGAGCCGATGCCGTCGAGCACGTCGACGCCGACGACATCGCGCCAGCGCTCGCCGACATGCGCCGGAAGCGCTTCGCCAGCCGAGACGCAAACGCGCAACCGGTCGGAGCCCATGCCCTTGGCGATGCCGGAATGCGCGAGCAGGGCGGTGTAGAGCGAGGGCACACCATAAAAAATGGTTGGACAGTGCTTGCGCATGACCTCAAGGACGCCGTCCGGCGTCGGTCGCTGCGGCCACAGCACCGCGGTGGCGCCAACGGACAATGGAAACGTCATGGCGTTGCCGAGTCCGTAGGCGAAGAATAATTTCGCAGCCGAATGAACGACGTCGCCTTCGTGGATGCCGACGACACCCTGGCCGAACAGTTTGGCGGTCGCCATCAGGCTGGTGTGGACGTGCTTGACGCCTTTGGGATCGCCGGTCGAACCCGACGTATACATCCAGAACGCGACGTCGTCGGACAAGGTTTCGGCGGTAAACGTTTCACCGCTTGCCTGCGCGATCACATCCTCGAACCGGTACACGTCTCGGCCGGGAAAGTCCGGTTTGTCGTCTCCGGCATCGACCAGGATGATGGTTTTGAGATGCGGCAGCTTTTCAAGCGCCGGCCGGATGCTTTCTACCAGAGGCGTGGATGCGACCAGCGCCGCCGCCCGCGAGTCGGAAAGCATATAGGCGTATTGCGAAACGGTAAGAAAAGTGTTGAGCGGCAGTGCCACCGAGCCGGCGCGGATCGTGCCCCAGAATGCCACCGGGTAATCGACCGTATCGTGCAGGAGCAGCGCGACGCGCTCCTCGTGGCGGATGCCGAGTGCACGAAGCGCATTGGCGAAGCGGACGCTGCGCGCCAGCAATTCGCCGTAAGTCAGCGAGCGGTCGGGGTCGATAAAAGCGACCTTGCCAGCACGGCCATGCGCGATGTGGCTGTCGACGAAATCGGACACCGCGTTGTAGGGCCTGCGCCGGGAGAAATCGTGCAACGCCGGCTCCCGTTCTCAATCCGTGAACAGTCGCGTGACGAGCCGCCGCGCCAGCACGCCGGCGACACGCCGGCGATAGTGGCCCGGCGTAAACGTCGTCTTCATCGGCATGATCTGGTCGCGCACCAGCGCGTCGAGACTCTTGAACACCCGCGCGTCGAGACCACCGCCGCATAACTCGGCGGTGCCGGCGAGCAGTACCGGGCGAGGATTGGTGCCGGTGAACGCGACGCGTAGGTCGGTGAGCCTGTCGCCGTCGCGCTTGAGCGCGACTGCGACGCCGGCCACCGGATATTCGATCGACTTTCGAATGCGGATTTTATCGTAGGCCGAGCGCAGTCCGGGCATATTCTTCGCCCGCACCGCAGTGACGATTTCGCCAGGCCGCAGCGACAGATAATATTTGCCGTCGCCCTGCGTTTCGGTCACCGGCACGTCCTGCCGCGCGAAACCGATATAGAGCTTATGGAGCGGGATGGTGCGCCTGCCCGCCGGCCCGGCGATGTCGACCTCGGCGTCGAGCGTCAACAGCGCGGGCGCGAGGTCGCCGGCGAAGGTCGCAAAGCAGACGCCGCGGCTTTTTGGCGCCACGTGACAGATCGTGCCGGTCGTCTTCAAGCAATGATTATTGGCGCCGCGCCACCATTCGCTCTGATTGTAGAAGATGCAGCGGGTGTCGAGGCAGAGATTGCCGCCAATGGTGCCCATGGTGCGATGGGTCGGGCCGGCGATGTGGGCCGCCGCCTGTGCCAGCACCGGATAGTGCGCGACGATGGCAGGGTGCGTGGCGACGTCGCTCAGCCGCACCGAGGCGCCGACTTCGAGCGATTGCGCGTCCGCCTTGATCGCGGCCAACTCGGCGACGCCATTCATGTCGATCAGCACCGGCGGCGCGACGATGCCGCGGCGGATGTTGACGACCAAATCGGTGCCGCCGCCGAGGGGCTTTGAATCTGGATGAGCAACGCGGATGGCCAGCGCTTCCTTGAGCGTCGCCGGATTGAGCACGCGGAAGTCGGGCAGGGCGTCCATCAGGCGGCCCCCTTCCGCCTGCGCTTCTCGATCGCCTCGAACACGCGGTCCGGCGTTACCGGCAGATCGTTGAAGCGGATGCCGATGGCGTCGGCGATGGCGTTGGTGAGCGCCGGCAGGAAAGCAGCGAGCGAGCCTTCGCCGGCTTCCTTTGCGCCGAACGGCCCGTGTGGATCGTTGCTTTCGACGATCCCGACCTCGATCGGCGGCGAGTCCTGGATGGTCGGCACGCGGTAGTCGAGCATGTTGGCGGTCAACATCAGCCCATTGTGGTAGGCGGCCTCTTCGCTCATCGCCTGGCCCATGCCCATCCACACCGAGCCCTGCACCTGGCCCTCGACGGTCAGCCGGTTGAGCGCCTTGCCGCAGTCATGCGCCACCCAGACCTTGTCGACCGTGACGACGCCGGTGTCCTCGTCGACCGTAACCTCGACCACCTGCGCCGAGTACGAATAGCCCATCGTGCCGCCGATGGCGGAGCCGCGATATTTCTTGCCACCATGCGATTCCGGCATGGTCGAATAATTGCCCGTCACGGTAATGGTGCCGGAATCTTTCAGCGCTTCGGTCACCACCTCGTCGAAGGTTGCGCCCTTGTCCTGGTTACCTGCGCGGTAGACCTCGCCGAGGCACTCGATGTCCTCCGGCCGCGCTTCGAGCTTGCGGGCGGCGGCATTGACCAGAACGCTCTTGAGGTTGCGTGCGGCGTCGAGCGCGGCGTTGCCGACCATGAAGGTCACGCGCGACGAATAGGAGCCGTTGTCTTTCGGCACAACCTCGCTGTCGCCGGTGACGACGCGCACGCGCGCCAGATCGAGCCCAAGCACTTCGGCGACGGTCTGCGCCAGGATCGTGGTCGAGCCCTGGCCGATGTCGGCGGCGCCCGATAGCACGACGATAGAGCAGTCGAAATCGAGCTTGATCTTGACGGTGGCGTGCGGCTCGCCGGTCCAGTTCACCGGCTTCGAGGCGCCGGAAATGTAGTGCGAGCAGGCCATGCCCAGCCCTTTTCGCAAACTGTCCTTGCTGGTGTCGCGTTTGCCTTTGCGCGCCTTCCAGCCGCTTTCTTTCTCGACCCAATCCATGCATTCGGGCAGGCCGTAGGAATTCACCATTAGGTCGTTGTCGGTGAAGGTCGGCGCTTGCAGCAAATTCGCGCGCCGCACGGCGAACGGGTCGAGGTCGAGCTCCGCCGCCATCTCATCGACGAGACTCTCGAAGGCGAAGCGGATATCGACCGTGCCGTGGCCGCGGAAGGCGCCGCAGGGCGGTGTGTTGGTGAGCACGCGGCGGCCGACATACTTGACGTTGTGCAGGTCGTAGATCGCGTAGAGCATCGAGCCGGCATAGAGAATCGTGACCACGCCGTAGCCGGAATGCGCGCCGCCGCGCTGGTCGCAGTCGCATTCGACGGCGGTGATGCGGCCGTCCTTGCGCATGCCGATCTTCAGCTTGATGTCGGTCTCCGGCCGGCCGCGGTGCGTAATGAAGGTTTCCTCGCGCGTCGTTACCAGCCGCACGCAGCCGTTGGCCTTGCGTGCCAAAAGCGCCGCAATTAATTCAATCGCCAGCGTCTCGGTGCGGCAGCCGAAGCCGCCGCCGACATGCGGCTTGATCACGCGGATGCGCGACATCTCCATGCCGAGGATTTGCGACAGCATCAGGTGCACGTAGTAGGGCACCTGCGTTGAGGCGTGCACGGTCATGCGCTCGCGCACGGCGTCGTATTCGGCAACGGCCGCGTGCATTTCCATCTGGTTCTGGCAGACCTCGGCGCAGTTATAGGTACCTTCGCGCACCAGATCGGCCTCGGCGAAGCCCTGCGCGGTCGAGCCCAGCTCGAACAGAACATCGCGCTCGATGTT
>DASUGZ010000010.1:0-21408 GCA_036273755.1 Pseudolabrys sp.
CGACAAGAAGCCACGCGCCCGCATCAAGACCAATACGAGCCACTTCGTCCGCCTGCTGAGTTATTTCCAAATTCCGATCCTGGTTACGCTGGAACGTTCTGTCGAACGCAAAGGTACGCTCCCCAACGAGATCGCCAAGCATTTGAACGATGGCGCGCGGATATTCGAGAAGGATTTCTTCGATCTCACCAAGGAAAAGGCGATCAGGAGCCACCTCGCCGGATTAAAGCGTAAGCAGGCGCTGGTCGCCGGCTGCGAGACCGACGTCTGCGTGTTGCAATCCTGCCTCGGGCTTTTGCAACTCGGCTACGAGGTGTTTGTCGTCGAGGAACTGGTTTTTTCCTCAGCGCGCGACACCGATGCCGCCGTCGCGCGCATGCGAGCCGAAGGCATCGTCGTCGTCAGCTACAAGACTTTGTTCTATGAGTTGCTTGAGGCTGTCGACGGCAATTCGCACGGCGACAAGATGCGGCGGGCCTACGGGCCGTTCCCCGACGACCTGCCCGACGCGCTATAGCCCGGCTGCGAGCGCTGAGCGGGGTCCGCGCAACAGCGCGGCGATGAAATGCGCGCGCTCATCGGACAGCGTCAGCCCGCGCGGCTCGAGCACGTGGCGCTCGAGGAACAGGCCGGTCAGCGCGAAGCCGTCGGCAATGTCGTCGACGGCAGGCTCCGCCGCCGGATCGCGCAAGAACGCCGGCAGGCGCAGCATCCTGTCGGCCCAAGGCTCCCCGGCCTCGCGCGACACCGCCCTGCCCGACTTCGGCGACACGTAGATCAACTCGGTGCGGGCGCCGGTCGAGACGCACTGCTCGAGGTCGAGGCCGAAGCCAAGCTCGGCGAGCACCAGCAACTCAAAGCGGACCACCAGCGGCGCGGCCACGCTTGCGTCATCGAGATGGCCAAGCAGGTCGTCGAATTCGGCGTAGAGCCCAGTATGGGGATCGCGCTCGGGCAACAGCCGCATGAGCGCGGCGAGATGGCCGACACCATAGACCGCATGCGAGGCGGCAAAGAAATTGGCCGCCCGCAAGTTCACGGCCTCGACGGTGTAGTTGCCGAGATGCTCATCGAGCCGCGCCCGCCAGTTCGCGGAGAGCGTATTGCCCGGCTGCAGAATCGGCTTCATGCGCGACCCGGAACCGCCGCGCACCAGCCCGAGATGGCGGCCGTGCTCGCGCGTCATCAGTTCGAGGATGGCGTTCGCCTCCCCGTGCCGTTTGACACCGATCACGATGCCTTCATCGGTCCATTGCATATGGACTTCATACGCCGCGAATCGGGGAAAATCACGGCGGCCGGCGCCCTATTCCTTGGGAAACTCCAGCCCCATGGCCCGGTAGCGCTCGGGGTCCTCGCCCCAGCCGTCGCGGACCTTGACGAACAGGAACAGGTGCACTTTGGCGTCGGCGATGCCGGCGATCTCCTTGCGCGCCGCCTCACCGATCGCCTTGATGGTCGCGCCATCTTTGCCGAGCACGATCTTGCGTTGGCTTTCGCGCTCCACATAGATCGTCTGCTCGATGCGGATATCGCCGTGGCGCAGTTCTTTCCACACCTCGGTCTCGACCGTCGAGTGGTATGGCAATTCCTGATGCAGCCGCTCGAACAGCTTCTCGCGGGTGATCTCGGCAGCCAACTGGCGCAGCGGCGCGTCCGACATCTGGTCGGCGGGATAAAGCCACGGCCCCGGCTGCATGCGTTCCGCCAGCCACTGTTTGAGATCGGAAACGCCGTCCTTGGTCAGCGCCGAGATCATGAAGGTCGCCTCGAACTTGGCCTTGTCGTTGGCCGCCTTGGTCAACGCCAGCAACGTGTCGCGTGGCACCAGGTCGATCTTATTGAGGATCAGGATTTTCGCGGTCTTCACCTCGCCAAGCTTGCCGAGAACCGCTTCCGATTCTTCCTCGAGCCCCTTGCGGGCGTCGATCAGCACGGCGGTGAGATCGGCGTCATGCGCCCCGCTCCAGGCCGTCGTCACCATGGCGCGATCGAGCCGCCGGCGCGGCGCGAAGATGCCGGGTGTATCGACGAAGATGATCTGCGACTTGTTCTCGATGGCGATGCCGCGGATCAGCGCGCGGGTGGTCTGCACCTTGCGCGAAACGATGGTGACCTTGGAGCCGACCAGCGCGTTCAGGAGCGTCGATTTTCCGGCGTTGGGCGCGCCGATCAGCGCGACAAAGCCGCAGCGCGTGTCGCCCGCTGCGGTTGCCTCAGCCATCAAGCTTGTCCACGGCCACGCCGGCACCGGTGAGCATCTCGGCCGCGGCGGACTGCTCGGCAGCGCGTTTCGAGGAGCCCTTGCCCTCGGCCGGCGGCCGGCCGGGCAGCGTCACCGAAACGCGGAATTCCGGATCGTGATGCGGACCGGTGCGCGCCATTTCCTTGTAGGCCGGCGTCGGCAGCCCGCGCGCCTGCGCCCACTCCTGCAGCATCGTTTTCGGGTCGCGCAAGGGGCGCAGCGGCTTGAGCATGCGCTCTTTCCAGAATTTGCCGACGAAGGCCTCGGCCGCTTGGTAACCGCCGTCGGAATAGACCGCGCCGACCAGCGCCTCGCAGGCATCCGCCAGAATGGTGGTGCGCAGCCGCCCGCCGGCGTGGGATTCCGAATTGCCGAGCTTGAGCGCGGGGCCGAGATCCATGGCGCGCGCGACGTCGGCGCAACTTTCCTTGCGCACCAAATCGGCGAGCCGCCGCGACAACTCGCCTTCATTCGCCTTGGGGAACGCGCGATAGAGCATATCGGAAACCACCAGGCCGAGTACGTGGTCGCCGAGAAATTCCAAGCGCTGATAGCTGTTGGCGCGGGTGGCGCCACCCGACAGCGCGGAGATGTGGGTGAGCGCGCGTTCGAGCAACGCCTTATCGGCGAATTGATACCCGATCCGCTGCTCGAGCGCCGCTCTGTCCTTGGCCTTACGGCTCATCGCACGATCGTGAACAGCCTGCTCCAGCGCACCGATACCGGCCAACGCCAGAATTCCCAGGCGCGCTCGCCCTCATAGACGGAGAAGAAAATGACTTGCGCCTTGCCGACGATGTTTTCGAACGGCACGACGCCGACCTGGCTGAAGCGGCTGTCGGTTGAATTATCGCGGTTGTCGCCCATCATGAAATAATGGCCTTCGGGGACGGTATAGACCTGCGTGTTGTCGGCAAAACCATTGTCGACGAGGTCGAGCGTGTAGAAGCTCACGCCGTTGTCGAGCGTTTCCTTCCAGCGCTTGACCGGCGCCTCGACACGGCCTTCCTCGGTCTCGATAAAGGGCGGCGCCGGTTCGCGCTTGACGCCGACGCCGTTGATGAAGACCTGGCCGTCCTTCACCTGAATCTTGTCGCCGGGCAAGCCAATGACGCGCTTGATATAGTCGGTCGAGGTGTCGCTCGGCAGCCGAAACACCACCACGTCGCCGCGCTTCGGCAGCCAGTCGCCGGGAACGCGTCCGGAAAACAGCGGTGGCGACAACGGCAGGGAGAAATGGCTGTAGCCGTATGAGTATTTCGACACGAATAAATAGTCGCCGACCAATAGAGTCGCCTTCATCGAGCCGGACGGGATATTGAACGGTTGAAACAGGAAGGTGCGGATCACCAGGGCGATGATCAGCGCATGAATAATCACGCGGACCGTTTCGCCGACGCCGCCTTCTTTGCGCTTTGTGTTGGTTGTCACGCTCATCGGCCTCTTGTCCCGCCACTCAAGGCGCAGCGCCCCGGCAAACTTGTAGCGGCTGGCTTTCGGGGGCGCAATGAAGAACGCCGCAGCAGCCTTACAAGGCATTGGTCGGATTGCGCTTCCCGGCTTTCATCCCGGCGTCTTCGGCGACGCCGAAATAATGACGATGGCCTGTCCGCTAGGGCCTTCGTCGGTCAAGGAAACGTCGATGCGGACCTCGCAGCCGGGCGGCGTGATCGCTTGCAGCCGCTTGAGGGCGCCCCCGGTCAATTTCATTGTCGGCCGCCCCGACGGCAAATTGACCACGCCCATGTCGCGCCAAAACACACCGCCGCGAAAGCCGGTGCCGAGCGCCTTGGAGCAGGCTTCCTTGGCCGCAAAACGCTTGGCATAGGTTTCGACACGGTTGGCCCGCCCCTCCGCCTTGGCGCGCTCGACCGGCGTATAGATGCGGTTGAGAAAGCGCTCGCCGTAGCGCTCGATGCTGCGGGCGATGCGCCGCACGTCGACCAAGTCCGAGCCGAGCCCGATAATCATGCGTGCTGAGCCGCTTTCGCGCGGCCGCGATCCATCGCCGCGCGCATGAGCTTGATGGTGTCGGGCAGTCCCTCGAAGACCGCTTCACCGACCAGGAAGTGCCCGATATTGAGCTCGACGACCTGCGGCAACGCCGCAATCGTCTCCGCGCTCGCATAGTCGAGGCCATGCCCGGCATGGATTTCGAGACCGAGGCTCTTGCCCAGCAGCGCGCCGGCGCGGATCAACTCCCATTCGGCGGCGGCCTCGGCGGTGCGGTGCTCGATCATCGCATCGCACCAGGAGCCGGTGTGCAGTTCGACCACCGGCGCGCCGAGTTCGACCGCGGCTTCGATTTGCGCCGCCGTCGCGGTGATGAACAGTGAAACGCGGATGCCGGCCTGCTTGAGCTCGTGAACCACCGGCGCAAGCTGCGCGCTCTGCTTGACCGCGTCGAGCCCGCCTTCGGTGGTGCGCTCGGTGCGTTTTTCCGGCACCAGACAGACGGCGTGCGGCTGCGTCTTCAGCGCGATCGCGACCATTTCGGCGGTCGCCGCCATCTCGAAATTGAGCGGCTTGTCGATCTCCGCCTTAAGCCGCGCGATGTCGTCGTCGCGGATGTGGCGGCGGTCTTCGCGCAAATGCGCGGTGATGCCGTCAGCCCCTGTCGCGATCGCGAGTTTGGCCGCACGCACCGGATCGGGATGGCGGCCGCCGCGCGCATTGCGGATGGTGGCGACGTGGTCGACGTTGACGCCGAGGCGTAAAGGGGGCGCGGTCATTTGACAAAACGCATGGTCTTAACCCGTCACCCGATCAACCTTGGCCACCGCGGACTTTGCGCGCAACTGGGCGATGATGGCGGTGAGATGCTTGAGGTCGTAGACCTCGAGATCGATCAGTACGTCGGTGAAGTCGGGCGCGCGCCGCGTCATGCGGATATTGTCGATATTGCCGTCGTGCTCGGCGATGACCTGCGCGATCTGCGCCAGCGAGCCCGGCTCGTTCACTGATTGCACCGTGACGCGGGCGGGAAAACGCCGCGGCACCCGCTCTTCCTCGTCCCAGCGCACGTCGAGCCAGCGCTCGGGCTCGTCCTCGAAGTCGCTGAGCGCGGACGACTGGATCGGATAGATGGTGATCCCCTCGCCCGGCGTGAGAATGCCGACAATGCGGTCGCCCGGCACCGCGCCACCCTCGGGCGCAAAGCGCACAGGCAAGTCGCCGTTGATGCCGCGGATTGGGATCGCCGGGCCGCTCGGGCTCGCGCTCGGCACCTTGAACTTGACCGAGGTGAGCTTTTTCAACCCGAACCAACCACTCTCCGACTTGCGTTTCACCGCCATGGCGGCGGCCCGCTCTTCTTTGTAATCGGGATACATGGCGCGGGCGACGTCGGAGGCCTTCAACTCGCTGCGGCCGACTGCGGCCATCACTTCCTCGACCGAGGCGCGCGCCAGACGCGGCAGCGCACCGGTAAGCTTTTCGTCCGAATAGGCGATTTTGGCACGCTGAAACAGCCGCTCGACGATGCGGCGGCCGAGCCCGGTATATTGCTCGCGCACCGCAGTGCGCGTAGCACGGCGGATCGCGGCGCGCGCCTTGCCTGTAACCACCAGCGCTTCCCACGCGGTCGGCGGCGCCTGTTGCGCCTTGGAGGTGATGATCTCGACTTCGTCGCCGTTGCCGAGCTCCGAGGTCAACGGCGAAATCTGGCCGTTGATCTTGCACCCGATCGTAGCGTTGCCGATGTCGGTGTGCACTGCATAGGCAAAATCGATCGGCGTCGCCTTACGCGGCAATGCGATCAGCTTGCCCTTTGGGGTGAAACAGAACACCTGATCGTGGAACAGTTCGAGCTTGGTGTGTTCGAGGAATTCCTCGGGGTTGGAGCCCTCGGCCAGCAATTCGATGGTGCGCCGTAGCCAGGCGTAGGCGCTCGATTCGCGCGACAGCAACTCGGTGGGCGAGCCGACGTCGTCCTTGTAGAGCGCATGCGCGGCAATGCCGTACTCCGCGATTTCGTGCATCTCGGTGGTGCGTATCTGCAATTCGACGCGTTGCTGACCCGGGCCGATCACCGTGGTGTGGATAGAGCGGTAGTCGTTGCGCTTGGGCGTCGAGATGTAATCCTTGAAGCGTTCCGGCACCATCGGCCAGCTTGTATGCACGATGCCGAGCGCCTGATAACAATCGGCGACCGTCTTGACGACGACGCGGAAGCCAAAGATGTCGGACAGCTGCTCGAAGCCGACCGACTTGCGCTCCATCTTGCGCCAGATCGAATAGGCGCGTTTGCGCCGCCCGGCGACGCGCGCGGTGATGCCGCGATCGGCCAGCTTGCGCGTGAGTTGCTGCTCGATCTCCGCGATCAGGTGCTTGTTGCGTTCGGCGAGGCCGTCGAGACGCGCGCTCACCACGCGATAGGCATCCGGATTGAGCTCCCGGAACGCTAGATCGTCGAGCTCCTCACGCATCTCGTGCATGCCCATGCGGCCTGCGAGCGGCGCGTAGATCTCCAGCGTTTCTTCGGCGACGCGGCGGCGCGACTCGACCGGCATGTATCGCAGCGTGCGCATGTTGTGCAGCCGGTCGGCGAGTTTGACGAGCAGCACGCGCACGTCGTCGGCGATCGCGAGCAGCAGCTTGCGCAGGTTCTCGGCCTGCTTCGCCTCCTTGGTGACGAGGTCGAGCTTCTTGAGCTTGGTAAGCCCGTCGACCAGCGTGCCGATGTCCTTGCCGAACAGGCTGTCGATTTCCGCCCGCGTGGTTGCGGTATCCTCGATGGTGTCGTGCAAAAGCGCGGCGGCGATGGTGGAGTCGTCGAGCTTGAGGTCGGTCAGGATGGCGGCGACTTCGATCGGGTGAGAAAAATACGGGTCGCCCGAGGCCCGTTTTTGTTCGCCATGCGCCTTCATGGCGTACACATAGGCCCGGTTGAGCAGCGCCTCGTTGGTATTGGGATTGTAGCGGCGCACGCGTTCGATCAGATCGTACTGCCGCATGATCGGCGGCTTGCGCGACTGACCCGGTTTTTCAGCCGCTTGAGGCGTGAACGCGGCCACTTCCAGCGGTGCCCGGTTGGGCGACTGCTTCTGCATCCGCGGCAAATCTGAGCGCGCGCGCGCCATTCTCCTGCCTCGCGGCCACCGACTCCCTGTGCAAAATGCGGCCGGCTGCCGTTTCTAACATAGATATCACGGTAATTCGCAGGTGCCGCAAGGATTTGCCGTTAACGTCCGGCAAAAAAGGAATGGCCCGGCGCGAAAGCCGGGCCATTGCTTGGTATTTATGCTGAATTGATACGACCCGCGCTTACTCGGCGTCGTCTTCCGGCACTTCTTCCGGGGGCGCCAGGCCTTCAAGGCCCTTGAGCAACTCTTCCTCGGTCATGCGCTCGGTGGTCACTTCGGTATCGTCGGAATCGACGGAGGCGCCAGCGCCTGCCCCGATCAGCGGCACGTCCGGCTCCGGCTCGTCGACCTCGACATACTTCTGCAGGCTATGGATCAGGTCTTCCTTCAGGTCGCCCGGCGACACCGTGGTTTCGGCAATCTCGCGCAACGCGACGACTGGATTCTTGTCGTTGTCGCGGTCGACGGTAATCTGCGACCCGGACGAAATCATACGCGCCCGATGACTCGCCAAAAGGACGAGATCGAAGCGGTTCTCAACTTTGTCGATGCAATCTTCTACGGTGACACGGGCCATCGGCTCGCCACTCCCTTGAATGGAACTTTGTCCTGAATTCGACCGGTAGGTAGACCGTACTGCCGGAAAATTCAAGTATTTTTGTCTTGGATTAGCCGCAACCGTCTGTTACCGAACACGCGCAAGCAGGCCAGCCGACTTGATATTAGCGGTTATGGCGTGATTTGCGTGGGCGGCCTGTGAATTTGACCGTAGGTGCCTTCATCGAACCACTAACACCGGTTCAAGGGAGCTTACTGCGCTCCTCGCGCGTTGGACGCGCGGAACCGGAAGTTGGGTTTGTATTTCGAGGATCGTGAGAGAAAAAGATCATGACAGTACCCGGCGAAAAAATCGCATTGTTCATCGATGGTGCAAATCTTTACGCCACCGCCAAATCCCTCGGTTTCGACATCGATTACAAGAAGCTGCTGCGCGAATTTCAGTCGCGCGGCTATCTCTTGCGCGCGTTCTATTACACCGCGGTGATCGAGGATCAGGAATATTCCTCGATCCGTCCGCTCATCGACTGGCTCGACTACAACGGCTATTCGGTTGTCACCAAAGCGACCAAGGAATTCGTCGACCAGACCGGCCGCCGCAAGGTCAAGGGCAACATGGACATCGAGCTGGCCGTCGACGCCATGGAGATCGCCCCGACGATCGACCACATGGTGCTGTTCTCCGGCGACGGCGATTTCCGTTCGCTGGTCGAAGCGGTGCAGCGGCGCGGCGTCCGCGTCACCGTGATCTCGACCGTCACCACCCAGCCGCCGATGGTGGCCGACGAGTTGCGCCGTCAAGCCGATGTCTTCACCGACATCGTCACGCTGCAGGGCAAGATCGGCCGCGATCCGTCCGAGCGCCCGCCGCGGCCACCGCGCGAGGAAGGATCGCAGCATACGCCGCAGTTCTTGCAGCGGCCGCCGGCGCCGCAACGCGCCGGAGTGACTGCCGGCGGCGACGATGACGACGACGAGACCTTCGAATAGCAGTTTTGGTGGCGCGTGATCTTCTCCGAAAACCAGTATCTACTTTTCGGCATCACACGCTAGATGCCGGAGGCCGAGGGCAAACCCGGCCGCAACTGCGCGCGCTGCCCGCGCCTATCTGCGTTCCGTGATACCTGGCGCGCAAAAGAACCGACCTGGTTCAATGCGCCGGTCCCCTCTTTCGGTCCGCTCGACGCGCGGCTGCTGATTGTGGGCCTCGCCCCGGGCCTGCAAGGCGCCAACCGCACCGGCCGCCCCTTCACCGGCGACTATGCCGGTGTGTTGCTTTACGAAACGCTCGGGCGGTTCGGATTTTCGCGCGGCACCTTCCACGCCCGCGCCGACGACGGCCTGGAGCTGATCGACTGCCGTATCACCAATGCGGTGCGGTGTGTGCCACCCGAGAATAAGCCAACGACGGCCGAGATCGCGACTTGCCGCGACTTCCTCAAACCCACCATCGCCGAGATGAAAAGCTTGCGCGCGATCCTCGCGCTCGGTCGCATCGCCCACGACAGCGTGGTGGTCGCGCTCGGGATGAAAAAATCCGCCGCGCCCTTCAAGCACGGCGGCCGGCATGTGCTGGGCGGCCTGACGCTTTTCAGCAGCTACCACTGCTCGCGCTACAACACGAACACCGGCGTGCTGACGCCCGAGATGTTCCGCGAAGTGTTTGCCGCGACGCGCGGCTATTTGGGAACCGCGCACATTTAATCGAATCCGCGGCAACGCCGCTTGCGGGACAAACACGTCTCGTCCGTGCCCCGAACGCCGGCCGCATTCCTTACAATTCGAAACTTCGTCTATCGAATCTTCTTTTAATCAAAGCGATTTCGCTTATTTCAAGAGTTCCAAAGGAACCCGCCCCTAAGAAGAATGCACGTCCGATCCCATAACCGTTGACCTATTCAGGGGGGTACAATGGACCAAGTCACTCCGGCTGCGGAAATTCTGTCGTTCCCGCAAACGACGCGCATCGACGAGCATTTGCTCGAGACCGTACTCAACAACATGTCGCAGGGCGTGCTGTTGTTCGATGCCGAGACACGGCTGACCTTCTGCAATCACCGCTATCTGGAGATGTACGGTCTGTTGCCGGAATTCGCTCGGCCCGGCCGTTACCTGCGCGACCTCCTCGTCCAGCGCATCCAAATGGGAACTTTGGCGGAGGATCCCGACGAATACATCGTCAGGCTCAAGGAAGGCATCGCCGCCGGTCCCTCGTTCAGCCATACAGTGACGTTGTCCGACGGTCGTTCGTTCTCGGTGACGAACAAGCCACTGCCCGGCGGCGGCTGGCTGGCGACGCACGAAGATATCACCGAGCGGCAACGGTCGGAGGGGCGCATCGCCCATATGGCGCGGCACGACGCGTTGACCGATTTGCCCAACCGCGTCCTGTTGCGCGAACGGCTCGACCACGAGCTCAAGCGCGTCAAGCGCGGCGAATGCCTGGCCGTGCTTTGTCTCGATCTCGATCAGTTCAAGGCCGTCAATGACGCCCTCGGTCACCCGATCGGCGATGAATTGCTCAAGCTCGTCGCCGACCGTTTGCGCGGCTGCACGCGCGAGCCCGATACCGTGGCGCGCCTGGGCGGCGATGAATTCGCCATCATCATGACGCAGATGCAGGAGGCGAGCGACGCTGCGGCGTTGGCCAAGCGTATCCGCGACTCGATCATCAAGCCGTATCAGATTGAGGGCCACCAGATCGTCTCCGATATCAGCATCGGCATTTCCGTCGCGCCGTTCGACGCCGTGGATGCCGATCCGCTGCTGCGCAATGCCGACATGGCGCTCTACGGCGCCAAAGCCGATGGCCGTGGCGTCTACCGGTTTTACGAGCTGGAGATGAACACGCGCATGAAAGCGCGGCGCGAACTCGAAATGGATCTGCGCAAGGCGCTGGTCAGCAAAGAATTTGAATTGCACTATCAACCGCTCGTCAACCTTGAATCAAACAACGTCAACGCGTTCGAGGCCTTGCTGCGCTGGAATCATCCCAAGCGCGGCCTGGTATCGCCGGCCGACTTCATTCCGGTGGCCGAGGAGACCGGGCTCATCGTCCCACTCGGCGAATGGGTGCTCAAATCCGCGTGTTACGAGGCGGTGGAGTGGCCGGACGACATCAAGGTCGCCGTCAACCTATCGCCGGCTCAGTTGAACAACCGGAATCTGCTCAACGTGGTGATCGGCGCGCTCGCGGAAACCGGCCTGCCGGCGCGCAAGCTGCAGTTGGAGATCACCGAGACCGTTCTGTTGCACAACACCTTCGGCACCCTCCAGACACTGCACGAACTCCGCAAACTCGGCGTGCAGATCGCGCTTGACGATTTCGGCACCGGCTATTCGTCGCTCAGCTATCTGCGCAGCTTCCCATTCGACAAGATCAAGATCGACCGCTCGTTCATCCAAGACCTGTCGAACGGCGCCGAGCCGGTCGCCATCGTGCAGGCGGTTGCCAATCTCGCCAAGTGCTTGAACATGACCTCGACCGCCGAGGGCGTGGAAACCCAGCAGCAGATGGACATGCTGCAGTCGATGGGCTGCACCGAAATGCAAGGCTACCTGTTCAGCCGGGCGCGGCCGGCGAAGGAAATCCGGCAGTTCTTCAAGCAGTCCCCGGAAAACCAGACGCCCGAAAGCCTGACCGGCGCGGCTTGAGCCATTGGCGGCTATGTCTGAGCAGCGTAGCTCATGAATTCCATCAGCGAGCCGTCCGGATCGCGGAAATAGACCGACGTTCCCGGTCCCTTGGCGCCGAAACGCTCCAGCGGCCCGCGCTCGACGGCAATGCCGTGCGCTTTCAGATGCGCGATCGCACCGTCGATCGGCCCCTGCCATTCGAAGCACAGATCGGAATTGCCCGGCTGCACCGGCAGACGCGCAACTTCCGCCGGCTTCACGCCCGGCCCGTGAACGTTGAGCTGCTTGTCGCCGAAGCGATAGGCAAAGCCAACGGGCCGCGTCACCAGTTCGGCGCCCATCACCTCGACGTAGAATTTGTTCGAGCGATTCCACTCGGAAACGTGGATGACACAATGATCGAGCTTGGTCGGCGCTGCCATTTCGCTCAGCCTTTCTGGCGCATCAGCCGCCCCTTCTCGCGCTGCCAGGAGCGCTTCTTTTCCGTCTCGCGCTTATCGTGAAGCTTCTTGCCGCGCGCCAACGCGATCTCGATTTTCGCCCGCCCCTGCGCGTTGAAATAAATCTTGAGCGGCACGATGGTCATGCCCTCGCGCTCGACCGCGCCGGCAAGCTTGTTGATCTGGCGCGCATGCAGCAGCAATTTGCGGGGCCGCTTCGGCAGATGATTAAAGCGCGCCGCCTGCAGATATTCCGGGATGTTGGAGTTGATCAGCCAAATTTCGCCGCCGCGCGCGTCGGCATAGGATTCCGCAATCGTCGCCTTGCCGGCGCGCAGCGACTTCACTTCGCTGCCGGTCAACACGAGGCCCGCCTCGATCACTTCGCCGATCTCATAGTTGAACCGCGCCTTGCGGTTGTCGGCGACCGCCTTGAAGCGGCGTTCTGGTTTTGCGGCCATGGCGTGCTTTGCCTAGCGCTGCTTCAAGAGATCCCGGATCTCGGTCAGCAACTCTTCCTGCTTCGATGGCGGCGCCGGCTTTGCCTCTTCTTTTTGGATCAGCTTGCTCATCGCGCGAATCGCCAGAAACAATACAAAAGCGATGATGATGAAGTTAAGCGTAACCGTGAGAAAATGCCCGTAAGCCAAGACCGCACCTTGCTTTTGTGCGTCGGCCAAAGCGGTTGCCGTCACCTTTGGCGAAAGGGGGACAAAGTAATTCGAAAAGTCGAGACCGCCGGTCAGCGCACCGATCACCGGCGTGATGAGGTCGCCGACCAAAGAATTGATGATGCCGGTGAAGGCCGCGCCGATGATCACGCCCACGGCGAGATCGACCACATTGCCACGCAGCGCGAATTTCTTGAAATCCTCGAGCATCCGCAGCGCCCGCCCGCGTTAGTTGATCAGCCCGGCATGTACCATGGCTTCGCGTACCAGGCCTTGCGCCTTCTCGCTCGCCGGCACCATTGGCAGCCGCACCGTATTGGCGCATTTGCCGATCAGCGACATCGCGTACTTGATCGGCGCCGGGCTGGTCTCGACGAACAGATTGATGTGCAGCGGCGCGAGCTTGTCTTGCAGCTTCAGCGCGGTTTTGAAGTCGCCCTTCAGACACGCGCTCTGAAATTCGCTGCACAGCCGCGGCGCCACGTTCGAGGTCACCGAAATGCAGCCGTGGCCGCCGTGCGCCATGAAGCCGAGCGCGGTGATGTCTTCGCCGGACATCTGGTTGAAGTCCTCGCCCATCGCGGCGCGCTGTTGCGACACCCGCGCCATGTTGGCGGTCGCGTCCTTGACGCCGGCGATGTTCTTGAGCTCGTAAAGCCGCTTCATGGTGTCGACCGACATGTCGACGATAGAGCGGCCGGGAATGTTGTAAATGATGATCGGGATGCCGATAGCGTCGTTGATCGCCTTGTAGTGCTGGTAGAGGCCTTCCTGCGTCGGCTTGTTGTAGTAAGGCGTCACGATCAGCACTGCGTCAGCCCCGGCCTTCTCGGCGTGCCGCGACAGTTCGACCGCCTCCTTCGTCGAATTGGAGCCAGCGCCAGCGACCACAGGGACCCGACCGTCGGCCTGGTCGACGCACCATTCCACCACCTGCTTGTGCTCATCATGCGACAGCGTCGGGCTCTCGCCGGTGGTGCCGACCGGCACCAGGCCGTTGGTGCCCTCGGCGATCTGCCAGTCCACCAAGTCGCGGAACGCCTTTTCGTCGACCGACCCGTTTTTGAACGGCGTGACCAGCGCGGTGAACGATCCCCGGAAGCTCGTCTTGGCGGTCATGGCTACTTCTCCACAGGCTCTACTGGGCACCATCCATCAATACCGGGTTGCATCCCGCGATAAAAGCCCTGCAAACACATAGCTCCATGAATTGGCGTGATAAATCGCGTTTCGCCCTGCTTTTGCCTGGCTTGCGGTATAGCTTCGGTACGGATCAGGATTCGACTATCCTTCTGCGCCAGGAATGGCCCAATGCGGGCGCCGGGACGGGCGACCCGACAGGACGGCCGGGCTAGGGCATTTGATGCACGCGATGAGACGGAACCGCCGAGGAATCGCCCTGGCGCTTGCGGCGGCGGGCGCCTTGAGCGCTCAAATTGCCGCAGCCGAAACCAAAAAAGTTCCCGCCGCGCCGGCGCCCGCGAAGCAGGCGGCCCAAGTCAAGCCAGCCTCCTCCAAAAAAACGTCCGCGGCCAAGCATCCGACGGTGCTGGCCGCGCGCCATGTGCCGCTGCCGCGTAAGCGTCCGCCGCTGCCCAATGCGGTTTCGCCACCACAAAAACTCAGCGTCGCGGCGATCGTTCCTCCGACGCTGGCCTTCCACAAACTGCCGTTCGCCGCGCCCGCCATGTTCCATCCGGTCGACCGGCCGCTGGGCAGCAAATTCGCCGTCGCACCGTCCGCCGCAACCTCGCCGGATGACGTCGCCGCGATCAAGCGCGTGCTCGAAGCCGCCCACAAAGGCAGGCTGGCAGACGCAGATTCTGACGAGGCCTCGATCAAGGATCCGGTCGCGCGCAAGCTCGCGGAGTGGATCATTCTGCGCAGCGACAACACCAATCCGAGTTTCGCGCGCTACGCCGCATTTGTCGCCGACAACCCGGCCTGGCCGCACGCGGCACTCTTTCGTCGCCGCGCCGAGAACGCGTTGTGGAACGACCACGTCGATGACGCCGCCGTCATTGCGTTTTTCGCCGTCCATAAGCCGCGCACCGCCAAGGGCCGCTACATGTTGGCGCGCGTGCTACTCGCCAGAGGCGACCGCGACGGCGCCGCCGCGCTGGTGCGCTACGCCTGGCGGCACGAGGGCTGCAGCGCCGACGTCGAGAACAGCGTGATCGAGATGTTCGGCAGCCTGCTGAGCCGCGCCGACCACAAGGTGCGCATGGAGCAGCGCTTCTATGTCGGCGACATCGAAGCCGGCATGCGCGCGGCGGGCCGGCTCGGCGGCGACGATCTGGCGATCGGGCGCGCCCGCGCAGCGGTGATCAAGCGGCTCAACAACGCCAAAGCCCTACTCGACGCCGTCCCGGCGAGTGCGCGGCACGATCCCGGCTACATCTTCGCGCGCGTGCAATGGCTGCGCAAAGAAGGCAAGGTCGAAGAAGCCGGCAAGCTGATACTCACCGTGCCGCAGGATCCGAACCTCCTGGTCGATCTCGACCAATGGTGGCAGGAACGGCGCATCCTGGTGCGCAAGCTGCTCGACGAAAACGATCCGCAGACCGCCTTTCTGGTGGCGCGCGACGCCGCGACGCCGCCGCGCGGGATCTATCGGGTCGATCACTATTTCACCACTGGCTGGATCGCGCTGCGCTTCCTGCATGACCCGAAGACCGCTGCCGCCTATTTCGCCCACATTAGCGAGACGACGACCAATCCTTATGGGCTCGGCCGCGGCGGCTATTGGCAGGGCCGCGCCGCGGAAGCCATGGGCCAGCATGCGCAAGCCAAGGCCTATTATCAGGCGGCCGCGCAATACAGCGCGACCTATTACGGCCAATTGGCTCGCGCGCGGCTCGGCTTGACCGACCTCGGCCTGCGCGGTCCGCCGCCGCTGACGCCTGCGGAAAAGCAGCACATCGCCAACTTCGAAATCGTGCGGGCAGCGGAGATCCTGTTTCAGCTCAACGAGCGCGACTTGCTGGCCTCGATCTATGCCGAGCTCGGCGACAGCGGTTCCGACATCATCGGCCTGACGGCCTTGGCCGAACTCGCCACCAAGCACGGCGATGGGCGTGCCGTGCTGCTGTTGGGCGACGGCGCCTATAGCCGGGGCTTGCCGCTGGATTACTTCGCCTATCCGACTTTCGGCCTGCCCAACTACAAGCCGATCGCGCCGCCGATCAGCGACGCGATCGCCTATTCGATTGCGCGCCAGGAGAGCCATTTCAATCAAAAGGACGTCTCGCCCGCCAAGGCCATGGGACTGATGCAAGTCACGCCCGAGGCGGCGATCGACACCGCCCGCAAGTTCAAGGCGGTCTACAACCGCGCCCGCCTGCTCAGCGACCCGGTCTACAACATGCAGATGGGCGCCGCCGAGCTGTCCAACCTGTTCACCGGCTATAACGGCTCCTACATCCTCACCTTCGCCGGCTACAATGCCGGGCGCGGCCGCGTGCGCCAGTGGATCGCTGCCTATGGCGACCCGCGCGACCCCAATGTCGACCCGGTCGACTGGGTCGAGCGCATCCCGCTGTCCGAGACCCGCAACTACGTCGAGCGGATCATGGAGAACCTGCAGGTCTATCGGGCCCGCTTTGGCGGCGGCACCAAACTGATGATCGAGGCCGACATCCGGCGCGGGGCGACGAATTGAAATCGGCCGCGTGATCGGTCACCCTGCGGACCATGAATGCCCCGATGCCGGCGCTCGACGGCGCCTCAACTTTCGTCTCCGCACCGGACGGATTGCGGCTGCACGCGCGTTGTTACGGCCGGCGCAGCGCGCCCACCCTGCCCGTCGTCTGCCTGCCGGGCCTGGCGCGCACCGAAGCCGACTTTGAGACGCTGGCGCGGACGCTGGCGGGCGATCCGGCCCGGCCGCGCCGGGTCATCGCACTCGACTACCGTGGCCGCGGGCTGTCCGAATATGACAAAGACCCGGCCAACTACAATTTTCATGTCGAGCTTGCCGACGTCCTCGCCGTCACTGCCGCGCTCGACGCCGCCCACGCGATTTTCGTCGGCACCTCGCGCGGTGGCATCCTCGCCATGCTGCTTGCCGCTGTGCGGCCAGCGGCGATCGCCGGCTGCGTGCTCAACGACATCGGGCCCGTGATCGAGCCGAAGGGGCTGATCCGCATCAAGGGCTACGTCGGCAAGCTACCGCAGCCGCGCTCTTACGACGAAGCCGCCGAGATCCTGCGTCGGCTTTTCAGCGCACAGTTTCCCAAACTCGGTCATGACGCTTGGCTCGCCAGCGCGCAGCGTACTTTCCGCGACGACGGTGGGCGGCTGGTGCCGACCTACGACACCAACCTCGCCAAGACTTTGGAAGGCGTCGAATTCGACAAGCCGCTGCCGCCGCTATGGGCGCAATTTGACGCACTCGGCCACGCTCCTTTGCTGGTGATCCGCGGCGCCAATTCCGACATCCTGTCGGCCGAGACGGTCGAGGCGATGCGCGCGCGCCGTCCGGCGCTGGAGGCGATCGAGGTGCCCGATCAGGGCCACGCACCGCTTCTGGCGGAGCCAGACATCATCGCGCGCATCGCGGCTTTCGCGGCACGCTGCGATGCATCTTCTACGGCAGCCTAAGGCAAATACGCCGTCGCGGCGCGCCGCATGTCCTCTTCGCCCATCATCGCTTTGAACGCGATGAGCCACAGGTCAAACGTCACCAGGGCCCTGCCGCCGAACGTGGCCTTGAAGCCCGCGCGTATACATGCGTCGCTCAACACTGAAAACGTGAAGCCGCATTTGTGCGCCATGAAGTGATTGCCCGCAGCGAGCGATGCGCGATGGCCGTACAGCATATCGATTGCGCTGATCGGGCCGGCCGACGACGTATACAGCGGCTCCAACAGGCGGTTTTGCGCCACGGCTTCGCATGCGGCCTGCAAATCGGGAGATGCGATAACCGCAAAGCCCTCGGGCTTGAGAACGCGATAAAACTCGCTCAATGCCGTCGGCACCTCGTGCGCGTAGATATGTTCGATATTATGCGACGAAAAAATCGCGTCTACACTTGACGTTTCGACCGCCGACATATCGGTCAGGGTCCCAACGATGTCCGGATTGACGCTTCTGTCGATGTCAAAACGAAGCTCCTGCCAGTCTTCCGAATTGAAGCCTTTCAAGTCGGCTTTTGTCGCCGAACCGCAACCGACATGCAGGACAACGGGCACTGCTTTCTCCAACCGTCAAGATTGAACGTAGATAGTCTTCGGCCGCTCGCTGCTATGGATTTCGCGATAAGCCGCTTCGATATGCCGTGTATACAGTGGGGTATCGAACAGCGGCGTCGTCAGCCGATTTTCCGCCAGCTTGTTCCTGATCGCCAATAGCTTGCCGGGGTTCTTCGCCAGATCGACAGCGCAGGCCTCATAGGCGTCTTGCGTTGGCGCGATGAGCCCGGGCAAGCCGATTGCTTGCAACATGCTTGCCGCCATCCGGCCGACGAACGTCTCGCCCAGCCGTGTCAAAAGCGGTACCCCGGCCCACAGCGTATCGCTGGCCGTCGCCCCCGCGTTGTAGGGCCAGGTGTCGAGGAACAGGTCCGCGGATCTGATGCGGGCCTGGTGCTCCGCCAGCGCAACGCGCGGCGCGAATATCAAGCGCTCATCGTCGACTCCCCTGGCCGCAGCCTCTTTCAGCAGGTTCTCCCGCGCCGCTGCATCCTCGGCAAAAAGCCACAACACGCTACCGTCAACCGCCGTCAGAATTCGCATCCAGCTATCGAACACCGAGGGCGTTATCTTGTAGCAATTGTTGAAACAGCAATACACGAAGCCGGTAGCCGGCAGACCGAGCTCGGCGCGCGTGAACGCTTTGTCGCCAATCTCGCGTCCACGATCGGTCGGCTGGAAGCAGTCCGGCAAATAGATGATCTTTTCGGCATAGCAATCCTGCCGATCCTCGGGGATGACCGTCCGGTCCGCGATGATGTAGTCGACGAACGGCGCACCCATCGTGCCGAGGAATCCCAGGAAGCTGACCTGGGCCGGAGCCGGCCGCCGGGCGAGAATTCCAGGCCTCGCGTCGGTCGTAAATCCCATCAGGTCGACGAGAATGTCGATCTCCAACGATGTTATCAGCCGGGCGATATTGTCATCACCGTCTCCGAACACGTCGATGAAATGATCGACCGATTTTTCAATGCGGCGGCGGATCGGCGAATTGTCGTCGGGCCCGAACGATATCGCATGAACGTCAAATCGCGCTCTGTCATGGCACTCAAACATGCCGACGAGAAGCGTCGCGACGACGTGCTGCCGAAAATCGCCGGACAGATAGCCGACGCGGATCCGTTTGTGGTCGTAGCGCGTGCCTTGCCAGCACGGCTTCGTAACTTGCGGATACTTGGTCGACGTCCAGAGCGCACTGCATTTAAGCTGGTCCTCGGAAGAGGACGGAATGGCCAAGAGTTCAAAAGGCTGGGAATTCGGATGCCCATTCCGGATCGATGCCAGCAAATGCGCGCAGTCGGGGTCGAAATCCGTCCAGTCGCAATGCAGCATCTTGGTATGCAGCCGGATTCCCTCCACGCCGGCCAGATTTGGCTTGAGGCCGAGCGCAGTACCGTAGGCGGCCAGCGCGTCCTTGTAGCGATTCAATGCGCTGAACACCGCGCCACGGCCGAGCCAGGCCTCGCCAAGATTTGGTTTGAGCTTCAGCGCGGTATCGTAGTCGGCCAGCGCCTCGTCGTACCGCTTCTCTCCGGAAAAAACATTGCCCCGGCCAAGCCAAGCTTCGGCAAGCGTCGCTTTGCTAGCCAGCGCCTTTTCGTAGGCGACGATGGCTTCCTGGTAGCGCTTTAGCCCCCGCAAAGCATTGCCTCGGCCGAGCCAGGCGTCGGCCAGATCGGGCAGAAGCGCGAGCGCATTGGCAAAGTCGCGAATCGCGTCGTCGTAGCGCTCGAGTTCGCAGTGGGCGTTGCCGTAGCCGACCCAGGCATCGGCGAGCCGTGGGTCGATCTTTAGAGCCAATTCATAGGCGCTGAAAGCATCGGCAAAGCGGTTGAGGGCGCAACAGGCGTTGCCGCGGCCAAGCCACCCTGCCGCGAGATTGGAGTTCAACCTCGTCGCTATCTCGTATACGGCAAGGGCATCGACGTACCGGCCAAGCTTCGCCAGCGAGTTTCCTTTGTTGCAATAAGCTTCCGAGTAATTCGGTCGCAGCCTGATTGCATTCTCAAAATCGGCAATCGCGCCGTCATAGCGTTCGAGATCATTCATCGCCGCGCCGCGATTGTTCCAGGTCTCGGGAACGTTCGCATTCAACGACAGCGATTGGCTGAAGAGCGCGAGCGCTTCATCGGGCCGATTGAGCGCCTTTAAAATCAGTCCGTAATTGTAAAGGCTCGCATCCGAATTGGGATTGAGCTTGATGGCGGTTTTTATGTAGCGCTCCGCCTCGGCGTATTTGCCAAACTGCGTGAGGACTACGCTCAAGACATTGAGGGCGGGAACATGCTCCGGCTGCCTTTTCAGTATGCTTTTGAGCTGCCGCTCAGCATCGTCCGGCCGACCCGCGGAAAGCAAAGCCAAGGCTTGTCTGAATTTCTCCTCGTTTGGCTCCGCCATCCATTCGCTCGTTCACATATTCGATCGCACAAATCATCGTTGACCTGCGTGCGCTACGGAAACCTAATGAAAATCAGCGGCCGGGCACAATAAAAAAGAGGCCCCGGCGTCGCCGCCGGGGCCGTTATCGTTAGCCTTGCAGAACGACTATCCGATCAGGGATAGAAGTTGCGGTGGAAGCGGAATTCCGCCATCCACGCGCTCTGGTCGGCGAGCGTACGCGCTGCCACAGGCTGCTGGCCCTGGCCTGACGTGAACGTCGCGGCGCCACCCAACTGATTCTGATCCAACACAGTGTACACGACGTCGAGACCGACATAGGTCTGCGAGTCGATGTTGAACTGCGTCCGGGTGCCGACCGCCCAGTAGGCGAAGTTGTTGTTGCAGGTCGCGACGGCAACAACGATGCCTTCGCTGCCGCACAGCATCGTGTTGGCGTTGGCATTGTAGCTGACGGCCATGTAAACGCCGTACAACGACGACTGCCACCGCTTGTTCCAGAAGTGCTCGTAGCCGGCGTTGACGCCCCAGGCCGTGGTCAACTGGATGCTTTGCGGCGTCCCGTTCACCCCGTAAACGCCATCGGTGATGACACCGAAGCCGTAGTTGCCGCCTGCGCCGCCATTGTATGCGGAGTAGTAGCCGCCCGCAGCCGGAGGCGCGATGACGCCGGCCGCCGTGGTGGCGCCGTCATCCAGGTAGCCGACCGCACCCTGGGTGTAGTTGACCTGGAACGAGAAGTAATCGCCAGGTCCGATCGACGGGAAGTTGATCTTCGCGCCGGCGCCGACGAAGAAGCCGGTCGCAGCACTTGGACCGCCCGTCGCGGTGGTCGCGCCAAAGTACGACGGCGCGACGTCATGGATACCACCCATGATCTGGGCGGCGCCCCATGAGGCATCCATGCGCAGGTTGCCGACGACGTCCGGGTAACGCACGTTGCCCGACGACTGCACCAGAGCGCCCGTAGCGCCAGCGGCGCCGAGGAACGCACCGGCAGTGCCGGAAGCAGGCGTGGCGTTGAACACCGTCGTGGTACGCGGCGCTTCCAGCGACAAGGTCGCCGAGAAGCCGTTGCCGAACTGCGCGGTGTAGGCCGACTCGGTCTGACCGCCGTCGCCGGTGTCGGACGACGGATTGATCATGCCGCCGAAGTACGACAGAGCCGGAGCCGGGTACAGATCG
>DASUGZ010000011.1:0-16929 GCA_036273755.1 Pseudolabrys sp.
GCCGACCATCCCGCAGCTTTACGTCAAGGGCGAATTCGTCGGCGGCTGCGACATCATCCGCGAGATGTTCCAGGCCGGCGAGTTGCAGCAGACGCTGAAAGAAAAGGGCGTCGCACTCAGTCAGACCGCCTGACGACGGCCTAGGCTCCGCTGCACACGTCTTTTAGGCGCCCGAGCGCTTGGCCTGCCGCGGCGCGCGGGGAGTGTGCTCGTTGTCCTGCTTCAGGCGCCGCATCGCCAGATAGACGATCGCGAGCACGATGAGCATGCCGAGTAGCCCGGAACTGGCGCCGGTGGCAAACTTGGTCACATTCTCCGCGACCGACTCGACATAGGGGCCTGCGCTCTTGCCGAGCAGCAGGAAGATCAGCATCAGCGCGAGCACGGCGAGAAATGCCAGCTCGACAAACTCCCACAGCGCACGTTTGGCGTTGGCAATGAAGTTCAACATGGCACGGCACCTCTGACGGACATCAGTAGTCCGCGGGCGAAGTTCGGAGAACATCGGTGGGGAGCCGTCACGCTCCCCACCGGAGTAACTCAGATGTTGCGCGCCTTGCTCAGGCGAGCTTCCGATTCGAGAACAGCCACAAGACGATGCCGAGCGTGATCAGGCCGACCAGCCCGTTCGAGCCCAGGTCTTTCACAAAAGTCATGATGTTGGCAGTGACGGCGCCGAAGAACGGAAGGTTGGATCCGATCAGGAGTGCCAACACGATCGCCAACGCCAACAGCATCAACCCAAGCTCGGTCAACTCGCCGACCCAGCCTTTGACGGATTCAATGCCTTTCATAGCGCTTCTCCCCAGAAGTGCCCGATTCGGGCACGCTTAAAATTACCGCAGGGCAGACACCAAATGTAGAAAAAAGGGGGCGATACACTACCAAGTTTTGTGCGGTGCGGCGAAACCCGGCGTGCCAAATAGCAAAAACCCCGCCTCGCGGCGGGGTTTTGATGGTTTGGGCACGTCCGTTACGCGTCAGCGCGAATAATATTCGACCACCAGATGCGGCTCCATCTGCACCGCGTAGGGCACATCGGTGATGACCGGGATGCGGGTGAGCTTGGCGGTCAGCTTCGAACCGTCGACGTCGATGTAGTCGGGTACGTCGCGCTCGGCGAGCGCCTGCGCCTCGAGCACCAGGTTCATCTGCTTCGACTTTTCCTTGACCTCGACCACGTCGCCGACCTTGACGCGGTAGCTCGAGATGTTCACCCGCTTGCCGTTGACCAGGACATGACCGTGGTTCACGAATTGGCGCGCGGCGAATACCGTCGGCACAAACTTCGCGCGATAGACGACGGCGTCGAGGCGGCGCTCGAGCAGGCCGATCATGTGCGCGCCGCTATCGCCCTTCATGCGGATCGCTTCGTCGTAGATGCCGCGGAACTGACGCTCGGAAATGTTGCCATAGTAGCCGCGCAGCTTCTGCTTGGCCTTGAGCTGCACGCCGTAGTCGGAAAGCTTGCCTTTGCGGCGCTGGCCGTGCTGACCGGGGCCATATTCGCGGCGGTTCACCGGGCTTTTCGGGCGGCCCCAGATGTTCTCGCCCATGCGGCGATCGATCTTGTATTTGGATTCCATGCGCTTGGTCATCGCGTCCTCGCTATTGCGATTAAGGGGTGAGGAACCGCGCCCTCCTCTGTCCCAGGTCTCCCCGGGACCGACAGGAAAAGCCTCGTAAGCGCAAGGCCTTACCACGGGTCGCGAAACGCCCGGCAGGATCATAAAACCCGCCGGGCGCCGGGTATTTAGGCGGTGGGGCGCCGGGTGTCAAACCGCGCAGACGATGCTAACCAGCGGTATGGACCAATTCTTGCCGCAGGGCGCCATCGCCGCCTTTCTCCAGGTCATCATGATCGATCTGGTGCTGGCCGGCGACAATGCGGTGGTAATCGGGCTCGCCGCCGCCGGGCTGTCGGCACAGCAGCGGCGGCGCGCGATCATGGTCGGCATTGTCGCGGCGACCGTGATGCGCATCGGCTTCGCGCTGATCGCCGTGCGGCTGTTGGCAATCATCGGCCTGCTGCTTGCCGGCGGCATCCTGCTGCTCTGGGTTTCTTGGAAAATGTGGCGCGAATTGCAAGCGCAGCCGCATGGTGACGCACACGTAGAGGCCGGCGAGCCGCGCAAGACCTTCGCGCAGGCGGTCTGGCAGATCGTGCTCGCCGATGTGTCGATGTCGCTCGACAACGTGCTGGCGGTCGCCGGCGCCGCGCGCGACCACCCGATCACCCTGGTGTTCGGGCTTGGCCTGTCGATCGTGCTGATGGGTTTTGCCGCGAACTTGGTCGCGCGGCTGCTCGCCCGGCACCGCTGGATTGCCTATATCGGCCTGGCCATCGTTCTGTACGTCGCCTGCGACATGATCTGGCGCGGTGCGCTCGAGCTACGGCCGCATCTGTTCGGCTAAAAGCCGTGGCGCGCCAGCGCCGCCGCGAGAATCGGCGGGGGCGCACGGCCGGAGGTAAAGACAATTTTCGGTGCGCCCGGCGGCGCGCCGGCCGGTTTGTCGCGCATGAGGTCGGCGACGCGACGCGCGATCGCCGGCGCGGGGTCGAGCCAATCGACCGGCCAGGGCGCGTTCATCTTGAAGCGTTCAAGCAGCAGCGGATAGTGGGTGCAAGCGAGCACGACCGTGTCGGTGCGCCGCCCGTCGGCGTCGACAAAGCAGCCGGCGATTTCATCCTTGATCGCGGCATCGGCAATTGGCTTGCCGGCGAGTTCGGTCTCCGCATAAGACGCCAGATGCGACGAGCCGACGAGCGCGACGTCGCAGCCCGCGGCGAACTCGCGGATCAGCGCACGGGTATATTCGCGCGACACCGTCGACTGGGTGCCGAGCACCGAGATTCGTTTCGTTTTCGATTGCGCGCAGGCCGGCTTGATCGCCGGCACGGTGCCGACGAAGGGCACGACGAAACGTGCGCGCAATTCGGCGAGCGCCAACGTCGAGGCGGTGTTGCACGCCACCACCACGAGATCGGGCTTGTGTTCGGCAATCGCGCGCCCGACCACATCGATGATGCGCGCGATCAGCATCGTTTCTGGCTGATTGCCGTAGGGAAAGCCGGCATCGTCGGCGAGATAGAGGTAAGCCGCATCCGGCCGCGCCTTGGCGACCTCGCGATAGACGGTGAGGCCGCCGACGCCGGAGTCGAAGATGAGGATGGTCGGTAATGCGGGGGACATTCTTGGCCAGCTAAGACATGGGGCGGGCATGATGACAATGGGTCGCGGAATCCAGGCAGGCCGGGCTGATGTTTGCTCTTGATGGTTGCAAAAATAATAGCAACACTCTGCTTATAGAACAGCTCGGGGGGGCCAGGTGAACAAGAACATCATTCTTTTTTCGGATGGAACCGGCAATAGCTCGTCGAGCCCATTCAAGACCAATGTTTGGCGGCTCTATCAAGCGATCGATATCAAGCCGCCGAAGAATCCGGGCGATCCAAAGACACCCGAGCAAATTATTTATTACGACAACGGTGTCGGCACCGAGAACTTCAAGCCGATCGCGGCGCTCGGCGGCGCGCTTGGCATCGGCGTTTGGGGGAACGTCCGCGACATTTACACTTTCGTCTGCCGCAACTATCGGCCAGGCGATCAAATCTACGGCTTCGGTTTCAGCCGGGGCGCATTCACCATTCGGCTGCTGATGGGGCTGATCGGCAAGTGCGGACTTCTCGACGCCGACAGCGAGGCGGAGCTAATTCAGCACGTTCAGATGGCTTACGAGGCATATCGCCGCGATTTTCTGATCCGCGCCTCTAAGCATCGCCACATGATCTATCACCACGTGTTGCGGCCTCCGAAGTACATCCCTGATGAAAACGGCAACCCAAGCTCGTCAATCGATCTGAGTGACGGGAATTGTACGCAAATCTTCCCCGATATCCGTTTTGTCGGTGTATGGGACACGGTCGACGCCTACGGCATGCCGGTGGATGAACTCAAGATCGCGATCGACGAATGGGTCTGGCCAATGAGTTTCGCCGACCGCGATCCATCCAATCGCTTGCTGACGATACGCCATGCCTTGTCGCTCGATGACGAACGACCGACATTCCGACCGGTGCTGTGGAATGAGCTGATCAAGGATCCTCTCGACCGCCGCGCCCAACCGACTGCTCTCGACCAGAAGCGAATTCAGCAAGTCTGGTTCGCCGGCGTGCACGCCAATGTCGGCGGCGGTTATCCGGACGACGGGTTGGCCTTTACCGCGCTCAATTGGATGATGGACGAGGCGCATGCGGTCGGACTTCGTTACGATACTCTGATCCGCGATGAGATCGCGGCGCACGTCAATGCGGATGGCGAGGAATACGATTCGCGCTCCGGTATTGCGGGTTACTACCGCTACGGACCTCGCCAAGTCGGTGCGCTGTGCAACGATAAGGATCACGGCGTGGCCGTTCCGACGGTCCGCGTGCACCCCGCCGCGTTCGAGCGCATTGCCGCGCGGCGGCGCGACTATGAACCGGTGAGCCTCAACTGCGCATTCAGTGTCGATGCTGCGGCAAAACCTGCGGCCGATTCCGCGGCGATGGAAAATGCCTGGGATTTGGTGTGGTGGCGGCGGCTGGCCTATTTCATGACGCTGGCGCTGACGGCGTTCGTCGGTTTGTTTGCGCTTCGCCTCGTGTTTGCATGGCCAGATGTCATTTTGAAATGCACCGAAGCCAAGCTGCAATGGCTCTGGTCCTATGTGACATGGACCCTTGGCCCCACTTGGAGCGGACGGATCGCTGCGTGGTGGTATTGGGCGCTCGACCATGTCGGCGCGGTCCTGCCGAGCTGGGCCGACCCCGCGATACCGTCCTTCAAGGAATACCCGTTAAGCGGGGTCGTCTCGCTTGCGCTTTTGGCGTGGACCTTCTTCATCTGGTCGAGCAGGCTCGAACAGCGGATCGAGGATCTTGCTGAATGGGCCTGGGCTGCGCACAAGGGCCTCGCTGCGGCTGCCGAACCGAAAACGGATTGGCGCAATGTGGTGGCCCGCGTGCTGCGGCCGATCACAGGCTGGCTCTACCGCAATATATGGCGCGGTCTGCTGGTGCCGCTGCTCGGAATCGCGATCGGCGTTGTCGCCTTGGTTTTGCTGTCGCCGTACTGGATCTGGCGCGTATTCCGCCGCAAACCGTGGATGGCCTAGGCGGCGTCAAGCCGTTCCGAACACGCGCTGGAAGATCGTATCGACGTGTTTGAAATGGTGATCGAGGTCGAACAAGGCCTCGAGTTCTTTGTCGCTCAATTTCGCGCGCACGTCCCTGTCAGCCTTGAGCAACGCCAGGAAATCCTTTTCGCCGGCCCAGACCTGCATGGCATTGCGCTGCACGATGGCGTAGGCGTCCTCGCGCGTTACGCCCTTCTGCGTCAGCGCAATCAGCACGCGCTGCGAATGGATGAGGCCGCCCAGCCTGTCGAGATTCTTTTGCATGGCGGCCGGATAGACGACGAGTTTGCCGACAAGGCCGGTGAGCCGCGCCAGCGCGAAGTCGAGTGTCACGGTAGCGTCGGGCCCGATCATGCGCTCGACGGAGGAATGCGAGATGTCGCGTTCATGCCAAAGCGCGACGTTCTCCATCGCGGGCAGGGCATAGGATCGCACCATGCGGGCGAGGCCGGTGAGATTTTCCGATAGCACCGGGTTGCGCTTGTGCGGCATGGCCGATGAGCCCTTCTGCTTCTCGGAGAAGAACTCTTCGGCTTCCAGCACTTCGGTGCGCTGGAGGTGGCGGATTTCGGTCGCCAGCCGTTCGATCGAGGAGGCGACCACGGCCAATGTGGCGAAGTACATAGCGTGGCGATCGCGCGGAATGATCTGGGTCGACACCGGCTCGACGCTCAAGCCCATGGCCTTGGCGACGTGTTCTTCGACGCGCGGATCGACTTGCGCGAAGGTGCCGACCGCACCGGAAATCGCACCGGTGGCGACTTCCTTGCGAGCGGCGACGAGCCGCTCCTTGGCGCGGGCGAATTCGGCGTAAGCGTAAGCGAGCTTCAGTCCGAAGGTGGTCGGTTCGGCATGGATGCCGTGCGAGCGGCCAACGGTCGGCGTCAATTTGTGCTCGAAGGCGCGGTGCTTGAGCGCGGCGAGCAGCGCGTCGACGTCCTTGATCAGGATGTCCGCCGCGCGCGTAAGCTGCACATTGAAGCAGGTGTCGAGCACGTCTGAGGACGTCATGCCCGAGTGCATGAAGCGCGCTTCCGGGCCGACGATTTCCGAGACATGCGTTAGGAAGGCGATGACGTCGTGCTTGACCTCAGCCTCGATAGCGTCGATGCGGGCGACGTCGAATTTCGCGGCCTTGCCCTTTTCCCAGATTTTCTTCGCTGCGTCCTTCGGGATGACGCCGAGCTCGGCCATGGCATCGGCCGCGTGCGCCTCGATCTCGAACCAGATGCGGAACTTGGTTTCCGGCGACCAGATGGCAACCATGTCGGGGCGGGAGTAGCGCGGGATCACGCCGCTTCCCCGCGCGCCAGCGCCGCGGCCTGCCGGATGGCCGCGATATTGGCTTTGTAGTTGCCGCCCTTGAACACGGCGTTGCCTGCGACCAGCACATTGGCGCCGGCGCGGACCACCTCCGCGGCATTGTCGGCGGTGACGCCGCCGTCGATCTCGATGTCGATGGGCCGCGCACCGACCAGCGTGCGCACCTCGCGCAGCTTGTCGAGCGCCGCCGGAATGAATTTTTGTCCGCCGAAGCCGGGGTTGACCGACATGACCAGAACGAGATCGACCAAATCGATGACGTGCTCGATCGAGGACACCGGCGTCGCGGGGTTCAGCGTCACACCTGCCTTCTTGCCGAGTGCGCGGATCGCCTGCAGCGACCGGTGCACATGCGGTCCGGCCTCGACATGCACGGTGATGATGTCGGAGCCGGCCTTGGCGAATGCCTCCAGATAGGGATCGCAGGGCGCGATCATCAGATGGACGTCGAGCGTCTTCTTGGTGACGGGACGGATCGCCTGCACCACCGCGGGACCGATGGAAATATTGGGGACAAAATGCCCGTCCATGACGTCGACATGGATCCAATCGGCGCCGGCGGCTTCGACTGCGCGGATTTCTTCGCCCAATTTGGCGAAATCGGCCGACAGAATCGACGGCGCGATGAGTAGTGGGCGCATGAAGGCCTCCAAACGGCGTTCGCGTAACACGCCGGCGGGCGCGGAGCAACGCGCGGCGGCCGGGCGCTAAGGCTCGGCACGAATGTCGCACTATCCGGCAAGATTTGCCCAGACGGAGCAACGGTCAGGCCGCCGGCGCGCGGCGGAAACTGTGGACAACCTCAATAACGGCGCGGCTTTGTGAGAAGCGACGAAAATTGGCGCGACCTTTGCGTCTCGTCGTGGCAGGGGCACTGCCCGCCGGCATCGCCGGCACCTGTGTTGGAGTGACGCGTCATGTTCATGGCAGTCGGCGCAGCGTCTAGTGCGCTGTCCTATTTGCAGTCGCTGCTGGCCCAAGGGACGGCCGGCATCGGCAGCACCGCGAATACCGATCCACTCTCGAGCCTGCTCGGCGGTCTGTCCGGGGCGGGTTCGGACGGCGATACGTCGAAAGCTCCTGCGGGCACGACCGGCAGCGCGGCGCCGGCACCGTCGTTCGACCCCGGCACCATGGCCGCGTTGCTGGCATTGCAGAGTCAATCGGCAGGCGGCGCGCAGGCGCCTTTGTCGCTTTTTGCCAAGCTCGACACCGACGGCAATGGGCAGATCAGTCAAAGCGAATTCGAGACCACGCTCGGCAATGCCGGCGTCGACAAGTCGAGCGCCGATGCTTTATTCGCCACGCTGGACGCCAACGGCGACGGTTCGATCGATCAAAGCGAACTGTCGAAAGCGCGGCATGGCGGTGGCCACCATCATCATATGCACGCCGGCGGTGGCGCGCAGGGCAGCGGTTCGTCCGGTGCCGACGCGCTGGTGTCGGGAGCCGACGCGGCCGGCACGACCACCCAGACCACGACCAATGCCGACGGATCGAGCACGACGACGATCTCCTACGCCGACGGCAGCACCGTCGAGATGACGACTCCGGCGGCGCCGTCGAACGGTTCGGGCTCGGGCAATGGCGCAACGGGACAAAACAGCGCCAATCTCATCGAGCGGCTGATTCAGATGCAGGCACAGCTGGCGAGCGCAGTGGCTTCGACCACCTCGACTGTCGCCTAACCGCTAGCTCTTCCGTCGCAGCCGCTTCGCCAGCGGGTGCAGCAGCGCCGGCAAGAGATAGATCGGGAACTGCGCCATTGCAAAATAGAACCAGGCGAGGTCCGGCAGCGATGAGCCGAGCGTCGCCATGACCAGACCGATGTTGCGAAACGCCGACAGCAGCGCGATCGGCACACTGCGGTCGAGTCCGGCGCGCGCGAAGATCAGCACGCTCAATCCGATGAGCAGCAGGCTCACCAGAATGACCAGCACGAACAGCTCAATCGCGAAGATGGGATCGGCGACGACGTTGCGCGGCACGCTCTCCATGGCGGCGATGGCGAAAATGAAAACGGCCACCACGTTGAGGCCGTCGAGCGGTTCCTTCTGCCGCTCCAGCCATTCCCAGCCGGCGATGCGGCGGATGGCGTAGGCGATGGCGCCCGACAGTGCGAAAAACAGAAACAGCTTGATGCCGAGCTCGACCGGGGAAAACAGCGCCGAGCCGAGAAACAGATAGCTGAATGCGACGGTGGTGAGCGGTGACATCGCGTTGGTGATGATCAGCGTCACCAGCGAAAAGGCGACGTCGAGCCCCATCAGCGCGGCAAAGGCCGCCGAGGAGGTGATCGGTGTGGTGGCGATTTGCAGGATCAGGATCATATAGAGCGCGGGCATGCCTTCGCGCAGGCCGACCGCGGTATAGCCGACGCCGAACAGCAGCGGCACAACCACCATGACCCACAGCGCGGCGATGATCGTCAGCTTCGGCGCCCGCACATAGCGGATGAAAGCGGCGGGTTCGGTGCGCAAATAAGAGAACAGCAGCAGGACGAACACCGTTTCGCCGAGGTAGGGCTTTACGTAGGCCGCGAACTGGGGCAGCGCGAGGCCGAGAAACACCGACACCGCGAGCGCGCGCGTGCCTTGCCGGCCGAGCCACGCCAAGGCGGCGCGCAACGCCATCAGAATGGGCATGAAGGGCAAGGCTCCGGCGCGGTATTGCCGGACGGTCATAGCGCCGGCGGTCCATCCATTCCATATAAAAGACGCCGCCCGGCGTGGGGCAGGAGACCTGGAGATCATGGCACGCACGGATGTCATTGTGCTCGGCGCCGGCATCGTCGGCGTTTCCGTTGCGCTGCATCTTGCCAAGCGCGGCGGGAGCGTGGCGCTGATCGACCGCGCTGGCGTCGGCGAGCAGACCTCCAACGGCAATTCCGGGGTGATCGAGGGCTCGACCATTCTGCCTCCGGCCTTCCCGGCGAGTTTCACCGGGCTGCTGCGCGTCGCGCTCAAGCGCGCCAGCGAGGCCAACTACCATGTGTCGTTCCTGCCGCGGGTCGCGCCGTGGCTGGTGGCGTTCCGCGCCAGTTCGAGCCCGCAGCGCCTCGCTGAAACCGCACGGCTCAACCGCCCGCTTTTCGCGCGCGCCATTGCTGAGCACGAGGCGCTGATGGCGGAATCCGGCGCGATGCAATATTTGCGCAAGACCGGTTGGCTAAAGCTCTATCGCAGCGAACGCGCTTTCGCCGCGCTCAAGCCTGAATTCGAGTTGGCTAAGGAATTCGGCCTGCCGCTCGATGCGCTCGACGCCGCTGGCGCGCAAGCCCTGGAGCCGACGCTCGCGTCGGTGTTCACCAACGCGGTGTTTTGGCCGAAAGCAGCGAGCCTGAGCAATCCGCTGGCGGTGACGCGCGCTTATGCCGCGCGCTTTGCCGCGCTCGGCGGCGTCGTGCTGAAGGGTGATGCGCGGACGCTGCACCGAAGCGGCAATCGCTGGCGGGTCGAGACTGACGAAGGTGGCGTCGATTCGGAAAACGTTGTCGTCGCGCTCGGGCCCTGGGCGCCGGACCTGCTCGAGCCTCTGGGGTTGAAGTTACCGATGGCGGTCAAGCGCGGCTATCACAGGCACTTCCACGCACAAGGCAATGCCACGTTGCAGCGGCCCGTGGTCGATACGGCCTACGGCTATCTGATCACGCCGATGGAGCAGGGCATCCGCCTCACCACCGGTGCCGAGTTCGCGGCGCGCGATGCGGCGCCGACGCCCGTGCAGTTCGACCGGCTTATGCCGAGGGCGCGGGCGCTGTTTCCGCTCGGCGAACGCGCCGACGCCAAGACCTGGCTCGGCAGCCGGCCGTGCTTCCCGGATTCGCGGCCGGTGATAGGGCGCGCGCCTGGCCTCGCCGGCCTGTGGCTCGCCATCGGCCACGCACATTGGGGTTTGACGCTCGGCCCCGTCACCGGACGCATGATCGCCGAAATGATGGCGGGCGAGACGCCATTCTGCGACCCGACGCCCTATCGGGCGGAGCGGTTTTTCTAGCGCCCGAACTTGTCCTTCCAGCTCGGCACGCTGCCGGGGAAGGGCAGGGCGGTTGCCTCGTAGACGCCGCGGGCGATGGCGCGCGCCAAGACGTTGGCGGCGAGCGTGCCGAGTTCGCTCAGCGAGTAGACCGGATCGGCGAGGGGCCTGACGCCCATCGCGGCGGCGAACACGACGTCGCCGTCGAGCGGGGTATGCACCGGGTAGATGGCGCGTGACAGGCCGCTCTGCGCCATCACCGCGAGGCGCTTGCACTGTGCTTTCGACAGCTTCGCATCGGTCGCCACGACGGCCAGCGTCGTGTTCTGGCCGACGGCGCCTTTGCTGCGGAAGGCCAGCGCGTTGTCGGAAAAGGCAGGCGGCAGGCCGCGGCCGCCAAATTCCTTGCTCTGTTCGAACGGGGCCGCCCAGAAATGCGGGCTGTCGCCGATCGTGACGCTGCCGGCGGCATTGACCGCGCAAATCGCACCCACCGTCAAACCTTCGCGTGTCTGCCCCGAGGCCGACCCGATGCCGCCCTTGAGATTGACGGTGGTCGCGCCGGTGCCCGCGCCGACAGTGCCGAGCGCGACGTCGGTACCGGCGCCGGCAATCGCGGCGTAGCCGAGGTCGCGGTAGGGCGGATAGCGGCCCCAATTCTTGTCGCCGCCCGACAGCAGATCGAACAGGATCGCCGCCGGCACGATCGGCACCAGCGCGTCGCGCACCTTGAAGCCGCGGCCCTGCTCGCGCAGCCAGGCCTGCGCGCCGGAGGCAGCATCGAGGCCGAAAGCCGAGCCGCCCGACAGCACGATGGCGTCGATGCCCTCGACCGTTTGCGCCGGGTCGAGCAGGGCGGTCTCGCGCGTGCCCGGCCCGCCGCCGCGCACGTCGACGCTGGCTGTCACGGCGGTATCGAATGCGACGACCGTCACGCCGGAGCCGAGTTTGGCGTCTTGGGCGTGGCCCACGCGCAGGCCGGGAATATCAGTGATGAGGTTGCGCAAGGTCATAGGCGGCACTCTATCACGACCGATCACATCGAAGTCAGGGCCGGGCCGACCGACTTGCCATTGCCACATTGACCGGGGCATTTAAGCGCGCATGAACGGCAATGTCCCCATCGTCACGGCCTTTGTCGCCGGGCTGATCAGTTTTCTCTCTCCGTGCGTCCTGCCGCTGGTGCCGCCTTATCTGGTGTTTCTGACCGGCACCTCGCTGGAGCGTTTCGGAAACGCCGAGCCGAAGCGGCGGGTGCGGCGCGAGACCGTGCTCGCCGCCGCGCTCTTCGTGCTCGGTTTTTCGACGGTGTTCGTCGCGCTTGGCGCCAGCGCCAGCGTCGTCGGCGCCCTGATACGCGCTTATTCCGGACCGCTCGCGACCGTCGCCGGCGTCGTCATCATCGTCATGGGTCTGCACTTCCTCGGCGTCACGCCGATTGCGCTGCTGCACCGGCAGAAGCGGCTTGATGTGGCCAAGCCCGTGGGCATGTGGGGCGCCTATGTGATCGGCTTAGCCTTTGCCTTCGGCTGGACACCGTGCATTGGGCCGATCCTGGCAGCCATCTTGGCGATCGCGGCTTCCGAGCAGACCGTGGCCAAGGGCGCTGGGCTGCTCGCGATCTATTCACTCGGCCTCGGCATTCCATTTCTCATTGCCGCCTTCGCCGTCGAGCCGTTTGCGGCGTTTCTTGCGCGCTTCAAGAATTATCTGCACCGCGTCGAGCAGGCGATGGGAGCGCTGCTGGTGCTCACCGGCATCGCCTTCCTCACCGGCAGTATCAACTGGATCAGCGTGTGGCTGCTGGAGGCGTTTCCGGCGCTGGGGCGGATCGGCTGAAAAGAAAAGCCCGCCATGACAGGCGGGCTTCTCCAATTTGCGATGCGCTGAAAGCTATTTCATCTTCGAGCAATCCGAGCCCGGGCACTCGACGTAGGTGACCTTGCCGCTCGCATCCTTCTTCCAGATGTACATTACGTAATCGAGCTTGGTGATGTCGCCCTTCTTGTCGAAGGAGAGGTCGCCGAGCACGGTCTTGAACTTCATGCCCGAATGCATCTTCTCGGCCACCTTCTTGGGGTCGAGCGATTTCGCCGCTTCCGCCGCCTGCTTGATCACCTGGACGCCGGCGTACGAATAGAGCGTATAGGCTTCCGGCTCGAATGGCTGGGCGCGGTGGCGGAATTCGTCGACGATCTTCTTGGCCTCCGGCTTGTTGCGCGGATCGGGGCCGTAGGTCATCAGCGTGCCTTCGACGCCCGGGCCGCCGACCGAGGCAAATTCGTCGGAGGTGATGCCGTCGCCGCCCATCAGGGGCGCCTTGACGCCCTGGTCGCGCATCTGCCGTACGATCAGGCCGCCTTCGGTATAGAGGCCGCCGAAGTAAACCAGATCGGCGCCCGATTGCTTGATCTTGGAGACCAGCGCCGAATAGTCCTTCTCGCCGGTATTGATGCCTTCGTAGAGCACTTCCTTCATGCCGCCGGCGTTGATCGCTTTCTTCATCTCGTCGGCGAGACCTTTGCCGTAGGTCGTCTTGTCGTGGACGACGGCGATCTTCTTGCCCTTGAAGTGCTTGAGGATGTAGCCCCCGGCCACCTTGCCCTGCTGGTCGTCGCGGCCGCAGACGCGGAAAATGTTCCACATGTTGCGTTCGGTGACCGTCGGGTTGGTCGAGGCCGGCGTGATCTCGAGGATGCCGTTTTCCTGATAGACCAAGGACGAGGGGATGGTGACGCCGGAATTGTAGTCGCCGATCACGAACTTGACGCCGTCGGCTGCGAATTTGTTGGCGACGGAGACGCCCTGCTTGGGATCGGACACGTCGTCGCCGTACGAGACGACGATTTTTTGTCCGAGGATGCCGCCGGCTTTGTTGATGTCCTCGGCGGCCTGATCGACGCCGTTCTTCATCTGCGCGCCGGTGGCCGCGCTTGGTCCGGTGATTGGGCCGGCCATGCCGAATTTGACTTGCGCCGAGGCGGTGCCCGCCAGGGCGAACCCAAGACCCAGCACGAGGCCGAGCGTGGTGATCCTCTTCATTGTGTTTTCCCCTCCCAGTGAAGCCGACACTACCGATAATCCGGAATATTACGTCACCGCGGCTTGCGGCGCCAGCGCAGCGGGCCGCTCGGTTCGTTGATCCAGCTATAGTGCCTGACCATTTGTGCGGCACGGGTGGCGCGGAACCCGGTGAGGCCAAATGCCAGGCAGACCGCGCAGTCGACCAGGTAATAGTGCGCCGACAATAGGGTGCCGCCGAACAAGGCATAGTGGAAAAAGCGCACCGCCGCGCCCAAGACAAAGCCGTAAGCCAGAACCTGCCACCACGACCGCCAGGTCATGGCGATGGCGCGCCCGGCGAGCGCCGCCGTCCCGCCGCCGAGGATGACGGTGACCAGGATGAACACGCCAAGCGAGCCCTCTTCGTAGATCAGGCCTTGCATCATACTTGCACCTTATACTTGCACCTTTTGCCGGCCACCTTCGAGATACGCCGACTTGATCTCCGGGTGTTCCAACAGTTCGCGGCCGCTGCCGGACAGCGTGATCAGCCCATTGACCATGACGTAACCGCGGTGGGCGAGCTTGAGCGCGTGGAAGGCGTTCTGCTCGACCAGGAACACGGTCAAGCCGTCCTGTGCGTTGAGCGTTTTGATGGCGTCGAATATCTGCCGCACGATCAATGGCGCAAGGCCGAGCGAGGGTTCGTCGAGCATCAACAGCCGCGGCCGCGCCATCAGCGCGCGTGCGATCGCCAGCATTTGCTGCTCGCCACCGGACAGTGTGCCGCCGCGCTGGTACAGGCGTTCCTTCAGGCGGGGAAACAACGCCAGCACCCGCTCGAGATCGTTCGTAAAGGCGGCAGGGTCGGCAGTGGTCGCTCCCATCTGCAGATTTTCCAAAACCGTCATGCGCGAAAAGATGCGGCGGCCTTCCGGCGCTTGCGCCAGACTGAGGCGCGCGATTTCGTGCGTCGGCATGCGCGTGATGTCGCGGCCATCGAACGTGATGGTGCCTTCGCGCGCTTTGGGGTTGCCGCAGATGGTCATCATCAGCGTCGATTTGCCGGCGCCATTGGCGCCGATCAGCGTGACGATCTCGCCGCCATTGACGTCGAGATCGACGCCGCGCAGCGCCATCACCCGGCCGTAGAAGGCCTTCACGCCGCGCACGGTGAGGAGGGGAGCTGTCATAGCCCGGCCTCCGCTTTCGCCCTTTCGACGTGTTCGTCAGGCACGCCGAGGTAGGCCGCGATCACCTTGGCGTCATCGCGCACGGCCGCTGGCGTGCCGTCGGCGATCTTGACGCCATAGTCGAGCACCACGATGCGGTCGGAAATCTCCATCACCACCGACATGTCGTGCTCAATCAGCAAGATGGATATTCCGTGCTCGTCGCGGATCGCGCGCAACAGCTGGTTGAGTTCGGCACTTTCGTGCGGGTTGAGGCCCGCCGCCGGCTCGTCCAAACAGAGCAGCAGCGGGTCCGTGCACATCGCGCGCGCAATTTCGAGGCGCCGCTGCGCGCCGTAGGGCAGGGCACCGGCCGGCTCGTCGGCGCGCGCGAGCAAGCCAACGCGGTCGAGCCAACCGCGCGCCTTGTCGATCGCCGCGCGCTCCGCGACGCCGTAGGAGGGGAAGCCGAGAATGCCGAGCAGCGTGTAGCCGGAGGCGAGCATCAGCCGGTTGTGCTGGGCGACCAGTAGATTTTCCAGCACCGTCATGCCGGAAAACAGCCGAATATTCTGAAACGTGCGGGCGACGCGCGCCTGTTGCGTCACCAAGTATTCCGGCATGCGCTCGAGTTGGTAAAGTGTGCCCTTGGCGTGTGCGAAACGGCGCTTGCCGCTTTCGGTCAGCGTTTCGAGTTCGCCCCATACCGCGGCGTCGCCGTGACGGAAGGCGATGCGGCCTTCGGTCGGTTTGTAGAAACCGGTGATGCAGTTGAACACGGTGGTCTTGCCGGCGCCGTTCGGTCCGATCAGCGCGGTGATCTCGTTTTTTCCCGCGTCGAAGGACAGGTCGTCGACGGCGACCAGCCCGCCGAAGCGCATCGTGAGATGCTCGACGCGCAGGAGAACGTCGTTGTCACTCTCCGTCATCCGTGGCCTTCCCCGGTCAAGTCGGCGGAGATGCTCTTGCGCTCTTTCAGGAACACCGAGGGTTCGCGCGTCGAGATCAGGCCGCGCGGCCGCCAGATCATGATCAGCACCATGGCGAAGCCGAACAGCAGCATGCGGTATTGCGTCGGATCGAAGGTTTGCCCAAAAATCTGCTTGAGGAAATCGAGCTCGCGCATGATCTCGGTGCCGCCGATCATCACGATGGCGGCAATCGCCACGCCGATCTGGCTGCCCATGCCGCCGAGCACGACGATCGAAAGGATGGTGGCCGACTCGATAAATGTGAAAGATTCCGGCGAGATAAAGCCTTGGCGGGTGGCGAAAAACGAGCCGGCAAAGCCGGCGAACATCGCGCCCATCCCGAAGGCGGTGAGCTTGGTATGAGTGGTGTTGATGCCGAGCGAGCGGCAGGCGACCTCGTCTTCGCGTAGCGCTTCCCAAGCGCGGCCGACGGGAAGCCGGCGCAGCCGCACCGTGACGAAGGCGGTGAGCAGCGCCAGCGCGAGGATGATGTAGTAGAGGAAGATGACGCGGTAGAGCGGCGAATATTCCAACCTGAACATGGCGGCAAAGCCGTCATCGTCGGCGTTAAAGGGAATGCCGAACAAAGTCGGGCGCGGAATGCCGGTGATACCGGCATAGCCGTTGGTCAGATCGACCCAGTTGATGATGACGATGCGGATGATTTCGCCGAAGGCCAGCGTGACGATGGCGAGATAGTCGCCGCGCAGCCGCAGCACCGGGAAGCCGAGTAGGACGCCCCAGAACGACGACAGGATGCCGGCGAGCGGCAACAGCAGCCAGAACGAAAAGCCGAATTCCTTGGCGAGCAACGCGTAGGCGTAAGCACCGACCGCGTAAAATGCGACATAGCCGAGGTCCAACAGTCCGGCGAGGCCGACGACGATGTTTAACCCCCAGCCGAGCATCACGTAGATCAAAATCTGAATACCGAAATTGTCGATCCATTTCACCGAACCGCCGAGGCCGTTGATGGTGACGACAATCGCCGGATAGAAAATGACGAAGGCGATGGCGAAAGGCACCACCCAGCGGCGCGTCCATTCGCGCGCCGCCGAGGGCGCGGCGACCGGCCGCTGCCGGCGCTGCACGAGGTAAGGCGAAAGCGTCAGCGAGAAGGCAAGGCGCCCGATGGCGACAAAGACCACAAGACCGAACAACAGTCGCGTACGAGAGATGACGATCAGGTTATTCTGGAAATCGGTAACGGTTTGAAAGCCAACCAGCGGCAGCAGCAAACCGAACGAGAGCAGGGCGGTGATGCCGGAGTCGCGCAGCGCGCCGGTCAGTGACACGCGCTCAGACGC
>DASUGZ010000012.1:0-5208 GCA_036273755.1 Pseudolabrys sp.
GCGCTGGCGCAGCTTGCCGGCGCGCCGGCCGAATGGGCTTGAATGCGATGCAGAAAGTGTCGGCCTATATCCTGACCTACAACGCGGCGGAGAAAATCGCCGCCGCGGTCGCCAGCGTGCTGTGGGCCGACGAAGTCGTCATCGTCGATTCCAACTCGACCGACCGCACCGCCGAAATCGCCGTCGCGCTTGGCGCGCGCGTCGTGCAGGTGCCCTTCAACGGCTTCGGCGACCTGCGCAACCGCGCGGTCGAGGCCTGCGCTTACGATTGGGTGTTCAGCCTCGATTCCGACGAGCGCTGCACGGCCGAGGTGCGCGACGAAATCCTTGCGCTGCTCGCTGGCAGCCCGCCGCACGAAATTTATCTGGTGCCGCGCAGGAGCTACATGATGGGCCGCTGGATCAAAGGCTCGGGCTGGTATCCGAATTTCCGCCAGCCGCAGTTGTTCCGCAAAGGCGCGATGCGCTACACGCTCGAGCCGGTGCACGAAGGCTACGAGGTCGTCGGCGGCCGCCCGGTCGGCACGCTCAAGAACGCGATCTGGCAATTCCCCTTCCGCAATCTCGACTAAGTCATCCAGAAGATGAACCGCTATTCTTCGTTGGGCGTACCCAAGCTCGCCGGCAAGCGCGTGTCGATGGCCTCCGCGCTCGGCCACGGCCTTTGGTCGTTTCTCAAGCACTACATCTTCAAGCGCGGCTTCATCGACGGCTGGGCCGGCTTCGTCATCGCGCTCGGCAATTTCGAAGGCACGTTCTACCGCTACGCCAAGCGCTATGAGGAGACGCAGGATTGGCAAGCGCCCGAAAGCGAACGATTGGAAAAAAAGCCATGACAGTGAGACACATCGGATCTGGACTCGTGCTCGCCCTTCTTGGCCTCGCCGGCCTACCGACGCAGGGGCATGCCCTTGCCATTTGCGTCGATTCCAAAGAGCTCGCCATTCAACAGAGCGAATGCATCAGGCGGGGCGCCGCGGTCATGAGCAAATACTTCGGGCAGTCGAAACATGACGCCGGAGCCATCTTCGGTTTCCAGGGCAAGGACAACGCGGCAGCGATCCTGTGCGACCGCGCCGCCAAAGGCGTCGTCTTTTTTACCGTTGCAAGCACCGACGAAAGCTTCTGCCGCCCGAACATTATGCGGCTGATGAACGAGTTCTAGCGGGCCGAACTGTTCGCTCGCTTTCCATCTTTGTCCGATTCAATTTTCAAACAGCCAAATTTCAATCGAACAAGCGTCATCGCCCGTATTCTTGACCGGCCCCGGGTAGGCCGTCTTCCCATCTTGCCCTCGCGCCATGCGAGGGAGAGGCGCGCCAAGCGGCGCACCAGTCTTCCGTAGAGCCGCATCCTCTTTTGAAGGATGCGGGCGCCTCTCGGCGCGCCTCGGCAGCGTCCATACGGCGCCGGGCCGCGCTTTCTGACGGTCCGTTTCGCCTCGCCTCCGGCTCGTGAGCGCAGGCCCCTTCTGGGCGGCCCTTGCTTGTTGAGCCTCGGGCAAGCCTTGCGGCCCGCCGTCAGCGAGCTCCTCGCAGGGGATCGTAGTGTCCCCGGGCGGAGCCCCGGCGCCGCCCGGGAGGGGGAGGAGCGTTCGTCTCCCCCGCGCGGGCGCCGCATCCGGCTCCATCACCAAGACGCCTCTAGATGACGCCCTCGCATGAGCCGGACATCTACAGGTATATATACCTATAGGAATAATGTCAAGAGGTTTTCCGGGTCCCGCCCCGCTGCGCGGGAGGGATCGCCTACCGCCCCTTCGGGGCCCGCGTGCGCTCGACCATTGCCGAAGTCGAATGGCCGGGCACGATGTCGATCAGGATCACCTCGCCGCCCAAGGCCTCGACGAGGTCGCGGCCGACCACCTGCTCGCGCGTGTAGTCGCCGCCCTTGACCAGCACCGTCGGCTTGACCCGCGCGATCAGCTTCTCCGGCGTGTCTTCGTCGAACACGACGACCAGATCGACCGCCTCAAGCGCCGCCAGCACCTCGGCGCGTGCCTGCACGTCCTGCACCGGGCGTCCCTGCCCTTTCAGCCGCGTCACCGAGGCGTCGCCATTGAGGCCCACAACCAGCCGGTCGCAGGCCGCGCGCGCGCCGGCCAGCAGTTTGACGTGGCCGGGATGCAGCAGGTCGAAACAGCCATTGGTGAAGCCGACGCGCAGGCCTTGGCCGCGCCATGCAGCAAGATGGTCGTCGAGCAGGCTCCAGTCGAAGACGATCTTCTCCTCAGGCGCGAGCGTCGCCGCCGGCAGGATGCGCGAGCGCAATTCGGCGACCGACAACGTCGCCGTGCCGCGCTTGCCGACCACCACCGCGGCCGCGGCGTTGGCGGCGCGCATTGCCGATTCGAAATCGGCGCCCATCGCCAGCATGGCGGAGACGACCGCCACGACGGTGTCGCCGGCGCCCGACACGTCGCGCACGCGCACCGGATAGGCCGGCACGTGCACGATCTCGCCGTCGCTAACCAGCGTCATGCCGGCCTCGCTGCGCGTCACCAGCACGGCCTTGGCGCCGAGCTCGCGGCCGAGCCCCGTAGCAGCGAGCGCGACCTCGTCGTCGGTCTGCGCCGGGCTTGCGGTCGCCTCGGCAAGCTCCTGCCGGTTCGGCGTGATCATCGTGGCGCCGCGATAGATGCCGTAGTCGCGGCCCTTGGGATCGACCACCACCGGCTTGCCCGCCGCATTGGCGGCGTCGATGACGGCGCGGATGACGCGCGGGGTAAGCGCGCCCTTGGCGTAATCGGACAAAACGACGCTGCCGACCCGCGGCATCGTCTTGACGACGTGGCCGATCAGCGCGTCCTCGCCGATCTTGTCGACCGGGGTAGCCATTTCCCAGTCGGCGCGCAGCATATGGGTGGAAAAATGCTCCGAAACGAAGCGCACTTTGCGCGTCGTCTGCCGCGCCGCGTCGACCACAAGATGGAATTCGATCTGCGGCTGGTCGCCGAGCGCCTTGCCCAGCGCGTTGCCGGCCTCGTCGTCGCCGACGACGCCGATGAAGACGCAGCGCGTGCCGAGCGCGACCAGATTGCGCGCCACGTTGCCGGCGCCGCCGATCATCGCTTCACTGCGCTTGACCGCGATCACCGGCGTCGGCGCCTCCGGCGAGATGCGCGACACCTCGCCATAGACGAACTCGTCGAGCATCAGGTCGCCGATGCAGAGCACGGTCTGACCGCTGAGATCGCCGAGATGTTTGTCGAAGTCGAACATCTAACACCGTTCATTCCCGCGAAAGCGGGATTCCAGAGCGATAACAGCAAGCGTCACGACACGCTGCCCCTGGGTCCCCGCTTGCGCGGGGACGAACGGGGAATTGATTTGCGGCCAGCGCACCATGATCAACGATACCTATCGGCGCAGTCGAGATAGCCGGTGACGTAGTGGCCGACGGCGGTCTCGAGCGGGGTGAAGCCGGCGTTATAGCCGGAGCGGCGCAGATTTTCGACCGAGCCTTGCGTGAAATACTGGTACTGGCCGCGGATCGCATCGGGCATGTCGATATAGTCGACGTTGGCCGGCCGCCCCAGCGCCTTGAACATGGCGCCGATCATGTCGCGGAAGCTTTCCGCCTTGCCGGTCGCGACGTTGAAGATGCCGCTGACGGCGGGCGCATCGAGCAGCCAGCGCAGCACGGCGACGGCGTCGTCGACATAGATGAAGTCCCGGCGCTGATCGCCGTCGGCGATGCCGTCGCGGTGCGACTTGAACAGTTTCACCGGCTTGCCCGCTTTGGCCTGATCGAACACCTTGGCCAGCACGCTCGCCATGGGACCCTTGTGATATTCGTTCGGGCCGAAGACGTTGAAGAATTTCAGGCCGGCCCAATGCGGCGGCAGATTTTCTTTCTTGACGTAGCGGTCGACCACCGCGAGATCGAACAGGTGCTTGCTCCAGCCGTAGAGGTTCATCGGCTTGAGCTTGCGCAACGCCTCGAGCGACCAGTCGTCGTCGAAGCCTTCGGCCCCGTCGCCATAAGTCGCCGCCGACGAGGCATAGATGAACGGCGTGCGCGTCGCCGTGCACCAGTCGAGCAGGCGCAGCGAGGTGCGGAAATTGTTCTCCATCACCAGGTCGCCGTCGGTCGCGGTGGTGTCGGAAATCGCGCCCAGGTGGATCACGGCCTCGACCTTGCGGTGATCGAGCCAGGCCATCAGTTCGGCCGGCGGCACGATGTCGGCGACCTGGCGTTTGGCAAGGTTGCGCCATTTGGCGTCGTCCTTGCCGAGCAAGTCGTTGACCACGACACCGCTGGCGCCAGCCTCGTTGAGACTCGCCACCACGTTCGACCCGATGAAACCGGCCCCGCCGGTGACCAAAAACATGCCCAATCCTTCGTCTCGGCAAAGCTTTGCCTTAAGGCCGCGCCGGGCGCAATGTTGCGGCGGATTTCCCTGTAAATGGCTCAGGATACGGTAAAAATGGCCGCTGGACAGGCTCAGGCCCGGCGGGCTAACGCGCTACGGGCCGAGCCAAAGGGGCTTGAGTTAAAAGAGCTGGCGCGGACGGCATGAGCGAAGAGGCGACCCGAGCGATCCTGATCGTGCCTTACGTCTGGATCGGCGATTTCGTGCGCTGCCATTCGGTGGTGAAGCTGCTGCGCGCGCAAGCGCCGGAGCGGCCGGTCGACATCGTGTCGAGCACGCTGTGCGCGCCCTTGGCCTCCTACATGCCCGGTGTGCGCAACGCAATCGTCGCCGACCTGCCGCGGCGGCGGCTCGGCCTCGCGCAGCAGCGCGCGCTTGCCGATAAGCTGCGCGCAAATCACTACGCGCAGGCGCTGGTGATGTCGCGCAAATGGAAGGCGGCGCTGGCGCCATGGCTCGCCAGCATCCCGGTGCGCACCGGCTTTGCCGGCGAAGCGCGCTTTGGCCTCGTCAACGACATGCGCTGGGGCGAACGCAAGCTGCCGCGCATGATCGACCAGATGGGCGCTCTGGCTCTGCCGAAGGACGTGGCGGCGCCGGGCGAATGGCCGCTGCCGGAATTGAAAGTGCCGGCCGACGAGGTCGCGCGCTGGCGCAAGCAACGCGGGCTTGGCGGCGACGCGCGCCCCATTGTCACGCTGTCGCCGGGCGCGGTCGGCGAAGGCAAGGCCTGGCCGCCCGCTCGCTACGCGGCGCTGGCGCGCGCGCTTACAGGCGACGGCGCCACGGTCTGGGTGCTCGGCGGGCCGAACGAGGCTGCGATTGCCCAGGAG
>DASUGZ010000013.1:0-24085 GCA_036273755.1 Pseudolabrys sp.
GTCGTCGCCGGACGCCGCCGCCGCAACGCTGCAGCCGATGCCGTCGCCAAACGCAATCTGGACAAGACGACCCCGCACATCGAGCGGCGGCCAAACGAGATCACGTGAGCCGGTTGGACCTTCGCCAATCGACTCGATTCCGTGCGCTTAGGAATGAGGCGCCGTCTGTCCTGATTCAATCACGATCGGCGCATCGAGCACGAGGGGCCTGCCATCGCCGTTCGCGATGATGAGGCGCACGGTCCATACTCCGGCCTGCGGCAATTCGAGGCCATTCACCTCCCAGGTTCCGTCCGGCAGACGCGCCGCCGCGCGAGCGATCTTGCGGCCGGCGCCTGGCGGCTCAAGTGTGAGTTCAACCGAACTTGTCGGATATTCCGAAAAATCGTCGCGCAAAATACGAATATGGGCATTGGCCTCGCCAATTCGGCCAGCCGAAACGGCGACTTCAGCCATGGCGTCGGCGGTATGGATGTGCACAAAGACAGCATCCGGCGGCACGTCCGCGTTGATGCTGTGCGCATGACCGCTCGGCGACAGTGTGCCGAGTGCGCCGACGAAAAGCAGCACGACCAATCCGAGCCCAGTTTCCGCGAGGCTGTTACGTTGCAATGCATACAGTGCGCGGGCGGACGGCAATTGCGGAGTGAAGTGGAAGCGGTTGGTGGCGGCGATCCCAAGCATGGCAATGAAAAGCCCGATCTTCATGAAGATCAGCCGACCGTAGTCGGTTGCGACCAGGTCGCGTGGCCCGTTCAGCAGATTGCAGCTGTTGACAATGCCGCTGATGAGCAAAGCCCCGACGCAGATGGCGCCAAGTCGAGAAAATCGCCGCGTCACGCCAATCGCAAATTGGCGCGAGCCCGAGTTATCCGCGCGGCGGGTGTGTGCGAACACCAAGGCCAGCGCCGGGAGCCCGCCGAGCCAGCCGCCGGCGGCGAGCAAGTGCACCATGTCCGATGCAAGGTGGATCGTGCCCGCCATACCTGGCGTCGCACCGGCGTGACCGACAAAGGCCAGGAGGCCGATCAGGCCGGCCGCTGCGACGAATTGCAGCAACCTGGCGGCCGGCCAAAGGATCAGCACCGCCAGGACTGCCGCGAGGCCAAGCCGGATGGCGGAGACCAGCCCGAAGCGGGTATCGGTGAACACAGTCCAGACCCCGCCATGCAGACAGACCGCGATCACCGGCGCGCCGTAGATATCGGCCGAAAGCCAGATGAGCCAGGCGGCTTCCGCGATCGCGCCAACGGCCAGCGCACACCAGACCGTAACGTTCAATTGACCACGCAGGCTGTCGATCGAAACGGCGCCGGCCGTGCGCGCCGCCGGCTCCGCCACAAATACCGCGAACGCAACCGTTCCGGACGCAAGCACCGTTGCCGCGATATGAATGGCGCGAAACAGGACGAGCGGGTCGGTCACGCGTACCCCTTTCTATTGACCAACGGTAAAGCTGAACGTGCCTTGGGTGCGGTGGGTATCGACCGATAGAACACGCCAGACTACCGAGTAAGTCCCAGGCGGCAGCGCCCTCAGCGGCACATGCAACTCGGTCCGGTCGCCAGCATCGACGCGCGCCTTGCCACTTTGCACCGTGCCTTGCGCATTGCGCACTTCGGCGGTCGAGAAGGCCGGCTCCAACTTCTCGGTGAACCACAGCAGCAATTCCTTCGGCGCGGTGGTGACAGTGCTGCCCACACGCGGGCTAGCGCGGTCGAGCATAGCGTGGGCATGCACGGCGATTGGCGTCGCCAGCAGAGCGATGATGGTCAAGATGCGTTTCATGGCTGTTGTCCGAAGGTTGGCTTTCCGGCAAGAACCGCATTTGACAGCAGCGGCCTGCCGATGGAGTTGGGGAAAATATCGTCGAGGAAGAAGTGCAGCTGCCCGATGACGCCGACATTCGAGCCGCTTTGACGGTTGACCGGGATTAGCGCCTCGACGCCGACCTGGAAATACTTGCCGACCCAGATTGCGCCGGGGCTGATGGTGCCGGTGGTGACCGTGCCGGACGTGATCGTATTGCCGACCGGCGTCTGCAGCGAGACCTCGATCAGTGGGACGAGGTGATTGACGAAGTCAGGCAAGCCAATATCGGCCACGGTCGATTTGAGATAGGGAAAGCTGTATTGCAGCGAGCCGCCCCACACGAGAACGCGCGGGTTGAACTCAGTGTCGATGTCGCCGCTGTCGGGATTGACGGTGACGGTCGCGCTTGAGCCCGGGATAGCGTAGCCGATTTGGCCGGTGAGCGCGATGGGCCGCGCCCAATTCAAGCTCGCATACAGATCGCCGAAGCCTTTGCCGAAGTAAAGCGTCGGCGTGTAGACGTTGAATCGTTCGGCGCCGACGTCCTGGGCGCCGCTCGCGCCCCATTCGATATTCACGCCGACCGAAGCGACGAATTCGTGCTCTTCGTTCTTGAGCACCCGGTACTTGAACGTGGTCTCGATATTCTGGAAGCCGCTGGCGCCGGTCATATTGAATCCACCCGGCGCGTAGAGATGAGTCCAAGTGGGCGCGAACGAAACGGCGAAGTCTTCGGTGATCCGCTTGGAATACTCGCCCGAGATGTCGAACTGCTTGACCGGCGGCACGTCGCCTGTCTTGACCATCGCAATCGTCGGGAATGCCAATTCGTCGGCGACGCCGGGGTCGTCGATGGTAAGCGTCGCTGGAAACATGCGGCTACCGACGATCTCGTGGCCGAGCGCGGCAGCCGTGACGAGCGCGGCAGCGAGCCCGCAAAGGCCCGCATAGAAAATACGGTTGGGCATTGGTTGCTCCGTTGTGCCGGGACATGAATGCGTGAAGGCCGCCGAGCGGCGGCCGCATGTCAGGCAAAGCGCGGAGGACCTCGGGCAAGATTGGGCGTGAAGGCGATGCCCATGCGCGCGACTTGCGACGCCGGGCGGAGCACGTGCAGCAGACGAGCCGGCAGGAGTTGGCCGATAGACGCGGTCGCCGGCTCAGGCGGCGGCGCGACGCCGCACAGATTGCAGTGCTCGCAGGCTTGGCCGGGTGCGAGATCGGGTTTGCCCGGCGCTTCGTCGCCCGGCGTTGCGTCGTGGCAGATCACCGTGATCGGATTGACGGTTTGTCCGGTGACGGCGATTTGCGTCAGGCCAAGCAGAATAACGTGCATGGCGACCGCGTAGATCGCCAATATGGTCACTGCTCTGCGAAAAAAAAGGCGCATGAGAGAGTACGTCCGCCTCGGCTCCATGAGCTATCTCGACGCCAACAGCAACTAGAACCGACCAAGCAGAAGCTTATTCCCTTCGAGCCGGGACATATACCGACGGCGGAGCCACACGGCTACCCCCTCGCCCGCAACACTGCCTCAATACTCACCCGCGACCACGGCGCGGTGCGCTCGCGGAAGGCGTCGTAGGAGCCGGACACCTTGCCGCGCATGTCGCTGTGGATGGCGAACATTTCGCCCATGACGGCGTGCGCCTCCTTGCGTGCGGCGTCGACGAAATCGGCGGGGAACGCGGCGAGCTTGACGCCGTGGTCTTTGAGCAGCGCGGCCAGCGCCTCGGCGTTGAGTCGCTCCATTTCGGCGAGCGCGTAGTTCGCTTCCGTCGCGCAGGCGTGCGCGACGATGGCTTTCAATTCGTCGGAGAGCCCGTTCCACACTTTGAGCGACACAATGCACTCGCCGGTGCCATTCGGTTTGTTGAAGCCAGGATAATAATAAAACGGCGCAACGCGATAGAGCGCGAGCGCGATGTCGGTGCCGGGGCCGACGAATTCGGCGCCGTCGAGCACGCCCGATTGCAACGAGGTGAGGATTTCCGCCGGCGGCGTGGTCTGCGGCGTGGCGCCGAGTCGGCGGTAGATTTCGCCGCCGAGGCCGAGCGAGCGCAGCTTCAAACCGCGCAGGTCGGCGAGCGATTTGATCTCGCGGCGAAACCAGCCGCCCATACAGACGCCGGTATTGCCGGCCATAAATGGTTTTACGCCAAAGGGGGCATAAAGCTCGTCCCACAGCGCCTGGCCGCCGCCGGCCTCGATCCAGGCGACGTGCTCGCCGGGCGTCAGGCCGAACGGCACGGTGGTGAAGAAGGCCGCGGCCGGCATCTTGCCCTGCCAGTAGAACGACGCAGTGTGGCCGATGTCGGCGACGCCGTTGCCGACGGCGCCGAGCACCTCGAAGGCCGGCACCACCTCGCCCGCGGCATAGACCGTGATGTCGATGCGTCCGCCCGACAGCTTAGCGATGCGCGAGGCGACGCGCTCGGCCGACATGCCGGGGCCGGGCAGCCGTTTCGGCCACGAGGTCACCATGCGCCATTTCATCGTTTGCGCGCGGGCGATCTGCGGCGCGGCGATGAGACCGGCAGCGCTTAAACCGGCAAGGCGGGTGAACTGCCGTCGCGTGGTCATGACATGCTCCATTCTTTGTAGAAGTGATGTAACGGCCCGTGACCGTGTCCAATTTTCAATTCATCGGCGTGGGCAATCGCCGCGGTGACGTAGGCCTTGGCGTCCTGAGATGCGGTGACGACGTCGCGGCCCTTGGCCAGTCCGGCGGCAATGGCCGACGACAGCGTGCAGCCGGTGCCATGCGTGTTCCTGGTGGCGATGCGTTTTGCCGAGAGGCGGACAACATCGCCCTCGCCGATCAAGAGATCGACGCTCTCCTCGCCATCGCCGTGCCCACCTTTGATCAGCACACGCGCCGCACCAAGCGACAGGATCTCGCGCGCCTGCGTCTCCATCTCGCGCTCGTTACGCGCCAGCGTGCTGCCTGCGAGCGCGGCGGCCTCCGGCAGATTGGGCGTGACGATCAGCGCGCGCGGGATCAGGTCGCGGCGCAGGATTGCGATGGCGTCGTTCGCCAGCAGGCTGTCGCCTGACGACGCGACCATCACCGGGTCGAGCACGATATTTTTCGCGCGGTGGCGGGCGAGACCCTTCGCCACCGCCTCGATGGCGGCGCTGCGCGACAGCATGCCGATCTTCACCGCCGCAATACTAAAGTCGGCAAACACCGCGTCCATCTGCGCCGCGATGAAATCGGCCGGCACGTCGTGGATCGCGGTGACGCCTTGCGTGTTCTGTGCGGTCAGCGCGGTGAGCACGCTCGTACCATAGACGCCGAGCGCGGCGAAGGTCTTCAGGTCCGCCTGGATGCCGGCGCCGCCGCCTGAGTCCGACCCGGCGATGGTGAGCGCGATGGCCGTCATTTGCCCCTTCGCTTTTTCAACGCGTCGTCGACCACGACGCGCAGATCGTGCGCGGCCCGCGCTGGATCGCTGGCGAGCGACAGCGCCGAGATCACCGCGACGCCGTCCGCCCCCGCCGCAATCGTGTCGGCGGCGTTCTCGGCGTTGATTCCGGAAATCGCGCAGATCGGAAATCCAGGCTGGCGCGCGCGCACCACCTGCGCGACCTCGTGCAGGCCGGCGACCCCGATCGGCGTCGAGGCGTTTTCCTTAGAGCCGGTCGGGTAGACCGCGCCGATGCCGACATAGTCGATGATGTCGAGCGGAGCTTCGCGCGCATGCTGCACCGTGCTCAGGCTCAGACCGATGATGGCGGTGCGGCCGAGCAGCAGCCGCGCGTCTTGCGGCGACATGTCGTCCTGGCCGATATGTACTCCGTCGGCCTCGGCGGCGAGCGCGACGTCGATGCGGTCGTTGATCAGGAGCGGCACGCCGGCCGGCTCCAGCACGGCGCGAAGGCTACGCGCTTCTTCGACCATCGCGCGGGTGCCGCCATGTTTGTCGCGCAGCTGCACCAGCGTCACGCTCGGCGCGATCAGCGCGGCAAGCTCTGTCACGGCGCGGCCGCCCGCCACCGCGGGGTCGACAAGCGCGTAAAGCCGCAGGTCGAGGGCCATCAGTCCACCTTTGTCCGCGCGACTGGCGCTGCGGCCTGCGCGATATGTTCGCGTGTTTCTTGTCCGGAGTGGCGCATCTCATCTCCCTCCGCCGGCATGACCCGGATCAGGTTCGTTGGGTTGGCGTTGAAGCCTCTCAGTCCGGCAGCGGCCGGACACCCCACGAGATTGCTGCCATTTACCTAGTCCGCGCGGGCGGGCAAGGCAAGTCCGAGGCCTTGCCGCCTTGCAAGCGAGACCCGTTTTTGCTGCATTGCTGGCAAATCGGAGGATCGCGATGACCCCCTTCTTCGTCCAGATCAAATGCGAGCTCGGCAAGGCCTACCAGGTGGCCAACGAACTCGCCGAAGCGGAGATCGCTTCCGAGATCTACTCGACCGCCGGCGACTACGACCTGCTGGTGAAATTTTACGTCGATGCCGGCACCGATATCGGCCACTTCGTCAACGAAAAGGTGCAGACGCTGCCCGGCATCAAGGACACCTACACCATCATCACGTTTAAAGCCTTTATGGCCTAGATCTCGGGGCGGCGCGGTCCTTCGGCTTCTTGCGCGCGCTGCACGCCGAGCGCGCGTTCGCGCCAGATCACGAAAAGCCCGGCGCCGGCGACGATCGCCGCTCCGACATAGACCAAGGCGCTCGGCAATTCGCCGAACACCCAATAGCCGAGCAGTAGCGCCCATAGCATCGAGGTATAATCGAACGGCGCGATCACCGAGGCGGTAGCGTGGCGATAGCTCTCGGTCAGAAAAATATGCGCGACGCCGCCGCAAACGCCCATCGAGATGAGCATGGCAAGCTCGGGCCCGGTCGGCGCATGCCAGGCAAACGGCAGCGTCACCGCGCCGGCAAGCGCCGTCACCGACGAAAAGTAGAAGACGATCGACGACGTGGTCTCGCTCTGCGTCAGTCGCCGGGTCTGAATGACGGTGCCGGCGTTGCAGAACGCGGAAAACAGCGCCAGCATTGAGCCGACCGTCGCCGCGGCCGCCGCGCCGGCGCCGGCATAGTGCTTGGCGTCGAAATGCGGGATCAGCATCACGATCACGCCGCCAAAACCGACCAGCACCGCACTCCAGCGATAGATCCGGACTTTCTCCTTCAGGACGATCGCCGCCAAAGCCACCGTGATCAGCGGCGAGGCAAAGGAAATCGCGGTGGCGTCCGCCAGCGGCAGGCGCGCCAGCGCGGAGAAATTGCTGAACATGCCGGCAACGCTGAGCGCACCGCGCCCGAGCTGGCCGAACGGCCGGCTGGTGTAGACCGCGCTCGCCAATTCGCCGCGATAGGCATAGATCAGCAACACCGGCGGAATGGCGAAGATGCTGCGGAAGAACACGAGTTGGCCGACCGGCACGGTGTCGCCCAGTTGACGCACGAAGGCCGACAGCGCGGCGAACAGCAGCGCCGAGAGCAGCTTCAGGCCGATGGCTTTGAAAAGATTCATCCCCGGACTACATAGCCCGGCATAACGGCGCTTGTCCCGTGGGGACTATTTCTTCGAGGCCGGTTTCAATCCCTCGACCGGCGGCAGCGACTTGATATAGGCGGCGATCGCCTTGCGGTCGGCCTCGGTCATTTTCGCGGTATTGCGCACCACGTCGACCATATTACCGCCGACCATATCGGCATCCGGCGTCATCCCGTCGATCAAGGTGTTGAAGATGTCCTGTTCGGTCCACGCCTTGAGCTTGAACTGGGTGATATTGGGCACGCCGCCATTACCGTCCGGGCTCGGACCGCCGGTAAAGCGCAGGCTGTCGATGACGCCGCCGAGCGCATCGCGGGGCGAATGACATTCGGCGCAGTGCCCGGGCCCAAGGACGAGATAGGCGCCGCGATTCCACTGTGGCGACTTCGATGGATCGGGCGCAAACGTCTTGCCGTCGAGATAGAGCAGCTTCCACAGCCCGAGCGTGCGGCGGACATTGAATGGGAACCGTAGGTCGTGACCACGCACGCGTCCCTTAACCGGCGGCAGCGTCTTGAGGTAGGCGAACAGGTCGCGCACATCGTCAAGCCGCATGTGCTGGTAGGAGGCATAGGGAAACGCCGGATAGAGATGCTCGCCGGACGGCGACGTGCCTTTGGTCATCGCCGTGACGAACTGCGCCTCGCTCCAGGCGCCGATGCCGTCTTTCGGGTCGGACGAAATATTGGGCACGTAAAAGGTGCCGAACGGCGTGTTCAGCGCGAGGCCTCCGCCGAGTTTTGTGTTGTCGTCTTGCTTGGGCACCGCGTGGCAGGACCCACAACCGCCGGCGTAGAACATCTCCTTGCCGTTGGTGAGGTCGGGCGTGTGGGGCGCGAGCGCGCTCGCGGGCACGGTGGCAGGAACGGTCAGGACCCAGAACGCCGCAAGCCCCAGCACAACGGCAACCGCCGCAAGCAGCAACAGCCTCCGAATCATCGCATCCCCCGGACTCGCACGGCGCTTGTCATACAGCAAACGAAACGCCGCCGCGACGGAATCGCAACGGCGTCACGCAATCGACCTAGGTGCGGCTATTGCTTCGACAGCCGGTAGTCCTTGTGGCAATCGTCGCACGTCTTGCCAACCACCGGGATGGCGGCTTTGAGGCCATCGAGCGAGGACTTCGCCTTGTCGTGATTTTCCTTTACCGCTTTGCCAAAAGCCGCCGCCTTGTCGTCGAAGTCCTTTTTGTCGGCCCAGATCTTCGGTGAAGCCCGGCTGTCGCCGCCGGTCTTGGAATTTTCCGGGAATAGGCTCGGCAGGACTTGGGCGGTGTCCGCCCATTGCCTGAAGGCGGCGTCGACCGCGGCGGCGTCGAAAGGCGCCTGGCCGCGCATCATTTGCACGACGGATTTGGCGTGTTCGTTGTTCTTTTTCATCAGATCCTCGCGCGTCTTTACGGGATCCTGCTGAGCCATGACGGTTCCAAAACCAAGACCGGCGATGAGGACGGCGGCCACGATACGAGTGAACATTCGAACCCGCTTTCTGCTGCGCGATGATTTGCCTCAACAGGAACCCTGGCGCCGCCCTGTTATTCCTGGCGCGGGCCTGCAGCCGCTCTTGTCAGTGACGATCACAAAAACGTGATTAGATAAGCTATTAGAATTGCTTGTTTTTTTGTGCTTGGGCGATCGCGGTCCACACCTTTTGCGGCGTCGCCGGCATGTCGATATGGCCGATTTTGTGAGCGCGCCATAGCGCGTCGAGGATGGCGTTGATCACGGCCGGGCACGAACCGATGGCGCCGGCCTCGCCCGCACCTTTGACTCCGAGCGGATTGTTCTTGCACGGCACGTTGCGCGTCTCGAATACGAAGTCCGGCGCGTCGACGGCGCGCGGCATCGCGTAGTCCATGAAACTCGCGGCGAGCAATTGGCCGGACGCCGGGTCATAGACTGTGTCTTCCATCAGCGCCTGGCCGATCCCCTGCACCGCGCCGCCGTGAACCTGGCCTGCCAGCAGTAGCGGGTTGAGCGTGGCGCCGAAGTCGTCGACCACAACGTAGTTCGCGATCATGGTGGCGCCGGTGTCGGGATCGACCTCGACCTCCGCGATGTGCGTGCCGTTGGGAAATGTCGGCTGCTCGACGCCGAACTCGCTCGACGCACGTAGCTGGTCGGACTTTACCTCGGGACGTGCCGCGAGTTCGGCGAACGAAATCACGCGATCGGTGCCGGCGACGTGCACCGCCCCGTTTGCGATTTCCATGTCGCCCGGCGCGGCCTCGAGCGCGTCGGCGGCGAGCTGCTTCAACTGCTCGGCGAGCGTCTTCGAAGCGCGGTCGACCGAGACGCCGCCGACAGGGATCGAGCTCGAGCCGCCAGTGCCGGCGCCAGTCGCAATCGTGTCGGTGTCGCCCTGGATCAGGCGCACGCGCTCCGGCGGCAGATCGAGTCGCTCGGCGACGAGTTGCGCATAAGATGTCGCATGCCCCTGGCCGGTCGACTGCGAGCCGATCAGCACGGTGACGCCGCCGTCGCGCTCCAACTGAATCTTCGCCGTTTCCGGTCCGTTGTTACCGCAAGCCTCGACATAGGTGGCGATGCCGATGCCGCGCAGTCTGCCGGCACGTTTCGACGCAGCGGCGCGCTTGTTGAAACCGCTCCAGTCGACGATTTCCTGCGCGCGCGCCAGCGTGCCGGCAAAATCGCCCGAGTCGTAGATCTTGCCGGTCGGCGTCGTGTAGGGCATCGCCTTCGGCTTGATCAGATTGCGCCGGCGAAGCACATCCGGCGCGATGCCGAGTTCGCGCGCGGCATGATCGACCATCCGCTCGATCAGATAGGAAGCTTCCGGACGGCCGGCGCCACGGTAGGCGTCGACCGGCACCGTGTTGGTATAGGCCGCGCGCAAGCGCACATGCCCCGCCCGAATATCGTACGCACCGGTCGCCATGCCGGCGCCAAGCCAGGGAATGTAAGGCGCATAGCAGGACAGATAGGCGCCCATGTCGGCGACGATATCGAGATCGAGCGCGAGGAAACGTCCCTTGTCATCCAGCGCCAGCCGCGCCGTCGAAATATTGTCGCGGCCGTGACTGTCGCCGAGGAAATGTTCGGAACGATCGCAAACCCATTTCACCGACTTGCCGGTGCGCTCGGCGGCGACGGCGGCCAAAGCGTATTCGCGGTAGGGAAACAGCTTGGTGCCGAACCCGCCGCCAACGTCAGGCGTGATGACGCGCATACGGTCGGGCGGGATGCGCAGCACGTCGTTGCAGATAATATCGCGAATGATGTGGCTGCCCTGGCTGCCAAGGGTGAGCGTGTAGCGCTTGCCATCGTATTCAGCGATCACGCCGCGGGTGTCCATGTAATTGGTCACCAGCCGCTGATTGACGATGGTCAGTTCGACCGTGCGCGCGGCCTGCGCAAAAGCAGCTTTGGTCTTTGCGGCATCGCCCAATTCGGTTTCGAAGGCGAGATTGCCCGGCCGGTCGGCCCAGACGCGCGGGGCGCCGGGTGCGAGTGCCGTCACCGCACCGATCACATGCGGCAACGGCTGCCAATCCACCGCAATCGCGTCGGCGGCGTCTTTTGCGGCTGCGAGGCTCTCGGCCACCACAAAGGCGACGGCGTCGCCGACATGACGCACCATGTCCTTGGCCAGGATCGGATAGACCGGAATCTTGATGTCCACGTCGGGCAAGACGCCCGGCGTCGGCAGCGGTCCAAGGCCGGCGAGGTCCGCGCCGGTGAGCAGCAGGCGCACGCCCTGCATGGCGCGCACGCGGTCGAGATCGTGAATGCTGAAGCGCGCATGCGCGTGCGGCGAGCGCAGCACAACTGCGTGCAGCATCGCGGCCGGCGCGACGTCGGCCACATAACAGCCCACACCGCGCAGCAGCGCATCATCTTCCTTGCGCGTCAGCGGCTGACCGAAGCCGAATTTCATCGTCATGGTTTCACCGCCTGTGACTGCGGACCGCGCTGGGCAAAGCGCAGCGCGATCCAACGCGTGACGACATAGAACACCGGCGTGAAGACAAGGCCGAAAACCGTGACGCCGATCATGCCGGAAAACACCGCAGTGCCGAGCGTCTGCCGCAATTCGGCGCCGGCGCCGATCGCCCAGACCAGCGGCGTGACGCCCAGGATGAAAGCCATCGACGTCATCAGGATCGGCCGCAGCCGCAGGTGCGCAGCTTCCACGGCCGCAGCAAAGCGATCGCGTCCGGCATCCTCAAGCTGCTTGGCGAACTCGACGATCAAAATGGCGTTCTTGGCGGCAAGACCGATCAACACGATGAAGCCGACCTGCGTCAGAATATTGTTGTCCTGACCGCGGATCACGACTCCGACGATGGAGGCGATGAGGCACATCGGCACGATCAGGATCACGGCCAAGGGCAACGTCAAGCTCTCGAATTGCGCGGCCAGCACCAGGAATACGAATACGACCGCCAGCACGAAAGCAAACATCGCGGTGTTGCCGGCGCGCAATTGCTGGAACGCGAGCGTCGTCCACTCGTAGGAGAAGCCTTCCGGCAGCGTTTGCGCGGCCAATTGCTCCATAATCTTGATCGCCTGGCCCTGGCTGTAGCCGGGCGCCGCCGCGCCGTCGAGTTCGGCCGCCGGATAAAGATTGTAGCGCGGCACGCGGTAGGGTCCGGTGACGGTGCGCACCGTCGTAAAAGCGCCCAGCGGCACAGTGTTGCCGCGGCTGTTGCGCACGCGGATGCGCAGAACATCGTCGGTACTTTTGCGATAGTCGCTGTCGGCCTGCGCCACCACGCGGTAGGTGCGGCCGAACAAGTTGAAGTCGTTCACATAGGCCGAGCCAAGATAGATCTGCAGTGCGGCGAAGACGTCGGGGATGTTGATGCCGAGCAGCTGCGTCTTGACGCGGTCGATGTCGAGATAGAGCTGCGGCGTGGTGTTCTCGAACAACGAGAACACCTGCACCAGGCCCGGCGTTTGCGCGGCCCGTCCCATCATGGCGTAAGTCGCATTCTGCAAGGCCTGCGAGCCGCGTCCGGCGCGGTCCTCGACCATCATGCGGAAGCCGCCGGCGTTGCCGATGCCGGACACCGGCGGCGGCGCGGCGACGAAGATCAGGCCGTCCTTGATCGCCGAGAGCTTCGCGAACAATTGACGCTGGAGCGCGGCAGCCGATTGATCCGGATGCCTGGCGCGTTCCTCAAACGGATCGAGCGTCACGAAAACCGCGCCCGAGTTCGGCGCGTTGGTGAAAGTGGCGCCGGAAAAGCCGACGATATTCACCGCGTGGGCAATGCCGGGAATTTTCAAGGCGATGTCGACGGTACGGCGGTTGACGTCATCGGTGCGCGCCAACGATGCGGCCGGTGGCAGCTGCGTAATGATGATGAGATAGCCGCGGTCGAGCTGCGGGATGAAGCCAATCGGCGTCTTGCGAAATTCGTTGAGCCCGAAGGCGATGACGCCGCCGTAAACCACCAGCATCAGCACCGCGATGCGCACAGTCCGCGCCGACAGCCAGCCGTAGCCGCGCGTCAGTGCGTCGAAGTAGCGATTGAAGCCGCGGAAGAAGCCGTGGATCGGCTTGCTCCACCAGCTATCGTCCTCTGGCCTGCCATGCGGCTTGAGCAGCAACGCGCACAGCGCCGGTGACAAAGTCAGCGACACGATCAGCGAAATGATCGTCGCGCCGGCGATGGTGAGCGCGAATTGCCGGTAGAACTGGCCCGAAATCCCGGTGATGAAGGCCGAGGGGATGAACACCGACGACAGCACCAGCGCGATCGCGATCAGCGCCGCGCCGACCTCGTCCATGCTCTTCACCGCCGCGTCATGTGGGCTCAAGCCTGCCTCGATATTGCGTTCAACGTTTTCGACGACGACGATGGCATCATCGACAACAATGCCGATGGCGAGCACAAGGCCGAATAGCGACAAGTTATTGAGGGTGAAGCCGAACAACGACATCACGAAGAAGGTGCCGATCAGCGACACTGGGATGGCAACGATGGGAATGACCGCGGCGCGCCAGGTCTGCAGGAACAAGATGACCACCAGCACGACCAGGATGATGGCTTCGCCGATGGTCGATTCGACGGCGTCGACCGATTGCTGGATGAATTGGGTCGGGTTGTAGACGATAGTGTATTTCAAGCCGGGCGGAAAACGCTTGGACAGCTCCTCCATCGTACCCTGGATCGCCCGCGCGGTGGACAGCGCGTTCGAGCCAGGCCGCTGGAAAATCCCGATGGCGATGGCCGGATCGTGGTCGAGATAGGAATTTGTCGAGTAATCCTGCGCCGCAAGCTCGACCGTGGCGATATCCTTGATCCGCACGATCGCGTTGGCGGTTTGCTTGACCACGATCTTTCCGAATTCGTCAGTATCGGCGAGACGGCCTTGCGTCTGCACCGAAATCTGGAACGCGCCGGGCTTGGCCATCGGCGGCTGGTCGAGCACGCCGGACGCGACCTGCACGTTCTGCCCTTGCAGGGCCAAGACAACGTCGGCTGCTGTCAAGCCGACCGATTGCAGGCGGTCAGGGTCGAGCCACACACGCATGGCATAATCGCGCGCGCCGAACACGATAAGCGACCCGACACCGTCAACGCGAGTCACAACGTCAGTGATTTCAAGCGTCGCGTAGTTCGAGATGAAGAGTGTGTCGCGCGACTTGTCTGGCGAGTAGAGATGCACGACCATCATCAGGTCCGGCGAGCTTTTGTTCACCGTGACGCCGATGGCGCGCACGTCGGCGGGCAGCCGCGGCTGCGCGATGGCGACGCGATTTTGTACCTGCACCTGTGCGATATCGAGGTTGGTGCCGATATCAAACGTGGCCGAAATCGTGAACCGTCCGTCCGCCGTCGAGTTCGACGACAGGTAGATCATGTTCTCGACGCCGTTGATCTGCTGCTCGATCGGCGTCACCACCGTCGAAGCGACGACGTCGGCGCTGGCGCCCGGATACTGGCCGGACACCGTAATCGTCGGCGGCGCGATCTCCGGATATTGCGCGATCGGCAGGCGGAAGAACGCCACGCCTCCCAGGATCACGAACACGATCGAGACCACGGAGGCGAAGATCGGGCGGTCGATGAAGAAATGCGAAATGCGCATTGGATCTGCCGCGGTTACTTCGGCGCCGCCGCCGCGGCGCCTGGTTTGCCCTCTTCCTGCGGCGTGACGGCCTGACCCGGCCGCGCGCGCATCAAGCCGTTGACGATGATGCGGTCGTCCGGTCCGATGCCAGACTTGATCACGCGCAAATTATCCTTGGTGATCTGCCCGAGCGTCACGTATTTCGGCATCACCTTGTTGTCGGCGCCGACGGTAAGCACGAACTTCCGCGTCTGCTCCGTACCGACGGCGGCGTCCGGCACCAGCAGGGCTTCATAAGGCGGCGAGCCGGCGACCTGGACGCGGGCAAACATGCCCGGCGTGAAGATGTTGTTGGGATTGGCGAACACAGCGCGGCCGCGGATCGTGCCTGTCGACGGATCGATGACATTGTCGACGAAATCCATGCGGCCCTGGTGCATGAACTCCTGTTCGTCGATCAGCTTGATCGCGACTGGAACGCCCGCATTTCGGCTGGCGATGTCATTGCCGGTCTTCGCCATCCGTTCGTAACGCAGGAACGAAGCCTCGTCGAAAGTGAATTCAAAATAGATCGGATCGGTCGACACGATGGTGGCGAGCATCGTCGTGTTGCCGGTGGTGCCACCGGTCACAAGGTTGCCGGGCGACACGCGGCGGTCGCCGATGCGGCCGTTGACCGGCGCGCGCAATTCGGTGAATTCGATGTCGAGTTCGGCCTGATGTACGGCTGCCGCGTTGGCGTTGACCAAAGCTTGCGCATTGCGGAAGGCCTGGGAACGCTGCTCGAAGACCTGGTCGGTGATCGTTTTGTCCCGCACCAATTGCTGGCCGCGATCGAGATCGGCTTTGGTGAAAACAAGATTAGAATTGGCGAGCTCCCGATTGGCCTTGGCTTGATCGAGCGTATTCTGAAACGGCCGCTTATCGATGGTGAATAGAAGGTCGCCCTGTTTGACGATCTGGCCGTCCTTGAAATGCACGCCGTCGAGATAGCCCGAAACGCGGGCGCGCACCTCCACCGAATTGATCGCGGCGAAGCGACCGACATATTCGTCGAAGTCGGTCACCGTGCGCTTGACCGGCGCGGCGACGGTCACAGCCGGCGGCGGTGGTGCCGCGGCTTGCTTTTGCTGTTCGCCGCAATCTGCAAGCAAAATCGCCAACGCGCAAAACGCGGCAAGATCGCGGCCACGTATCAACGAAAATGATGAATTTCCGCGTGCAGAATTCATGAAGCCCCGCGCCGCCCGTCGCATACCGTCGGTCAGCAGTTATATCCGCCGAACCGCGCCGACAATAGCCGGGTGACGGCCAAAGCCTGCGACTTTAGCCTTGTTGACGGGCGCGGAATGCGGCGACCCAGTGCGGACCGATCAAGACCAGCACGATGCCGCCATAGACGATGCCGCCGACCGCGGCCAGAAGCGCGAGGCTCGCAACGTCGCCCAGCTTTGGCCAGCCGGCGAACAGATGCGCGACCGGCGCTTCGCAGAGCCATAGCGCCGCCGCCAGCGCGAGCCCGGCGATCGCAAGCTTGATCGCGGATTGCCGCAGCCGCTCGTCGATGTGCACATGACCGGCGCGCGTTGCGAACCAAACGACCAGACCGAGATTGATCCAAGCGCCGATGGAGGTCGCCAGCGCAAGGCCGACTTGCGCCAACGGGCCCATCAACACGAATTTGAACGCGACGTTGACGGCGGCGGCGATCAGCGCCGCCTTTACCGGCGTCGCGGTGTCGCCGCGGGCGAAGAACGTCGCGACCGTGCTGCGGATCAAGACAAAAGGCAAAAGACCGACCGCATAAGCCGCAAGCGTGTGGCCAGCGGCGACCGCGTCGCCCGCGGTAAAAGCGCCACGCAGGAACAGCGCGCGCATGATCAACTCGGGGACGACGACAAAAGCGGCGAGACATGGAATGGACAGTAGCAGCGTGAATTCGATAGCGCGGTTCTGTGCGTTGGAGGCGCCGGCCTCGTCGCCGGCGGCAATGCGCCGCGCCATTTCCGGCAAGATGACGGTGCCGGCGGCGATGCCGATGACGCCGATTGGCAATTGATCGATGCGGTCGGCGTAATAGAGCGCCGATAGGGAGCCAGCCGGCAGGAAGCTCGCGATGATGGTGTCGGCGAACAGCGCGAGCTGCACGCCCATCGACCCGACGGTCGCCGGCGCAAGCGCGCGAAAGAACTTGCGCACGTCGGCGTCGAGTTCGGGCCAGCGCAACGCCGTCATGGTCCCGGCGCGCCAGGCGTCGCTACCGACCAACATCGCCTGCAATACGCCGGAGATCAGCACACCCCAGGCCGCCGCATGGCCGGCAGTCGGAAAGAATACCGCAAGCGCCAAAGTCATGATCATCGACAGGTTCAGCAGCGTCGAAGCGGCGGCAGCGGCGGCAAAACGCTGCAGCGCGTTGAGGATGCCGCCCCACAGCGTCACCAGGGTGATCAACAGTAGATATGGGAAAGTGATGCGGGTGAGATCGACGGCGAGCGAAAATCGTCCCGGATCCTTGGCGAAGCCCGGCGCCAGCACAGCAATCACCGCCGGCGTGAACAGCAACGCCAGCGCAAGCAAGACAATTTGGCTGGCCAGCAGCAGCGTGAAAATGCGGTCGGCGAAGAGTTCGGCGCGCGCCGCCCCGCCCTGCTCGCGGATGCGGGCATAGGCGGGAACGAAAGCGGCGTTGAAGGCTCCTTCGGCAAAGATGGCGCGAAAATGGTTCGGCAGGCGGAAGGCGACGAAAAAGGCATCGGCCGCGGGGCCGGCGCCGAGGATCGCCGCCAGCACGATATCGCGAACAAAACCGGTGATCCGCGACAGCAGCGTCAGCCCGCCGACCGTAAGGATCCGCCTGATCATCCGTGAACTCGCCTCGCCCAACGCAAAAACGGCATAGAATGAACTTTTACGATGCGCAGCGATTGCGATAGTCAGCACCGCGGAACTGGCTTAAGACGATTCCCGCCCCAAACATAGAGCCCCGAGCGGCCCTGCCAGTGCACGGTTTTCGACACGCAAAAACCGATTTCGCAAAAGATCATGCGCCGGCAAAATGTTAGGAATGGTGTGGCTTTAATTTGAACGGAACCGACGCGTAAAATCATGCCCTCGCCCATCATCCCCGTTCTGCTCGCCGGCGGCGCCGGGACGCGACTTTGGCCGGTCTCACGTGACGCCCTGCCCAAGCAGTTTCTGCCATTGGTCGGCGACCGCTCGACCTATCAGGAGACCCTGCTGCGCGTGCAAGAGGCGATGTTCGCCGCCCCGATCGTCATCACTGGGCCGAATTTCCACTTTTTCGCCCGCCGCCAGGCCGAAGATGTCGGGGTCGAAGCGACGGTGGTGATTGAACCGCTGCGGCGCGATTCGGCGGCCGCCATCGCGGCGGCAACCGCGGTCGCACGCCAGCGCGATCCGCAGGCTGTGGTGCTGGCACTTGCCGCCGACCACATCGTCCTCGACGTGCCCCAGTTTCGCGCCACCTGCCTTGCCGGCCGCGCCGCCGCCGAGGCAGGATCGATCGTCACCTTCGGCATCAAACCTGACGGTCCGAAAACCAGCTACGGCTACATTCTGCCGGGAGAGCCGATCGGCCAGACCGGTGTGCAGGCCGTCAAACGTTTCGTCGAGAAGCCCGACGCCGCGACCGCCGCAAAATATGTGCGGGGCGGCTATCTGTGGAATTCCGGCAACTTTCTGTTTCGCGCCGACGTCCTGCTGTCGGAACTGGCGCGGTTCGAGCCGGCGATTGCCGAAGCCGCCGAAGGCTCGGTCGCCAACGCGACCACCGACCTCGACTTCCTGCGGCTCGACCCGGAGGCTTTCGCGCGCGCGCCGATGAAATCCATCGACTACGCGGTCATGGAGAAAACCGACCGCGCCGCCGTCGTCACCGGCGATTTCCGCTGGTCGGACATCGGCAGTTGGGACGCGTTGTTCGACATCACGCCGCCCGATGCGGCCGGCAACGTCGTGCAGGGGCCCGCGATCGCCATGGATTCCAGCGGCTGCGTGCTGCATTCTGACGGTCGATTGATCGCCGCAGTCGGCGTCAAGGATGCGGTGATAGTGAGCACGTCCGACGCCGTGATGGTGGCGCCTCGCGCGCGCGCGCAGGAAGTTAAGCAACTCGTCGACACGCTCAAAGCCGCCAAGCGCGCGGAAGCCACCGACCACAAGCGCGTGCACCGGCCCTGGGGCTATTACGAGTCGATCGACATGGGCGAGCGCTTCCAAGTCAAGCGCATCGTCGTCATCCCCGGCGGCAAGCTGTCGCTGCAGAAGCACCGGCATCGCGCCGAGCATTGGGTAGTCGTGCGCGGCACCGCAGAGGTCACCATTGGCGACAACATCAAAGCGGTGCACGAAAACGAGTCGGTCTATATCCCGATCGGCAGCGTCCACCGCCTCGCCAACCAGGGCAAGATTCCGCTCGAATTGATCGAGGTGCAGACCGGGAGCTATCTCGGCGAGGACGACATCGAGCGCATCGAGGACATCTATAAGCGCAGTTGATGCGCCATGCGGCGCGGCGTCACACAATCTTCCGCTGCATCAAGGCCTCAACCACCTCGCTGGCGAGGCGCTCGGCGTCTTTGCTGCCGGCCGTCAGGTGCAGTTCGGGATTTTCCGGCGCCTCATAGGCCTGGTCGACGCCGGTGAAGTTCTTGATCTCGCCGGCGAGCGCACGGCGGTAAAGGCCCTTCGGATCGCGGGCGATGCATTGCTCGAGCGGCGTGTCGACGAACACCTCGATGAATTCCCCGCCTTCCAGTTGCTCGCGCACCATGCGGCGCTCAGCGCGAAATGGTGAGATGAACGAGCACAGCACGATCAAGCCGGCCTCGGTCATCAGCTTCGCCACTTCACCGACGCGGCGGATGTTCTCGACGCGGTCGGTTTCGGTGAAACCGAGGTCACGGTTCAATCCATGGCGAACGTTGTCGCCGTCGAGCATAATGGTGTGGACGCCGCGCGCGTGCAGCGCCGCCTCGACCAGATTGGCGATGGTCGACTTGCCCGCGCCCGGCAGGCCGGTAAACCACAGCACCGCCGGGCGCTGATGCATGAGCTCGGCACGCTCGGCCTTGCTCACCGTCTGCTTCTGATGGTGGATGTTGGTGGCGCGGCGCAACGCAAAATCGATCATGCCGGCGGCCGCCGTCTCGTTCGAATAGCGGTCGATCAGGATGAAGGCGCCGGTATCGCGGTTGTCGCGATAGGCGTCGAACGCCACCGGCCGCGCCACCGAGAGATTGCACACGCCGACTTCGTTAAGTGCGAGCGTTTTAGCGGCAAGTTTCGCCAGCGTCGTCACGTCAATCCGGTGCTTGAGTTCGGTGATGGTCGCCGCCAGCGTCGTGTTGTTGATCTTCATGAAATAGGAGCGGCCCGGCAACAGCCGCTCGGACGACATCCAGACCATATGCGCGACGAACTGATCGGCGACCTGCGGACGGTCGCGCAATGCGGCGATCATGTCGCCGCGCGCAATATCGATCTCATCGGCGAGCGTGACGGTGACGGCATCGCACGCTTGCGCGGCAGCGACATCGCCGCCGGCGCCGAGGATGCGCGCGATCTTCGTCGTCTGCCCGGATGGCAGCACGACGATGTCATCACCGATCCTGATGCTGCCGCTGGCAATCGTGCCGGCAAAGCCGCGGAAGTCGGAATTTGGCCGGTTGACCCATTGCACCGGCAGACGGAACGGCTTAGTCGCGCGGTCGTCCTCGATGTCGACGGTCTCGAGATAATCGAGCAGATGCGGTCCCGAATACCACGGCGTGCGTCCGCTCAGTGCCGCGACATTGTCGCCGAGGCGCGCCGACACCGGGATTGCTTGGATCGTCTTGAAATCGAGCGGCGCGGCGAAGCGAGCAAAGCTCGAAGCGATTTCCTCGAACACGGCGCGATCGAAACCGACAAGGTCGATCTTGTTCACCGCCAGCACGACGTGGCGGATGCCCAACATGCTCGCGATGATGGCGTGGCGATGGGTCTGACTCAGCAAGCCCTTGCGCGCGTCGACCAGCAGCACCGCCAACTCGGCGTTCGAGGCGCCGGTCGCCATGTTGCGGGTATACTGTTCGTGGCCCGGCGTATCGGCGACGACAAAGGCGCGGCGCGGCGTCGCGAAATAACGATAGGCGACGTCGATGGTGATACCCTGCTCGCGCTCGGCCTCCAGCCCGTCAAGCAGAAGGGCATAGTCGACGTCCGTTCCGTTGGTGCCGTTCTTCTTCGAATCGCGCTCCAGCGCGGCCAGTTGATCGTCAAAGACGAGGTGCTGCTCGTAGAGCAACCGGCCGATCAAAGTCGACTTGCCGTCATCGACCGAACCGCAGGTGAGAAAGCGCAAGGCCGGGCGATCGTCGGCGCCGCTCACACGGGCAGTTTTGTCACCAGCGACGGTCGCGGGGCGGTTCATTAGAAATATCCCTCGCGCTTCTTCTTCTCCATCGATCCGGATTCGTCGCGATCGATGAGGCGGCCTTGCCTCTCCGAATTCGTCGCGCCGCGCATTTCCGCGATGATAGCGTCGAGCGTATCGGCATGCGAGGCGATCGCGCCGGTCAGCGGATAGCAGCCGAGGGTGCGGAAGCGTACCTGCATCGCGCGCGGTTTTTCACCCGGCAACAGCGGCAGGCGCTCGTCGTCAACCACGATCAGCATGCCGTCGCGGTTCACCACCGGGCGCAGCGTGGCGAAATAGAGAGGCACCACCGGGATGTCCTCGGCGCGGATGTACTCCCAGACATCGAGTTCGGTCCAGTTCGATAGCGGGAAGACGCGCATCGATTCGCCGGCCTTGAGGCGCGCGTTGAATACTCGCCACAGTTCGGGCCGTTGGTTGCGCGGGTCCCAGCCGTGGCCGGCGGTGCGATGCGAGAAGATACGCTCCTTGGCCCGACTCTTTTCCTCGTCGCGCCGCGCGCCGCCGAAAGCCGCGTCGAATTGCCATTTGTCCAGCGCCTGCCGCAGCCCTTCGGTTTTCATCACCTGCGTGTGGATCGCCGAGCCAGACTTGACCGGAGAGATGCCGCGCTTGAGTCCATCTTCATTGACGTGCACCAGAAGATCCACGCCGAGCCGGGCCGCAGTCTGGTCGCGGAAGGCGATCATCTCGCGGAACTTCCACGTTGTGTCGATGTGCAGCAGCGGAAACGGCAGCTTGTCCGGCGCGAACGCTTTCTGCGCGACGTGCACGAGCGCGCTCGAATCCTTGCCCATCGAGTAGAGCATCACCGGATTGCGGAATTCGCTGACCGCTTCGCGCAAAATAAAGATCGCTTCGGCTTCGAGCTGCCGCAGGCGGACGTTGTGCTGACGCCAATTCATTCGATCATTCCGAGCCTTTGCCCGGCAAGTGCTACAGCATTTCGATCGACGACGGGAGAAACTGATATTTCAATTTTGCAAGCGAGGCGGAAACTTTAGCCTCTAAACATCCGTTACATGAGTGCGCGGCGCACGCCGTCAACGATGCGGCCTTGCGTCGCTTCGTCGAGATAGGCGTGCATCGGCAGGCTGATGACTTCGGAGGCGACGCGGTCGCTCACAGCGACGCCGCCGTCGCCGACCGGATAGTGCTTGTAGGCCTGCTGCCGGTGCAACGGGATCGGATAGTAGATTGCGGTCGGGATGCCTTCGACCTTGAGCGCGGCCGCAAGCTTGTCGCGGCGGCCGCCGCCAACGCGAATGGTGTATTGCGCCCAGACCGAGACCGAGCCCGCCGGCACATGCGGCACGATCGCGACGTCGCCGAGCGCGTCGGAATAGCGCCGCGCGATGCGGTTACGCGCCTCGATCTCGTCGGGAAAAATCTTCAGCTTTTCGCTCAGGATCGTGGCCTGGATGGTGTCGAGCCGCGACGCAAGCCCGATGCGGATATTGTCGTAGCGGTCGCTGCCTTGCCCGTGCATGCGCAAGGAGCGCAGGGTATCGGCCATCGCGTCGTCGTCCGTGAGTACCGCGCCGCCGTCGCCATAGCAGCCGAGCGGCTTGGCCGGAAAGAAACTGGTCGCAGTGGCGTGGCCGAAGGTGCCGAGCCGGCGGTTGTTGAAGGTCGCGCCGCAGGCCTGCGCCGCGTCGTCGAGGATGAACAGACCTTCGGCGGCGGCGGCAATGCCGCTGTGGTCGGCCGGCAGACCGAACAAATCGACCGGAATGATCGCCTTCGGCGTCAACCCGGCGCGCTTGGCCGCCGCGACTGCGCCGGCGATGCCCTTGACGTCGATGTTGAAGGTGCGCTCGTCGATGTCGACGAACACCGGCGTGGCACCGACCAGCGCCGCCACTTCCGCCGTCGCGCAAAACGTGAACGACGGACAAATCACCGCGTCGCCCGGGCCGATGCCGCGCGCCCGCAGCGCCAGCACCAGCGCGTCGGTGCCGCTGGCACAGGTCACCGCGTGCTTGGCACCGCAGAACTTGGCGAGTTCGGCTTCGAACGTGCGTACTTCCGGGCCGAGGATGAACTGGCAATGACCGAGCACGCGCGTAACGGCGGCATCGATCGCGCCGCCGAGCCGGCGGCGCTGCGCGTCGAGGTCGATGAAGGGAATCGTCGGCGGACTGGGGCGCTGGTTCATGCCAGTTCCAATTGGCGCGAAGCCAGGCAGCGGATCGCGATCTCGAGGCTGGCGACGGCCTCCTCGCCGGTCACCGCCGCCGCAGAGCCCGAGCGCACCGCGCGCAGGAACGCCAGTAGCTCCGAGCGCAACGGCTCGGCATGGCCGACCGACAGGTGACGCATCGAATAGCTGCCGTCCGGCTGGAAGCCGAAGCACTCGGTGACCTGTCGTGTGAGCAGATCGCCCGTTACGTATTTGCCGCGCGTCGCGACGGTGACGTTGCGTGCCTTGAACGGCGTCAGCCAGTTGGTGTTGATGTGCGCCAGCACGCCCGAGGCGGTGCGGAACTGCAGCAGCGCGATGTCCTCGCGCTCGGCCACCGCGCTCGAGAGCTGCGGCTGCACCTCGATGATGTCCGAGTCGGTGAACCAGCGGATCAGGTCGATGTCGTGCACGGCAAGATCGATCACCACGCCGACATTCGACATGCGCGGCGGGAACGGCCCGACGCGGGTGATGGCGATCGACAGGATATCCTCGTTGCGGATCGCTTCCTTGATCGCCTCGACCGCCGGATTGAAACGCTCGACATGGCCGACCATCAAGGTCACGCCAGCGCGGCGCGCCGCGGCGATGATCTCGCGGCCCTCCTCGACCGACGACGCAATCGGTTTTTCCACCATGACGTGGACGCCACGCGCGATGCAGGTCAGCGCGATGTCGCGGTGCAGATGGGTCGGCGCCGCAATGGTGACGGCATCGACTTTCAAATCGAGCAGTTCATCGACGCCGGCGACGGCGCTGCAGCCGAGCGTGCGGGCGACAAAATCAGCCTGTTTGACGTCGGGGTCGGCGACGCCGACCAGCGTCGCCCCCGGCAGTCCCGTCAGCACGCGGGCATGATTGCTGCCCATCACGCCGACGCCGATCACGCCGATACGCAATGAATGCTCCGCGCCCGGATTAACCGCTTGAATCATGGCCGAACGGATTGCCCCTGAGCCCCTGTCCGCGTTCCCTAGCATGCGCGATGGCGGCTGGCGACCGCTTGGGGAAAACTACCGAACACGTTTTGATTCAGTGCGTTACAGCGTTGCAGCGGGCCAAAAATCGCCGCACGGCAACGGTCC
>DASUGZ010000014.1:0-32325 GCA_036273755.1 Pseudolabrys sp.
GCTTCCGCGAGCCCGAGCGCGGCCTTCTCGTTGTCGCCGAGGCTTGCGGCGTAGTCGCGCACGTCCTGCGTGATCTTCATCGAGCAGAATTTCGGCCCGCACATCGAGCAGAAATGGGCGACCTTGTGGGCTTCCTTCGGCAGCGTCTCGTCGTGGAAGTTCTTCGCCGTGTCCGGATCGAGGCCGAGATTGAACTGGTCCTCCCAGCGGAAGTCGAAACGGGCGCGCGACAGCGCGTCGTCGCGAAGCTGCGCGGCCGGATGGCCCTTGGCAAGATCGGAGGCATGGGCCGCGATCTTGTAGGTGATGACGCCGGTCTTGACGTCGTTGCGGTCGGGCAGCCCGAGATGCTCCTTCGGCGTGACGTAGCAGAGCATGGCGCAGCCGAACCAGCCGATCATCGCAGCTCCAATGCCCGAGGTGATGTGGTCGTAGCCCGGCGCGATGTCGGTCGTCAGCGGCCCGAGCGTGTAGAACGGCGCCTCGCCGCACTCCTTGAGCTGCTTGTCCATGTTGATCTTGATCTTGTGCATCGGCACGTGGCCGGGGCCTTCGATCATGACCTGGCAGCCCTTCTTCCAGGCGATCTGCGTCAATTCACCAAGAGTTTCTAACTCAGCAAATTGCGCGCGGTCGTTGGCGTCGGCCTGCGAGCCCGGCCGCAAGCCGTCGCCGAGCGAGAACGACACGTCGTATTTGCGCATGATGTCGCAGATCTCGTCGAAGCGCTCGTAGAGGAACGATTCCTTGTGCCGCGACAGGCACCACTTGGCCATGATCGAGCCGCCGCGCGAGACAATGCCGGTGACGCGGTTGGCCGTGAGCGGGACGTAAGCGAGCCGCACGCCGGCGTGGATGGTGAAATAATCGACGCCCTGCTCGCACTGCTCGATGAGCGTGTCCTTGTAGCATTCCCAGTCGAGCTTGACGGGGTCGCCGTCGACCTTTTCCAGCGCCTGATAAATGGGAACCGTGCCGATCGGCACCGGTGAATTGCGGAGGATCCATTCGCGGGTGTTGTGGATGTTGCGGCCGGTCGAGAGGTCCATCACCGTGTCGGCGCCCCAGCGGATCGCCCACACCATTTTCTCGACTTCTTCTTCGACGGAAGACGTGACGGCGCTGTTGCCGATATTGGCGTTGATCTTGACCAGGAAATTGCGGCCGATGATCATCGGCTCCAATTCGGCGTGATTGATGTTGGACGGGATGATGGCGCGGCCGCGCGCCACTTCGTCGCGCACGAATTCGGGCGTGACAAAGGCGGGGAGTGCGCCGCCGAACTGCTCGCCGTCCTTGAGCGCGGCTTCGGCGCGGTCCAGCATTTTCTTGCGGCCGAGGTTTTCGCGCTCCGCGACGTAGATCATTTCTTTCGTCACGACGCCGGCCTTGGCCCACTCGTATTGCGTGACCGGCTTGCCGTCGAGCGCGCGGTAGGGCTTCGGCGTATTCGGAAAATCGCGCGCCAAGTGCTTGCCGCTGACATTGCCGTTGTCGACCGGCTGGATGGCGCGGCCCTGATATTCCTCGACGCCGCCGCGCGCCTTGACCCATTCGATGCGCGTGCGCTTGAGGCCCTTCTCGACGTCGATGGCGACGTCATTGTCGCTGTAAGGCCCGGTGGTGTCGTACACGGGAAGCGGCGCCTCGCCGGATTCCTTCGACAGCACGATCTCGCGCACCGGAACGCGCAATTCAGGCGCGGCCTCCGGCGCGGCGTAGACCTTGCGCGAGGCAGGCAGCGGACCGGTCGTGACTTTCGGCGTGACCAGATCGGCTTCGGTGACGGGTTTGTTCATGGTCGTGTCTCCGGTGCAAACGTGCGGCGCATTACGGCGCGTAGCCTTTGAGCATCAGGAAGCAGCCCAGCACGAGCAGGGCGATGCCGAGGCCGGTGAAGAAATACGCGTGGGCGACGACCGAGGTGCCGACGAAGTTGACGAACTGCGGCGCGATGATGCGGTAGACGCCGATGATCGACATGGCCCAGCCCAGCGCGGTGATGACGCTGCGCCAGTCGCGCGTCCAGACATGATGCGAATTGAGGATCATCAGGCCGGCAATCAAGACCGCCACGCCGGAGAAATAGATGAACGGGTAGGCGGCGAGGAACTGGGCGGCCATCTCGCGGTAAGTCGCCTGGTTCGCCAGCATGCCGATGCCGATTGCGGCAAACGCCGGGCCCATCAGCCTCGCTATGTATTGCGCTCTGTGCATGGGGCGGTTGTCCAGTCCCTTCGCCGGCATGACCCGGATCAGGTTCAAAGGGTTTTTCTCAGCCCACGACGGGGCACCCCTCGGAACTGCGTTTAATGTAGGCAAGGGCGCGGGGGTGTCAATGCGGCGCGCGCATGGCTGCGCGGCCGCGCGCGTGGCAATGTCGGATCGCGGCTTGGCGGCCGGCGGTAAAAAGTGCGAAAGGTGGTCGCCATGGCGCAGCCATTCGTTGGACCCTGCGACCGCGGCATTATCGCCGCAGCGCCTTATGCGCCTGCGCCCGGGCGTGCGATTGCGCCGCAGCAAAGGCGCATGGTGCTTATCGCCTCTGTGCTGGCTTCCGCGATGGCGTTCATCGACGGTTCCGCGCTGACCGTGGCGCTGCCCAAGCTGCGCGCCAGCTTCGGTGTCGATCTCGCCCAGGTGCAATGGGTGCTCAACGGCTATGTGCTGGCGTTTGCCGCGCTGACACTGATCGGCGGTGCGCTTGCCGACGTCTACGGCAAGGCGCGTATGCTCGCAATCGGCTGCGCCGGATTCGGACTGGCATCTGCGGCCTGTGCGTTCGCGCCAAGCGTCGGATGGCTGATCGCGCTGCGGGTGGTGCAGGGGGCCGCGGCAGCGATCGTGACACCGGCGAGTCTGGCGCTGATCGGCGCGAGCTATCCTAAAGCCGAACGCAGCGCGGCCATTGGCATCTGGGCGGCGGCTTCGGCGCTGACCACCGCCGGCGGTCCGGTGCTCGGTGGCTGGCTGACGGAAACGTTCGACTGGCGCTATGTGTTCGCCATCAACCCACCATTGGCGCTGGCCGCGATCGTCCTGCTGGCGCAGCATGCGCCGGCCGACGCACGTGAACGCCGCCGTTTCGATCTCGGCGGCGCGGCAATCCTGGCGCTGGCGCTTGCCTCGATCGCCTGGGCATTGAGCGAGATCGGCCGGGGCAAGATGGACGTGACCGACGATCTCGTCGTATTCGGCGCTGGTGTGCTCGGGCTCGCCGCGCTTGCCGCCTATGCGTTCTGGGAGCGCGTCGCAGCGCAGCCGATGACGCCGCTGCGTCTGCTTGCCAACTGTCCCTTCGTCGGGCTCAACGCCGCGACACTGCTGATCTATGCCGGCCTCGCCATCATGTTCTTTGTCTTGTCGTTCGACCTGATCGACCGCCGTCACCTGACGCCGACGCAAGCCGGTCTGGTCTTTCTGCCCTTCACGCTCGGCGTCGGGCTGCTGTCGCGGCCGTTCGGCGCCATAGCCGACAAAGTCGGTGCGCGCGTCATGCTGATTGCAGGCCCGCTCGGCGCCGCGCTCGCGTTTGTCTGGCTGGCGGTTGGCCGGGAAGCCGAAATCACACTCGGCATATTGGTGCCGATCGGCTTGCTCGGAGTTTCCTTCGCCGTATTGGTCGCGCCGCTCACCGCCGCCGTGCTGTCGAGCGTCAGCGACGCCGACGAGGGGCTCGCCTCCGGCATCAACAACGCCATGAGCCGCGTCGCGCAATTGGCGGGCGTTGCGCTCGCCGCCGGGCTCGCGTCTTATGCGTCGGGCTTTGCAGCGAGCATGCTCGGCGCTGCGGCGTTGGCGGCGGCAGGCGCCGGCGTCATGGCGGCGACGGTGCCGCGCCGCGCCGAAAAAAAAGGCATACGGCAATGAGCGGGAAGTGCCAGCACACGCATGAGGTCCGCGACGTAACGCCGAGCGCGCTCGGCTGCGAAGAGTGCCTCAAGAACGGCTCGCCCTGGGTGCATTTGCGGCTGTGCCGCATCTGCGGCCATGTCGGCTGCTGCGATTCATCGCCCAACCGGCACGCCACCAAGCACTTTCACGCAACCAGCCATCCGATCATGGAAGGCTACGATCCGCCGGAAGGCTGGGGCTGGTGCTATGTCGACGAAACCTTCGTCGATCTGCCGGACGCGACGCCGCAGCGCGGGCCGATTCCGAAATTCGTCTAGCGCGCATGATGCGCCGGCGCCTCAGGCAGGCCGGACCGCTCCCGCGGCATCGACTATCGTCGCCAATGGCGGCCTGATAGAGTCAGCCTGCAAGAATTGTCCGTAAGTCGCTGGTCGTAGTGTGTTCCACGGTGGGGCGTGATGGAGCATCCTAAGCGGATATGGTTCGTGCTTCCGGCCTACAATGAAGCCGCCGTCATTGCCGAGACGCTTCGGCCCATTGTCGCGACCGGATCGAATGTTGTGGTGGTCGACGACGGCTCCGCCGACGACACGCGTCAGCTTGCCCATCAATGCGGCACCTGGATCTGTCGTCATGCGGTCAACTTGGGGCAGGGCGCTGCCCTGCAAACCGGCATCGAATTTGCCTTGAGTCACGGCGCCAAATACCTGGTGACTTTCGATGCTGACGGGCAACATTTGCTGTCGGATGCGATGGCGATGGTCGCGCGCCTCGAAAGCGGAAATGTCGACATCGTTCTTGGCTCGAGGTTTCTCGGTTCCACCCGCGGCATGTCGACGCTCCGCGGTGCCATTCTGCGGCTCGCCACATGGTTCACCAGGGTCAGAACGGGGCTCGACGTGACCGACACGCACAATGGGCTTCGTGCACTGACGGCCAAAGCGGCGGCGGCCTTCTGTCTCCGGCACAACAGAGTGGCGCACGCATCCGAAATCCTCGATCAGATCGCGTCCCGGGGATTGCGGTTTGAGGAGCATCCTTGCACCATTCTGTATACCGCCTATTCAAAACAGAAAGGCCAACGCTCCAGCGGATTAATCGACGTGTTGTTCGATTTGTATATCGGAGGGATGCGCCGATGATCGCTCAATCGGGTCTCCTGATCGCTTTGGCGTTCGTATGGATATATGCCTGGAGTCAGCGATCACGATCGAAGATCGTTTCCTACTCGGTTATGGCCGTGACCGCAGCAGGGGCCGTATTGGTACTGTTGCCTGACGTGGCGAACGATATCGCCCACTTTGCGGGAATCGGGCGAGGGGCCGACCTGGTATTCTATGTTTTTGTCGTTGTCGGCTTGACCGCGATCTTCAATCTCCATCTGCGGCTTAGAACGGAACAGGAGCGCCTGACGGCAGTGGTCCGCGAGTTGGCTTTGATGAACGCGCGGGAGCCAACGCCGCCGCCCTAGCCGGGCCGCCCCTCGCGCGGGATCGGCGCCAGCGCTTGCGGCTGGTAATGCGCCAGCGTTTGGATGGCGTCGAAGTCGAGAAATTCGATCACGCGGTCGCGGTTGGCGATCAGCTTCTCGCCGCGCAGCTGCTGCATCATGCGGTTGACGTGCGGCACGCTCAAGCCGAGCACGTCGGCGATCACCTCCTGCGAGAAGGGCAGCGTGAAGCGCTCCTTCTCGGCGCGTTCAACCGCGCGCAGCCGGGCGTGCAGCTCGAGCAGGAAATGCGACAGCCGCTCGACCGGCGTGCGGCGGCCGACGTCGATGACGTGTTCGGCATAGGTGGCAGCTTCCTGCACCGCCATCCAGCTCAGCGCCAGTCCGAACTGCGGATGCCGGTAACACAGCTGCACGTAGGCATCGATCCCGCAGACGTTCATGCACAGATCGGTGATGGCGGTGACCGAGTAGAACGAGCGCTCGTAGAAACTGCCGGGAAGGCCGACGATGTCGCCGGGCACGATGACGTTGAGGATTTGCCGCTTGCCGTTGCGGAGCAATTTGTAGCGCACGGCGTAACCGTCTTTGACGAAGCAGAGCTTGCGGTACTCGTAACCGTCGGCGACCAGGTCGCGCCGTTTGCGGATTACCAGCTCGCCATCGATGATGTCGTCGAGGCCCTTGAGCTCGGCGGTCTTCAGCTCGACGAGCTGCGACAGCCGCGCGACGAACGGGTGCCGGTCCAAACCATTGCTTTGGGGTTGCGCACGCATGTTTCAAAACCAGCGGTCAGCCTAGCGCCGTTCAATAATCTAAAGCAATGATCCGCCTGAGAGCGTGAGCGGGATGGTCCCGGCAGACTGCGCTTTGCCATTCGTTTCCCTCTGGAACGAGCGGTATCATAGACCCAAACTTAAACTGATGGCCGCACCGTTCGCGGGCGGCCATTTTTGGCCGCGGCGGGATACGCGGCGCAAGCGCCTACGGCTATCTCGGCTGGTTGGTCGGCGTCTAGCGCATCACTCCGCGGCTTCCGCCGCCTTGTGGTGATCGGTCGGCAAAGCCATTTCGGTCGGCAACGCCTTTGGAGCGCGCAGCCGCACGATGACCTGCAACACGATCAGCAGCGCCGACAGGCCGACGAAGATCGCGCTGATCCAATGCTCGGGTTTGACGAACACCAGGATGTCGCCGCGCGAGATCAACATGGCGCGGCGGAAGTTCTCCTCGAAGCGCGGCCCAAGCACGAAGCCGAGCAGCACCGGCGCCGGGTGGAAGTCGAGCAGCAGCAGCACGTAGCCGACGATGCCGATGAGGACGACCTCGCCAACCTGGAACATGTCGTTGTTGGTCGAGTAGACGCCGATCGCCACGAAGAACATCGCGGCCGGATAGAGATATTTGTAGGGGATGGTCAGCAGCTTCACCCACAGGCCGATCATCGGCACGTTGAGCACGACCAGGATGATGTTGCCGATCCAGAAGCTGGCGATCAGGCCCCAGAAAATATCGGGGTGCTCGGTGATGAGCTGCGGGCCGGGCACCACGCCCTGAATCATCAAGGCGCCGAGGATCAGCGCCATCACCGCGTCGCCCGGGATGCCGAGGCTCATGGTCGGGATGAAGTCGCCCTGGCACGAGGAGTGGGTGGAGGCTTCGGGGCAGGCGACGCCTTCGATCAGGCCGGTGCCGAACAACTCGGGCGTCTTGGAAATCTTCTTTTCGGTCGCATAAGAGATGAACGAGGCGATGGTCGGCCCGGTGCCCGGGATCAGAGCGCACAGGCTGCCGATGATGGTGCCGCGGAACATGGCCGGCACCGCGCGGCGGAATTCTTCCTTCGTCGGGCGCAGATCCTTGAACTTGACGTTGGTGTATTTGGTGTCGACCTCGGAGAGTTGGTTGACGCTCTTCATGAACTCGGCGATGCCGAACAGACCGAGCGCCAGCGCGACGATTTCGACGCCGTCGAACAGATTGGGGATGCCGAAGGTAAAGCGCGGCGTGCCGGTTTCAATGTCGCTGCCGACAATGCCTAGCAAAAGCCCGACAAGAGTCATGGAGACGCCTTTGAGCGGCGAACCGCGCGCCAGCGTCGAGCCGGCCAACAGGCCGAGCAACATCAGCGAACATATCTCCGCCGGGCCGAATTTCAGCGCCACGATCACCAGGATCGGCGACAGGAAGATCATCTCGGTGATGCCCCAGGAGGCGCCGACGAAGGACGAGATGACGGTGATGCCGAGCGCGGCGCCGCCGCGGCCCTTTTTCGTCAGCGGGAATCCGTCGAGACACGTTACCGCGTGTGGTGGATGGCACGGAAGATTGAGCAGGATCGAGCAGATGGCGCCGCCATATTGCGAGCCGTAGAAGACGCCCGCCAGCATCAGAATGGCGCCGACCGGCTTGATGCCGAACGTCAATGGCAACAGGATCGAGATGGTCGCCAGCGGGCCCATGCCCGGCAGCACGCCGACCATGTTGCCGACGAACACGCCGAGAAAGCACCACATGACATTGTGCGGCTCGAGCGCGACGCCGAAGCCATACCACAGGTCGGTAAGCGCGGTTTCGAACATCAGAAGCCCCACTTGAAAAGCGGAAATGGAATCTTGAGCACGTAAGAGAACAGCGCCACGCCGAACACGGTCACGCCGGCGGCGAGAAGCGCCGAGCCTTTGTACGTCGCGGTGCGGTCACCGAGCGCCGGAATGAACACGCAGGCAAAGGTCGCCGGCACCAGGCCGAAGAACTCGCCGAGGATGATGAATGCGACGGGACCGGCCAGGATGCAGCCCCAGGCGAACCATTCCGGCTTCTCCGGCAGGATGCCCTCGTCGTCGCCGAGCGGGGTGGCGATCGCAGTGCCGAGGATCAGCATGCCGACGAAGGTCAGCGTGATCCCGAGCATCAGCGGGAACATGCCCGGGCCCATGTGGGTCAGGGTGCCGAGCGTATAGGTGAGGGAGTCGAGCGTGACCGCGGCGCCGAGCAAGGTCATCAGACCGCCGGCGTAAAAGTCCCGCTTCTTAATCAGCGTGCCGAACAAGGGCGTATCCTCCAAGGCATTTTCTTGTCGTTGATTTAAGGTAACGGTCTGCCATTCCTTATCTTTAGTCCAGTGCCGGCCTTTTTTCTATATCTACCGGCGCCTCGATACACGGCCGTTATCGGGTGGCCCCCGGTTTTGTCGCACGAACGGCAAAGTCTGCCAATCCTGGCCTCCTGATAACAACCCCGTTCCCGGTCAGTTCTTTCACACCCAATTGATGGCGCCGCACTCATGCCAGCGATGGGGAACTTGCGGGCGTTTCAGGGCCTTAGCGCCGCCGCCGGTGCAATGCGGCAATGCCGCCGACCGCCGGTTGTCCGCGGGACCCGCAGGTCCAAGATTGCGGACACCTGTTGCCGCTACGGACGCGATCCCATGCGATAAAGCTTGAGCACGGTATAGACGGTGTCGCTCGCCGGCGTCGGGATGTTGTGCTCGCGGCCCAGCGCACGCACCTTGCCGGCAAGCCAGTCGAGTTCGATCCGGTTGCCGCGTTCGAGGTCGTGCGCCATCGATGCCTTCATGCCGGGCTCGATGGTGTCCAAGAATTTCATCCGCCCCTCGACGTAATCGTCCGCCAGCGCGACGCCCTTGGCGCGGCCCACCGTGTAGGCCTCCTGCATCAACGCGCGGAAGAAGCCGCGCAATTCGGGATCGCTGCGGATCGCGCCGATCGGCGAGCGCATGCTGCCGGTCGAGCCCGCCATGGCGGTGAGGAAGATGAATTTCTCCCACAATTCGACGTTGATGTCGGCGGAGATGTCGACGTCGAGCTTGGCCGCCTTGCCGGCATCGGTGAAGGCCTGCAGCATGGCGTCGGGCTTCTTGTCGGCACGGCCGTATCGCATCTTGGCGAAATGGCTGGTGTGTTTGATCACGCCCGGCGAGCCGATGACGGTGGCGATATAGGCGGCGCCGCCGTTCGTCCTATCGGCGCCGAGGATCGGCGCAACGCGCTCGACGCTGTCGACACCGTTCTGCAGCGTGATGACGCGCGTGTTCGGCCCGACCAGCGGCTTCGCCTGCGCGGCGGCGGCCTCGGTGTCCCACAATTTCACGGCGAACAGCACGATATCGACCGCGCCGACGCTTTTTGGATCGTCGGTAACGTTCGGCTTCGGCAGATGCAGGTCGCCGTGCACGCTCTCGATCTTGAGGCCATTCGCCTTCATCGCCGCGAGATTGGCGCCGCGCGCGATGAAAAAGACGTCGTGGCCGGCCGCCGCCATGCGCGCGCCGAAGTAGCCGCCGACCGCGCCTGCCGCCATTGCCGCTATCCGCATGAAGCCGCTCCTTTACGAGGCCGGTTGAGCCCGGCTCAGTTCATGAGACCGCCGCACAATAAGTGCTATTATCGTGCGGTCAAATTCCTGGGAGGCTTCCATGCCGCTGTCGCGGTTACTGTTCGCGTTGGTCGTAGCGAGCTTCGTCAACTCGGCCTACCAGACGAGCGCGGCTGCCGCCGAGCTGAAAATATTCGCCTCGCGCGCAATCGCCACTGTGCTCGAGAAAATCGGTCCGGAATTCGAGAAGAACACCGGCAATCGGCTCAATGTGGTCGCCGGTTTGAGCAGCGAATTCGTCCCCCGCCTCAATGCCGGTGAGTCCTTCGACATCCTCGCCGTGACGCCGCCGTTGCTGGACAGCATGATCAAGAGCGGCAAGTTGTTGGCCGACTCCAAAACGCTCGTGCTGCGTTCTGGAAACGGCGTTCTTGTGCGGGCCGGCACGCCGAAGCCGGATGTGAGTACCGTCGAAGCCTTCAAGCGGGCGGTGCTCGCGGCGAAATCGATCACCTACCTTCCCGTCCCCGGCGTTCCGCAGTTGCTCGATCGGCTCGGCCTTAAAGATGCGGTTGCCGCCAAGACGACAATTCCGAAGAGCGATATCTCGGCCGAACTGGTTGCCAAAGGCGAGGTCGAGATGGCGATCGTCGCCATCACGCAGGGCTATACGGTGCCGGGAGTCGCGATCGCCGGGCCGTTGCCCCCGGAGATTCACTATTATACGACCTTCGGCGGCGCGATCAGTACCAGTTCGCAGGCGCCGGACGCCGCCCGCGCCCTGCTCAAATTCCTCAAAAGCCCGACGGCCATTCCTGTGATCAAAGAACAAGGAATGGAGCCGGTCTGAGCAAGGATCGCGATGGCGCGGGCATCGATCATCGGCGGTTCGCTCGGCGGGCTGTTCGCCGCGCTGCTGCTGCGCCAGGCCGGCTGGGACGTCACGGTATTCGAGAAGAGCACTGGCGACCTCGCCAGCCGCGGCGTCGGCATCGGCACCCATGTCGAGATGTTCGAGATCATGCGCCGGCTCGGCATCGTCGTCGACGAGGCGATCGGCCAGTCGTTCTCCTCGCGCTTCTGCCTGGCCCGCGACGGCGCGGTGATCGCGCGGTTGCCGTTCGACAAGATCCTCACGTCGTGGACGCTGCTGTACCGCGCGTTGCGGCGGCAGTTGCCGGATGCATGCTACCGCGCCGGCATGCAGCTCGATGATATCGCGCAGCACGCGGGCGGCGTCACCGCAGTCTTCGCCGATGGCACGCGCGCCGACGGCGATCTGCTGATCGGCGCCGACGGCGTGCATTCGACGGTGCGGGCGCGCGCTTTTCCGGGCGCGCCGGCGCCGGTTTACGCCGGCTATGTCGGCTGGCGCGGCGTCATCGACGAACGCACGGTGCCCCAGGCTGCGCGCGGCGAGTTGTTCGAGTCTTACGCCTTCTTCCTGCCGAAGCGCGAAATGTTCCTGTCCTATTTGCAGCCGGGCGCCGATGACGATCTTACGCCGGGGCGGCGGCGCATGAACTGGCTCTGGTATCACCCGGTGAATCCGGCCGCGCTGAAGGACATGAGCACCGACGCCGGCGGACGCCATCACGCCGCCATCCCGCCGCCGTCGATCCGCCCCGAGGTCATCGCCAGATTCCGCCAGGACGCGCACGCAATCCTGCCGCCGCAATTCATCGCCCTGACCGAGGCGACGCCGGCGCCGTTCTTCCAGCCGATCTTCGATCTGGAGTCGCCGCGTCTGATCGCCGGCCGCGCACTGCTGCTGGGCGATGCCGCCTTCGTCGCGCGGCCGCATGTCGGCGCCGGCGTTACCAAGGCGGCACTGAACGCGGCGTGGCTGACCGACGCGCTTGAAGCGACGCCCGATATCGACGCCGCGCTTGCGGACTATGACAAGCAGGCGCGCGCCTTCGGTGCGGCGCTGGTGGCGCGGGCGCGCTATCTCGGGGCTTATCTGGAAGACCCGCCGCGCGCCGGGCTCGATCCCGATCCGGTGACACTGATGCAGGCGATCGGCATGCCATTGCGCGACATTCCCGAAGTCGCGGCGACGCTGCGCTGAGCGGCAAAAAAATTGCCCGGCGCGAGGCCGGGCAAAGTGCTTGGAGGTAACGCGGGAAAATCAATACAGGCTGGAGGCGCGGTCGACGTTGAGCGACATCCGTTCGGTCCGGACGGGCGCGTGCTGCGCGGCCTGCGCCGGCGCGCTCTGCGGCAGCACGATCACCTTGGCGCCGACCTGCACGCGGCCATAGAGATCCTCGACGTCTTCGTTGGTGAGGCGGATGCAGCCCGACGAGACGTGTTTGCCGATGGTGTTCGGATCGTTGGTGCCGTGGATGCGGTATTCGCTGCCGCCGAGATACATGGCGCGCGCGCCCAGCGGATTGCCCGGGCCACCGGCGACCACGCGCGGCAGATAAGGCTGGCGCGCGATCATCTCGGCCGGCGGATACCAGTCTGGCCACTCGGCCTTGCGCGCGACCTGCTTGACGCCCGACCAGGTGAAGCCCTGCCGGCCGACGCCGATGCCGTAGCGGATGGCCTTGCCGTTGCCGAGGACGAAGTAGAGGAAGGTGTGCGGCGTATCGATGACGATGGTGCCCGGCGCTTCGTGACTGGCGTAGCTGACGATCTGGCGCTGCAGGCGCGGATCGAGCTGGGCGTCGGCGGTCTGATCGTCCTGCGGCACGGGCGCGTATTGCGGCGCGGCCGGCGAGTTATAGGCAAACAGCGGCGCGGCCTGGGCGGTCCCGCCCGCCAGCGCGGCGGCGATCATCGAACCGGCGATGAAGTATTTGACTGACATTTGAGCCTCCCCGATGGACCGCTCGATCCATCATTCGTCGCTGCAAGCGCCGGGAGGGTTCAAATGTTCCGAAAACGCGCCTCCTCAAATTTCCGGCATCGGCCGGAACCTTCTGTAATCGTAATGCTTTTTAATCTCTTGGCCGGGGCGCGCCGCCTGCTTGCTGCCTCGGGGCTGCAACCGCAGCCACGGCGCGGCATTGCGGCCGGACCGGCGCGTAGGATCAGGGCTTTTGGGCCGGCGGCGCCATCAACCCGGCTTTGGCCATGTTGCGCTGGACGATATTGAGCAGATCGGGGATTTTTTCCGGAAAGCGCTCACACAACATATCGCAAAACTGCAAAATCTGTTCGGTGCTGAGCGTCACGTCGCTTGCCGCCTGCGGCGGCTTGTTGGCCGAGCTTGCTTTGATTTGAGCTCCGACGGAAAGCAATTTTGCATCAAGGGGCGCGGTGAAGCCGACGCTCCGCGGCTTGGTGAGAAACCAAGAAGGGTAGTGCGACAGATTGGTCGTTTCGGTCAAGCCGGTGACCGACAATTCAACATCGAGCGCTTTCGCGAAACTATTGACCGCCCATTTCACCAGCGGCCAATCGTCGTGATAGTCGTCGCCGGCGATGACGCCGCCGACCTTTACCTTGCGAAACCAGTCGACAAACGTTTTTCCGCCTTCCTCGCCGGTGTGCGCATAACCGTCGAAATAGATAAAATCGAAATAGTCGTCGTCGAAAAGCGCCAGCGCTTCGTCGAACGACATGCGCAGCAATTTGTAATTCCGCTCGATGCCGACAAATTTCAAGGCGCGCTTGTATTCATCCGTATTGTGATGATCGCAGTAGAGATCGACCCCGTAAAAAATCTTGAATTTTCCGCTGTCGATCATTCGTTTCGAAAAATCGCCGCCGGCGACGCCGAGTTCGATCCCGACATTGTCGCTGCCGTTCAGAGAATTAATGACGTTATGGCGGTATAAATCTTTTTTGACGTTGATTTTGACATCCGGCGTGTTTTTCGCCGCCAGTGTCTTGATGTCTTCGGCTTGCATTTCGCGACCTCTGTTCGGTCGAAGCGGCTGCGAAGCCTCTTATAAGAGTCGCCGGCACTCGACAACCGAGACGCGTCCGGAACGAAGTGATGAGCGCGGCGCGCGCCTATTCTTTCCGTCTGCGCCAGCCGACCACCGCGTCGGGCACACTGTCGGTCGAGGCGTAATAGGGCTTGATGTCGAGCAGCGGCGTGCCGTCGAGGCAGTCGAGCCCGACCACCGACAGCCTGCCACCCTCGATGCCGACGAGCTTGACCACGCTCATGGCGATCGGGTTGGGGCGGGCCGGCGAGCGCAGCGCAAAGGTGCCGTGCTCGGAGGCGTAATGCCTCGGCGCCTGGATCACCAGATCGCGCCGCGCATGGTGCATCCAGTAGAGCAGCACCAGGTGGCTGCAGGTTTCGGCGTCTTTCAACGCCTGCTGCCAGCGCGGCTCGAGCTCGACGGTGCAGACCGCATCGGACTCACGGGCGTTTTTCGGGCAGTCCTTGCGGTGCTTCCAGGGCGTGTGGATGCGCCCGATGTAATAGAGGCCGACGTCGTAGTTCTCGGGAAGCCGCGCTGCGGTCTCCCCGTCACGGAGGTCGAAATCACCACTGCTCATGGCCGCACCTTCAAGGCCTTCCACGGCGTCAGGCTGCCACTTGCAGAGTTTTGTAACCACCCCGGAAAATGCCGTAGCCGATGGGCTTGCCGCCACCCGTTTCAACGTATAAAGATATCTTTATATAGTGGGAACGGGCCCATACCGGCAACGTTGAAGACCATATGAGTGGTGACGCCAGACTTCGTTTCGATGCCCTCAACACCGCGCTCAAGGCCGCGGGCGAGGAGACGCGCCTGCGGGTGCTGGCGCTCTTGGCCGAGGCCGAACTGACCGTCTCCGACCTGACCGACATCCTGCGCCAGTCGCAGCCGCGTATTTCGCGCCATCTCAAGCTGCTGGCCGAAGCCGGCCTCATCGAGCGTTTCCGTGAGGGGACCTGGGCCTTCTTCCGCCTGGCTGAGCATGGCGGCGGCGCCGAGTTGGCACGCGCGCTGCTCGAGCGGCTCGACCCGGCCGATCAGACCATCACCCGCGACCGCGCCCGGCTCGCCTCGGTGCGCTCGGCCCGCGCCGCCGCGGCGCAGGCTTACTTTCGCGCCCACGCTGCGGAGTGGGACCGCATCCGTAAGCTGCACGTCGCCGACGATGCAGTGGAGGCGGCGATCCGTGCCGCGCTCGCCGGCAAGCCGTTCCGCTCGCTCTTGGATCTCGGCACTGGCACCGGCCGCATGCTCGAATTGTACGGTCCTGAGATCGAGCGCGGGCTCGGCCTCGATCTGTCGCTCGACATGCTGCTGCTGGCGCGCGACCGGCTGGAGCGCGCCGGCCTCAAGAATTGCAGCGTCAGACAGGGCGACATTTACGATCTGCCGCTCGCCAACGACAGTTTCGACGTCGTCATCCTGCATCAGGTGCTGCACTTCCTCGACGACGGCGCGCGCGCCATCCACGAAGCGGCGCGTGTGCTGCGGCCCGGCGGCCGGCTTCTGGTGGTCGACTTCGCGCCGCACGAGCAGGAATTCCTGCGCGAGCAATTCGCCCACCGCCGGCTCGGCTTCGCAGCGGAGACCGTGACGCACTGGATGACCGCGTCAGGTCTCGAGCCGCTGCTGCACAAGAGTCTGGCGCCGGAGCCGGAAGGCAAGATCGCGGTGTCGCTCTGGCTCGCCCGCGATGGCCGTGCGCTGATGGCATCGCCGCCGCAGCGAGAGGTGGCGTGATGAATGAGCGCGCCAGCCGGTTCGCGCGCGGCGAAGGCCGCCGCATCGACGTGTCGTTCGAATTCTTCCCGCCCAAAGACGAGGCGATGGAAAAGATTCTCTGGGAATCGATCGAACGCCTGGCGCCGCTGGCGCCGGACTTCGTCTCGGTGACCTACGGCGCCGGCGGCTCGACGCGCGAACGCACGCACGCGACGGTGAAACGCATTCTCGCCGAGACGTCTTTAACGCCGGCCGCGCATTTGACCTGCGTCGCGGCGACGCGCGGCGAGATCGACCGGATCGTGCGCGGTTATCATGACGTCGGCGTGCGCCACATCGTCGCGCTGCGCGGCGACCCGATGGAGGGCGCCGGCAGCCGGTATGCGCCGCACCCTGGCGGCTACGAGAATTCTGCGGCGCTGGTGGCAGGCATCAAGCGTATCGCCGGTGATTTCGAGGTCTCGGTGTCGGCCTATCCGGAGAAGCATCCCGACTCGCCGACAGTCGGTGCCGATATCGATATGCTGAAAGCCAAGGTCGACGCCGGGGCATCGCGCGCGATCACGCAGTTTTTCTTCGAGAACGATCTTTATTTCCGCTATCTCGACCGCGTGCGTGCCCGCGGCATCGATATCCCGATCGTGCCGGGCATCCTGCCGGTGCAGAATTTCAAGGCCGCGACCAATTTCGCCGCGCGCGCCGGTGCGTCGATACCGGCCTGGCTCGCTGAACGCTTCCGTGGCCTCGACCACGACGCGGCGACGCGCAAGTTGATTGCGGCGGCGGTCGCGGCGGAGCAGGTGCTCGACCTGGTCGACCGCGGCGTCACCACGTTCCACTTCTACACCATGAACCGCGCCGATCTCGTCTATGCGATCTGCCATCTGCTCGGCTTAAGGCCGGCGAAGCAGGAGGCGGCGTGATGCGCGATCTGCGCAAAGAACTCACCGACCTGCTGCGCCAGCGCATCCTGGTGCTCGATGGCGCCATGGGCACCATGATCCAGGCGCTTAAGCTGGACGAGGAGGGCTATCGCGGCGCGCGCTTCGACGCCTGGAACCGTGAGGTCCGCGGCAACAACGATTTGTTGAATTTGAGCCGTCCCGAAGCGGTACGCGACATCCATCTCGCTTATTTCCGCGCCGGCGCCGATATCGTCTCCACCAACACCTTCTCCTCGACCTCCATCGCGCAGGCGGACTACGGCATGGAGGCGATCGCCTATGAGCTCAACAAGGCCGGCGCGGCGCTGGCGCGCGAGGCCGCGGCGATTGCCGAGAAGGAAGACGGCAAGCGGCGCTTTGTCGCCGGCGCGCTCGGCCCGACCAATCGTACCGCCTCGATCTCGCCGGACGTCTCCAACCCCGGCTTCCGCGCCATCACTTTCGACCAGTTGCGCGCTGCCTATGGTGAGCAGATCAAAGGCCTCATCGACGGCGGCGCGGACTTGCTGCTGATCGAAACCATCTTCGACACGCTGAACGCCAAGGCCGCGATCTACGCGATTGCGGAAGCCTGCGCCGGGCGCGGCATCGACATTCCGGTGATGATCTCCGGCACCATCACCGACCGCTCCGGCCGTCTGCTGTCGGGCCAGACGCCGGCGGCGTTCTGGAATTCGGTATGTCATGCCGCGCCGGTCACCGTCGGCCTCAACTGCGCGCTCGGCGCGCGTGAGATGCGCGCGCATATCGCCGAGATCGGCCGGCTCGCCGACACCTTCGTCTGCGCCTATCCGAATGCCGGGCTGCCCAACGAATTCGGCTACTACGACGAGAGCCCGGACTACATGGCCGAGTTGCTCGGTGAGTTCGCGTCGGCTGGCCTCGTCAACATCGTCGGCGGCTGCTGCGGCACCACGCCCGAGCACATCGCCGCCATCGCCAAAGCCGTCGCCGGCAAGGCGCCGCGCGCGATCCCCGAGGTGACGCAACAATTGCGGCTGTCGGGGCTGGAAGCATTTTCACTGACGCCCGAAATTCCCTTCGTCAATATCGGCGAGCGCACCAATGTCACCGGCTCGGCAAAATTCAGAAAGCTGATCACCGCCGGCGACTACGCCAGCGCGCTCACCATCGCGCGCGAGCAGGTCGAGAACGGTGCGCAGGTGATCGACGTCAACATGGACGAGGGGCTGCTCGATTCTGAAGCGGCGATGGTCACCTTCCTCAATCTGATCGCCGCGGAGCCGGACATCGCGCGCGTGCCGGTGATGGTCGATAGCTCGAAGTTCTCGGTGATCGAAGCGGGCCTGAAATGCCTGCAGGGCAAGGCGGTGGTCAATTCAATCTCGATGAAGGAGGGCGAGGCGGCCTTCATCGAGCACGCACAGATCGTGCGGCGTTACGGCGCGGCGGTGGTGGTGATGGCCTTCGACGAAAAAGGCCAGGCCGACACCTTGGAACGGAAGACCGCAATTTGCCGGCGCGCCTACGACATTCTGACGAAGCAAGTCGGCTTCCCGCCCGAGGACATCATCTTCGATCCGAACATCTTCGCCATCGCCACCGGCATGGAGGAGCACAACAATTACGGTGTCGCCTTCATCGAGGCGGCGCGCTGGATCAAAGCCAACCTGCCGCACACACACGTTTCGGGCGGCGTGTCGAACCTGTCATTTGCGTTCCGCGGCAACGAGCGCGTCCGCGAAGCGATGCATTCGGTGTTCCTCTATCATGCCATCAAGGCCGGCATGGACATGGGCATCGTCAATGCCGGGCAGATCGCGGTCTATGACGATCTCGATCCCGAATTGCGCGAGGCCTGCGAGGACGTCGTCCTCAACCGGCGGCCGGATGCCGCCGAGCGGCTGCTCAAGCTCGCCGACAAGTTCCGCGGCAAGGGGCAGGAGGCGAAGGAAGTCGATCTCGCCTGGCGCGAGCGGCCGGTGGAGAAGCGGCTCAGCCACGCGCTGGTGCACGGCATCACCGATTTCATCGAGGCCGACGTCGAGGAGGCGCGGCTCAAGGCAAAGCGTCCGCTCGACGTCATCGAGGGCCCGTTGATGGACGGCATGAATGTCGTCGGCGACCTGTTCGGCTCGGGCAAGATGTTCCTGCCGCAGGTGGTGAAGTCGGCGCGGGTGATGAAACAGGCGGTCGCTTACCTCATGCCCTATATGGAACAGGACAAGGACGGCCGCTCGCACAATTCGTCGAACGGCAAGATCGTGATGGCGACGGTCAAAGGCGACGTGCACGACATCGGCAAGAACATCGTCGGCGTCGTGCTGGCATGCAACAATTACGAGGTGATTGATCTCGGCGTCATGGTGCCGGCGGCGAAGATCCTGGAAACCGCGCGGGCCGAGGGCGCAGACATCATCGGCCTGTCCGGCCTGATCACGCCCTCGCTCGACGAGATGTGCCACGTCGCCGCGGAGATGGAGCGGCAAGGCTTCGAGATGCCACTCTTGATCGGCGGCGCGACGACGAGCCGCGTCCACACGGCGGTGAAAATTCATCCCAACTACAAACGCGGCCAGGCAGTCTATGTGAACGACGCCAGCCGCGCCGTCGGCGTGGCGCAGGCGCTGCTGTCGGGCGAGGCCAAGGCCAACTACGTTTCGGAATTGCGCGGCGAATATTCCAAGCTCGCCGCCGCCCATGCGCGCGCGCAGGCTGACAAGGTACGTCTGCCGCTCGCCGCGGCGCGCGCCAACGCGGCCAAGCTCGATTGGTCGGGCGCCTATGTGCCGCCGAAGCCGACGTTTATCGGGACAAAGACACTGACCGATTATCCCATCTCCGAGCTAATCGATTACATCGACTGGACGCCGTTCTTTCAGACTTGGGAATTGAGCGGCAAGTTCCCTGCCATTCTCGACGACGCCAAGCTCGGCGAGGCGGCGCGCGCGCTCTACGAAGACGCCCGCGCGATGCTCGACAAGATCGTAGCCGAGCGCTGGTTCAAGGCGGGCGCGGTGTTCGGCTTCTGGCCGGCGCAGGCGCAAGGGGACGATATCCTCGTCTATGACGAGGAGGCGAGGGCAACGCCGATCGCGACCTTGCATACGCTGCGCCAGCAACTGTCCAAGCGCGAAGGCCGCTTCAACGAGGCGCTTGCCGATTTCATCGCGCCGCGCGAGACCGGCGTGAAGGATTACATCGGCGCCTTTGCCGTCACCGCCGGCATCGGCGAGGACGAGATTGCCAACCGCTTCAAACGCGCCAACGACGACTATTCCGCGATTTTGGTGAAGGCGCTGGCCGATCGTTTGGCCGAAGCCTTTGCCGAACGGCTGCACAACCGCGTGCGCAAGGAATTCTGGGGCTACGCGGCGGACGAAAACCTGTCCGGCGCGGACTTGATCGCCGAGAAGTATCGCGGCATCCGCCCGGCGCCCGGCTATCCGGCGCAGCCGGATCACACCGAGAAGGGCACGCTGTTCAATCTGCTCGACGCCGCGCGCGCCGGCGTGAAATTGACCGAGAGCTTCGCCATGTGGCCGGGCGCCGCCGTGTCAGGGCTCTATTTCAGCCATCCACAAAGCCACTATTTCGGGGTCGGCAAGATCGAGCGCGATCAGGTCGAGGACTACGCCAAGCGCAAGGGCTGGAACGTGGCCGAATGCGAGCGCTGGCTGGCGCCGATCCTCAACTACGAACCCGCCGCGCCACGTATCGTGGCGGCGTGATCGAAGAAAAACAAAACACCGGAGAACTTTCGCTCTCCGGTGTACTTGCGGCCGGTTTCATACCGGCGATTTGTTGGTTGGTTCGGCGTCGTCGCTGGCCGCTTGAACCTTAGAATGCCCCCAGCAAGATTGCGCCAACGAAAGCAAACACGGCGCATACAGCGAGCACATCCCACTTCAAGGTAAGCTCCACGGCAGTGCCTCCCTTGTTGATCTGAGACGAGCCTAGCAGAAGACGCCGCCGCTCTGAAGGTACTCGCGCCCAACCGGTGCAAAAATCGTCTCATCCGCCATGCGCGGCGGGAATAGCGGGGGACAAATGATTGATCGTGCGTCACAAAGTTGACCGCGCGTCTCCATGCGGCAGTGCAAAAACCAGGCACGTGCAAACTGGCCGCAAACCCCCGGGATGGAGGGGGTGCATGGAACGCCATGCTGGACAAAGCGTCCCCGCGCGTTCACAAATTCATCATAAGAAAATTTTTGGAGGAAACACTATGCGCCGCTCGCTGTTCCGGCTGTTCGGATTTTGTCTTGTCGCAATTGCCGCGCTGATTTGTAGCAACGCTTCATCATCGGCGCAGGCTTGGCCGACGCGGGCGGTTCGCTTCATCGTGCCGCTGGGGCCCGGCTCCGGCGTCGACATTACCGCGCGGCTCCTTGCCGACAAGCTGTCCGCCAAATGGGACCAGCCGGTCGTGGTCGAGAACCGTCCAGGCGGCGACGCCATCATCGCCATCACCGCGGTGATCGCCGCGCATGACGATCATGTGCTGTTGTTCGCGCCGGCGTCGACCTTCACCGCGCACCCCTATCTGCACGCCAAGCTGCCATACAACATCGACGACCTAGTGCCGATCGCGCGCGTGACCAATACGCTGATCGCGCTTGGCGTGCCGACCACGCTTGGCGTCGGCACTCCCAAGGAACTCGCCGCCAAGATCAAAGCGGCGCCGGGCAAGCTGAACTATGCCTCGGTGACCGGCGCCAACGACCTGCTGTTCGAGGCGTTTCTGAAAACCGAAAACCTGCAGATGGCAAAGGTGCCGTACAAGGATCCGGTGACGGCGATCAACGATTTGTCCGAAGGCCGCATCCACGCCTTCGTCGGTGCTTACGCGATCATGCGGCCGCGGGTGCTCGCCGGAAAGGTGAAGGTGATCGCGCTGACCAACAGCGCGCACGCGGAATCGCTCAAGGATATTCCGACCGCCGCGGAAGCCGGCTTCAAGTCGCTCGAGATGGACGGTCTGGTCGGTCTGCTTGGTCCCCGCGATATGCCGCTTGCCGTGCGGAATCGCATCGCGGCCGACATCAAGGCGGCGGTCGCCGACCAGAAGGTTGCCGACAAGCTTATAACCACGGGGCAGGTGATCAATCCGGGAACTCCGGCGGAATTCGCCGATTCAATCAAGCAGCAGCGCGCAACCGTCGCCGCCGTCGGCAAGACGCTGGGGATCAAGCCGGCACAGCCGTGACGCCGGCAAGGATTCCTTATCCTTAACGGATTCGCGTCGCCTCAGCGTTGATGCATCGTTAAAGATACTGCTCGCATTTTTGCGGGCATGTCGCGTCGCGTTTCCCTTTCTCTTGCCGGTACTTTGTTACTGCTGGCGCTTGCCGGCTGCGGGCGCAGTTTTCTGCAATTCGGCGAGCGTCCGGCGTGGCGCCACGACGAGGAAGTCGCCTGCCTCAAATCCGGTTCGGTCAAGATCGGCGTCGGCATCGAGCAGATGAAGCCGATCGAAGGCCCGGGCATGTGCGGCGCCGATTTTCCGCTCAAGGTCGCGCTGCTCGGCGAGGGTACGGCCATGAGCTACGGCGACGACCTGCGGCCGCCCGGCGCCATCCCCAATGCGCAGGGCGATCAGCCGCGCTGGCCGCCGCTCGAGCAGCGCTACGCGCCGGCGCAAGGCGGGCAAATGCGCTGGGTGCCGGGGCCGCCGCCGGCGGTGCGTCCCGCGGCCGAGCAGCCGGCGCCGTATGAGCCCGCGCCCTATACTCCGGTGCCGCAGCGCGCCGCGCCGCAAGCGCCGGCCGGTCAGCCGCTGTCGATCTATGCGCCCGGCGTACGCCAGGCCGACGACATCCCCGATGACGCGCAACTGCCGCCCGGCCGCGACCGCATGCAGCCGGCCTACCAACAGCAGCCGCCGGTGCAGCAGCGCCAGCAGCCGGCCTACAACGCGCCGGTCTACCAGCCGCCGCCGCAACGCGCGCCGCCGGCGCTCGGGCCGACCCGCGGCAACGCGACCGCGGCGATGACACCGGCGGCGGTGACGCCGCCCGCGACGCTCGCCTGTCCGATGGTCTCCGCGCTGGACCGCTGGGTCAGCGATGGCGTGCAGCCGGCGGCGTTGCACTGGTTCGGTTCGCAGGTCACGGAGATCCGGCAGATCGGCTCCTATTCATGCCGCGAGATGGTGGGCTCCGGGACGTCGAGCATGTCGGAGCACGCCTTCGGCGACGCGCTCGATGTTGCCGGCTTCACGCTTGCCGACGGACGTAAGATCACCGTCAAGGACGGCTGGCATGGCACGCCGGAAGAGCAGGGCTTCCTGCACGACGTACAGCTTTATGCCTGCCAGACCTTCACTACTGTGCTGGCGCCCGGCTACAACGTCTATCACTACGATCACATCCACGTGGATCTGATGCGTCGCCGCGAGGGCTACCGGCCGTGCCGGCCGGACGCGATCCCCGGTGAAGTGGTGGCGGCGCGTGCGCGCGCGGTCTATGCCGCCAAGCACGGTGCGCCGGCCTACACCGGCGCGATTGCCAAGGCGAGCGCCAAGGCGCGCAAGCTGCCGGTCGCGCTGCCCGGCGAAGACGGCTTTGTCGCGGATGCCGACGACGACGTCACCGGGTCGGTCGGCGTGGTGCATCGTACGGGCAAAGAGATCGATCACGACTTCGACGCCGAAAAGGCCCCTGCCGCGCCGGTCCACCGATCGGCCGCCGCTGCAAACGGCGATGCCGCCATCCGCGCCGAAGAGATGCGCACCAGGCCTTACTGAAGGCGTCCGTCTAGACCGCCGCCTCCAGCAGCATTGCGCCAAACAGGATCAATGCGGCGTCGCGGTTCGATTTGAACAGCTTCAGGCAATGCGCAGGGTCGTCGATGTCGAGGCGCACCACTTGCCAGCCGAGATGCGCGGCGAAGGCGAACAGCCCGAGCATGAAAATGACCCGGCCGCCGGCCATCACCCCGGCGATGCCGGTCAGCACCACCGCGCCGGTATAGAAGCCCGCGAGCATCGGCTGCGTGTTGTCGCCGAAAAGCAAAGCCGTCGATTTGATGCCGATCAGAAGGTCGTCCTCGCGGTCCTGATGCGCGTAGATGGTGTCGTAGCCGATCACCCATGAAATCGAGCCGGCATAGAGTACGAAGGCGGGCCAATCGAGGCGACCGAACGCCGCCGGCCAGCCCATCAGCGCGCCGTAGGAGAAGGCAAGGCCGAGCACGATCTGCGGCCAATAGGTGACGCGCTTCATGAACGGATAGATCGCGACCACGAGGAGCGAACACAGCCCGGTGATGACGGTGAAGCGGTTGAACTGGAGCAGCACCAAAAAGCCCACCAGCGCCTGCGCCAGCATGAAGGCGGTCGCTTCGGCGACGGTCACCTGACCCGAGGGAATCGGCCGCGAGCGCGTGCGCTCGACTCGTCCATCGAGATCGCGGTCGACCAGATCGTTCCAGGTACAGCCGGCGCCCCTCATCGCAAATGCGCCGATGAAGAACAGCACGATGTGCCAGAGGCTGGGAAAGTGCCCGATCCGCATGCCGGCAAGTCCGACCGACCACCAGCACGGCATCAGCAACAGCCAGGAGCCGATCGGCCGGTCGAGGCGGGCGAGCCGCAGGTACGGACGGGTGAATGGCGGAGCGAGACCGTCGACCCAGTTGCCGGTCGCATCGGCGACGCGTCCGGCGTTCTCGCTCATTTGTTGCCGAGCGGGGTACCGGTCAGGGTGTCGAAGGTGCCGCGGCCGGTCTTGATATTGCCGGCGTCGGTGACGGGGGCGGTGAGCGCGTCGCTCAGCGTCGGGCCCTGCGGTCGTGGCGGCGCGGCGGCCGCTTGACAAATGCGGTTGCGAAACTCCGCGGTCTTGGCGTGCGATTGTTTGATCTGAGTGATGATTTGCGGCGGGATGCCGCACCAGACCGAATTGGTCTCGGCGTATTTCAGCATCTTCTCTTCCGCGGAAGAGAAGACGGTGAACAATTTGCAGGCTTCGGCCGGCGGCGCCTTGCGCTTGCTCGCCTCACGGATCAAGCCCGCTTTGCTGGCAGCCTCGTCGCGCAGTTTGCCGAACTCCGCGGCGCAGGGCGGGCCCTGTTGCGCGCCCGGGGCCGGCGGGAACTGGGCGAACGCCGGCGCGGCCGCGAACGGCAGCAAACCCACCGCGATCAGCATTGCCCGGCGCAAATCCATGAATCGATCTCTCCCTTGGGCCTCAGCATAGCAGATTGAGGCATCCCGCGTCGCCTCTACCAAGCCGCCGAATGCGTCGGGATCACGGCAATCCGCGGCTAGCCGGCGGCCTCGCCAAAGGCTCGTCTTCTGGGTAAACCGAGCGCTCCCGCCATGTTTAACGCCATGCCGCGCTACGATTTCCGCACCCCGCGCCTCTATCTCACTGCCCCGCTCCAGAACGGGGAGGAGGTCACGCTCGACCGCGCCCAGGGAAACTATCTGCGCAACGTGCTGCGGCTCAAGCAAGGCGACGAGGTGCTCTTGTTCAACGGCCGCGACGGCGAATGGCGGGCCCGGCTCGCGGGCAGCGGCAAGCGGGAACTGTCCGCGGCGGTCGGCGAACGCCTGCGCGAACAGCCGAGCCCGCCCGATCTGCATTTTCTGTTCGCGCCGCTCAAGCACGCCCGGCTCGACTATCTGGTGCAAAAAGCGGTGGAAATGGGCGTTTCGCGGCTGCAGCCGGTCATGACCCGCCATACCCAGGTGGCGCGGGTCAATCTCGATCGTATGCGCGCCAATGTCATCGAAGCTGCGCAGCAATGCGGGATTTTGGCGCTGCCGGAGGTGGCCGACCCGGCTGCCTTCACCGCCGCAATCGCCGGCGAGGGGCGCCTGATGGTATTCTGCGACGAGGACGCCGAGGTGAAAGATCCGATGGCGGCGCTCTCGGCGGCGCGCGGAACCAGGCCGCTGTCGGTGCTGACCGGGCCGGAGGGCGGCTTTGCCGAGGACGAGCGCAAGGCGCTGCTCGAACGGCAAGACGTCGTGCGAATCTCGCTCGGGCCGCGTATTCTGCGCGCCGATACGGCGGCGGTGGCGGCGCTGGCTTTGGTGCAGGCCGCGTTGGGCGATTGGCGCGGCGGTTAGAGTCGACTATTGTGCCGATATTCGACCTGGGGAGAGGAAAGATGGCATTCCGGTATTTTCGGCTCTTGGCGGCAGTGGCTTTGATCGGGTTCGCCATGCCGGCCCAGGCGGCGAACTGGCTGGAAATGAACTTCTACCTTAGCGGCCAGAACTACGACGGCGTGCTGCCGCCTTGCGAGGCCGCGCTTGGCAAGATCGCCGCGCGCTTTTCCGAGAAAGAGGGCCGCTTCTGGAACTCGGACCTGCAGATCCTCGACTTCGAGCGGGTGCGCGAGATCGCGTTCCGGCCCTGGGCGGCCGGAACCATCCCGCGCCGTTTTTGCTCGGCGGTTGCCTTGGTCAGCGATGGCCACAAGCACCAAGTCAGTTACTCGATCGGCGAAGACACCGGCATGATCGGCATGACCTGGGGCGTCGAATGGTGCGTGGTCGGCCTCGACCGCAACTGGGCGTACAACCCGCGCTGTAAAATGGCCCGCCCCTGAATTCAGGCGCGAAAACTGCACCGTGTTTGTTCTATTTTGTTCTTGAAATGTTCCTATAATTCAGCTACCGTTCCCTGGAACCGTTGCGGAAGAACAATTTCCGGTTTGTTCACGGTCTCGTGAAGGGAGCGTCTTATGTCCCGCGGTGCGCTTCGTCGTCTGAACCGGGCGGCCCAAGCCGCCGCCATTAGCCTCAGCTTCCTGCTTCTGTTTGCCATCGTCGCGCTGGCCCAAGACCGCCGGCAGAACACGCCCGGCCAGTTCGATTTCTATGTGTTGGCGCTATCCTGGTCGCCGTCGTTTTGCGAAGCCACGCAGGAGCGCGCGCCGGATCGGCCGCCCGATCAGCAATGTTCCGGCCGGCCGTTTTCCTTTGTTGTCCACGGGCTGTGGCCACAATACGCGCAGGGTTTCCCGTCGTTCTGCCAGGTGCCGTCGCCGCGGCTCGACCGCAGCATCGTCAGCGGCATGCTCGACCTGATGCCGAGCCCGCGGCTGATCTTCCACGAATGGGAGCGTCACGGCACCTGTTCGGGGCTTTCGCCGCACGCCTATTTCGAACTCGTGCGCAAGGCGCGCGCGGTGATCAAGATCCCGGGTGAATTCCTCGCGTTGGACAAGCCGATTTCGGTCAAGCCCGACGAGGTGGCGGACGCCTTCGTCAAGGCGAACGCGGGCCTGTCGCGCGCCGACGTCGCGGTCACCTGCGACAGCAAGCGCCTGAGCGAAGTGCGCGTGTGCCTGAACAAGGATTTTTCCTTCCACAATTGTCCCGAAGTGACGCGTCGCGCCTGCAAGCGCGACAGCGTCGCCTTGCCGGCGATGCGCGGCGGATGAACGTCTCGACATGTGCGCCGAAAATGTGGCCGCCGAGTCCGCGATTGCGTTGAGCCAGCATTAACGATCACCGCAGGCGATGCGGGGATAACCCCGGCGCGTCGAGATTTAGCGCAAGATTCTCGTAAGGGAATTCCGCAATCTTCGCCCGCGATCCGCGCGGGGAGCGCTGCGGCCATGACTCGTGTGTGGGACCATATTGGATTCGGGGTCTGTTTTGCCGGGCTCGGCTATGTCGGCCTGTGGCTCGTCGACGCGCCGGACTATGTGGCGTTGCCGCCGGTGTTGCATGCGCTCGGCGCCGCCGCCGCCGCGTTCGTGCCGCTGCGCGTGGCCCTGTATGCGGTCGGCCGCCGCCGCGCCGCCCACAGCGCAAAGCCGGCTGCGGATTCGCCAAAGCTCGCCGCCCGCCCGCGGCTGCGGCGCCGTCAGGCTACTTATCCGATCCGCCAGGTCGCGCCGCGCAACCATTTCGGTTTGCGCGGGGCGCCCGATCCAGGCGCCTGATCGCAAAACAGTTTGCCCGCTGTCCTGCCGCGGGCGATAAGCGCCGGTCATGCGCGCAACATTCAAGCAAGCCCCGTGAACTATCGTCACGCCTTTCACGCCGGAAATTTCGCCGACGTGTTCAAGCATGCGGTGCTATGCCGCATTCTGACCTATTTGCGTACAAAGCCCGCGCCGTTCCGCGTCATCGATACGCATGCCGGCGCCGGCCTTTACGACCTTGCCGGCAGCGAAGCGAGCCGTGGCGGCGAATGGCGGAACGGCATCGCGCGGCTGACGGCGGCCGAACTCGCGCCGGCGGTCGCCGCGCTGCTGACGCCTTATCTCGAGGTCGTGAACGCGCTCAACGAGCGCGGCCGGCTCAAAATCTATCCCGGCTCGCCGGCGCTGGCGCGGGCCTGGCTGCGCCCGCAGGACCGCCTGATCGCCTGCGAAGTCGAACCGCAGGCGGGCGCCGCGCTGCGGCAAAATCTGCGCGGCGATCCCCGCATCAAGACGCTCGACGTCGACGGTTGGACTGCGCTCGGCGCCTATGTGCCGCCGAAGGAGCGCCGCGGTCTGGTATTGGTCGACCCGCCGTTCGAAGAACCGGGCGAATTCCAGCGTCTGGCGCATGGCCTCGCGGCCGCGCATCGCAAATGGGCGACCGGCATCTACGCGCTGTGGTACCCGATCAAAGGCAGCAGCGAGCGCGATGCACTGGCCAAAAGCCTGCGTCGGCAGGGCCTGTCAAAGATGTTGCGTTGCGAATTGACCATCGCGCCGTTGAGCGATCCCGACCGCCTCAACGGCTGCGGCATGATCCTGGCCAATCCGCCCTGGACCCTGGAAAAGGAACTGGCCGTGCTGCTGCCGGCGCTCGCCGCCATTCTGGGGCGCGACGGCAAAGGCGGCTACCGCATCGACTGGCTCGCCCGCGAGCGGACGCCGGGTGCTTCCTGACGTCGTAACCCCTTTCCACAGGCGCCCAGTTGGTGTGTAGTTCCGCATGGCAGGAACGTTCCGCCTCCGTCTTGGGGGGCCGGCGGAGTGACTGAGGCCATCGCAAGGCCGACGCTTTCCCCGAATGTGAATGTCCGGCCGAGCCGCCAAGCGTGGGGCTGGCGGCGGAGCGGGGAGAGGAGCTTTCCCGATGGCGCAGACTGGTGTGGTAAAATTCTTCAACGGCGAGCGGGGCTATGGTTTCGTCAAGCCGGACGACGGCGGCCGCGATGTGTTCGTGCATATCACCGCTGTCGAGGCGGCCGGGCTGAAGGGCCTCAACGAAGGTCAGAAGATCAGCTTCGACGTCGAGCCGGACAAGAAGGGCAAAGGCCCCAAAGCGGTGAACCTAGTCGTCACCGGCTGATCGTTGAAACGGCTGCGCCGGGTCCAGCCTTCGCGCAGACTCTCTTTGTCGTCATCACCAGCTGCGGATCCCCCGCGTCTGCTAGGAAGATTTTTTCCGATGATCCTGCGTTCCTCGCCTGCCTCGCCCTTTGTGCGCAAAGTGCGCATCGCCGCCGATCTGCTCGGCCTCGCCGACAAGATCGAGGTGCAAGAGACCGATCTCAACGACCCCGCCGACGCAATCCGCGTCCAGAATCCTCTGGGCAAGATCCCCGCGCTGGTCCTCGACGACGGCACTGTCTACTACGATTCACGCGTGATCCTCGACGTGCTCGATCACCTCGCCGGCGGCGGCCGCATTGTTCCGCGCGAGCCGGCGGCGCGCTTCGCCGCGCTCCGCCTGCAGGCGCTGTGCGACGGCATTCTCGATGCGAGCCTGCTCATCGTCTACGAGGGCCGCTATCGCCCCGCGGACAAGGCGGTGCAGAGCTGGCTCGATCGTCAAGCGGAGAAAATCGCGCGTGGGATGGCGGTGCTCGAGGCTTCGCCACCGCCCCTCGATCCGACGCCCAATGTCGGACAGATCGCGCTCGCCTGTCTGCTCGGCTACCGCGATCTGCGCTTCGGCGGCACCTGGCGCAAGGATCATCCGCGTCTCTTGGCTTGGCACGATAAATTCGCCGCGCAAGTGCCGGCCTTTGCGGCGACCAAGATCGCCGCCTGACCCTTTGCAAGCAAAAGCCCCGGAGCAAGCTCCGGGGCTTCGCACTCTTGCCGCGGCCCTACTCAGAACCGGTAGTTCAAGCCGGCGCGCACGATCTCGCTGCGGAAGTTCGCGCTGGTGCCCGGCACAGCCGTGTCGGCATTGCCGAGGTCGACATGCAGATATTCCAGTTTGGCGGTCCATGGCCCGGCGATGGCCATTTCAAGCCCGCCGCCGGCCGTCCAACCCGTGCGGGTGGTCCTGGTATCGCCGATGCCGGCGATCGACGTGTTGACGTCGCCGAAGGCGGCGCCGCCGGTCACGTAAGGCATGAACCGGTCGATCGCATAGCCAAGGCGGCCACGCGCCGTGGCGAGCCAATGGTTGTGCGTGTCGCAGGTGGTGGCCCCGCAGACCGCGCTGCCGCGGATGCCGCTCCAGTCGCCGTCGCCTTCAAGGCCCAGCACGATTTGGCCCATCTGATAGTTGTAGCCGATCGTGCCGCCGACCAGACCACCCGACGTGTCGAACGACGTCGACAACGGCGAGGAATATTCGGAGCGGCCGAAACCGCCGCCGCCGTTGATACCGACATAGAAGCCGGTCCAGTTGTAGGGCGGTGGCGGCATGTAGGCCGGCGCCTTCGCCGGCATCGCCTGATGTCGCGGCAGATCGGCAGCCGACGCCGACACAACGCCAAGCGCCAACAGGCCCGCGCTTGCGAGAAGCAGTTTTTTCATGACGCACCTCACTGGAATGTGCGGACGGTCGCGGATGCGCCGTCCCCCGATCGCGCCCTCAACGCGCCATGTCTGTGAAGTGTTCCTGCACCGGCTTACACGGGCCGCTCGGTGCGGCTTTGCTGCAACAGCCGACTGTGACGGTGCGGCCTAGGCCAAAAAACGAAAAGCCCCGGAACTTTCGTTCCGGGGCTTTGGATGGATGAGCGCGTGGCCGATCAGAAGCGGTAGTTAATGCCGCCGCGCACGACGTTACTGGTCAAACTCACGTCGGTCGGAACTCCGCAAGCCACAGCATCGCAGCCTGCCTTGCCGAGATCGACGTAGAGATATTCGATCTTGGCGCTCCACGGACCGGCAATGGCGACTTCGCCGCCGCCGCCCAGGGTCCAGCCGGCGCGTGTGGTGGTCTGGCTGCCGAAGGTGGCGAGCGAGGACTTGATGTCGCCGAAAGCGCCGCCGCCGGTGACGTAAGGCATCACGCGGCCGAACGAGTAGCCGAGACGGCCGCGCGCGGTGGCGAGCCAGTCATTGCGCGTCTCGCACGAGAGACCGCCGCAAACGCCGCTGCCGCGCACGCTGGACCAATCGCCGTCGCCTTCGAGGCCGAACACGACCTGGCCCATCTGATAGTTGTAACCGACAGTGCCGCCGACCAGCGCGCCCGACGTATCGAACCCGGTGCCATAGGCATCCCAGCTCGAACGGCCGAAGCTGCCGCCGCCGTTGATGCCGATATAGAACCCGGTCCAGTTATAGGGCGCTTCGTACATCGGCGCCTTGACCGGCATGGCATGCCGGCGCGCCATGTCCGCGGCGTTCGCCGAACCCAATGCAGTCATCACCGCGAGCGCGCCAATGCCCGCCAACACCAAACGCTTCATTCGAACCTCCGTACTGTGGCCCCCAACATTCAAGGCGGCATAAGTATTCAAAATCACTCTGGCGTCTAGTGCGTAAAAGACACAGTGTATGAGCAAGTTGAGTCAGTATAGTCTCAATTATGTCGATGAAATGCCACGTTATCGCCTTGATCGAAACTGTCGTGGTGCGTCAACGTGGTGAAGTTTTACTTAAGACTTAAGTCGATGACGGAACTTTGTTCCTGCCGCGCGCCAAAACGAAAAACCCCGGGCGCGGGGCCCGGGGTGTTCCGCTGCTTGACCGACGAACGGCCGCTCAGAAGTGATAGTTGAAGCCCATGCGAAACATGTTGGAGCGGTAGCCATTGTCCATGCCGGTGATGCCAAAGCCGCGGTCGGCCAGATCCATGTACAGGTACTCGGCTTTCACCGACCAGTTCCGCGCCAGCCCAACTTCTCCGCCGACGCCGCCGACCCAGCCGGCCTCGGTGTGCGTCTCGGCGGCGCCGCCGAATTCGCCGCGCAAATCGCCATAAGCAAGACCGAGCGTGCCGTAGACCAGGATGTTGTTGAAGGCATAGCCGGCGCGGCCACGCACGGTTCCGAACCAGGGATTGGTGAACTTGTAGCCGGCGAAGGTGTCGTCGGCGCCGCTCGCTTGCAGGTCGCCTTCGACGCCGTAGACGAATTGGCCGTTCTGCCAATTGACGCCGAGTTGACCGCCGCCGAGGAACCCGGCCGGGTTGGCGCCGGTGTTCGTTACCTTGCCCCAGCCGTAGCCAACGTTAAGACCGGCATAGACGCCGGCCCAATTGTAAACGCTCGGCTGGACCGGGCTATAGTACGGCTGCGGGCCGCGCGGCAGGTCGGCGGCGAATGCCGCGCCGGCGCACAAGGCGACGACGCTCGTTGCCGCGAGAAGCGCTTTTTTCATTGGACTCTCCACTCACTTTCGTGAACCGGTGCGCGCTGTCGCGAAAAAACAGCGCGCGCAGTTCGAGAATTTTCGTGGAGGATTTATCGAGCATTTTAAGTTAAGCGGTCATGAATCGTTTAGTAAACAGCGGCCGTTATCCCTAAAGAACTGTTAGAACTACGCACTTCTACGGTAGAATTTACCATGTTCTCTCAGCGAACATTTACTATGCGGAGAAACGCGCGCGGCGCGCATTGCCCGAACACCGGATGGCGGCGGCGGACGCTCCGCCGCATGACCGGCACCGGCGGCCAGCATCGTCGCCTGGCGTGCGCTCGACAGCGAAGGCGTGGACTAGCACGCGCCGCGCGACCTCCTTGCGAACCACTTCGGAAAAAGCCGAAGATGGGCGCGGCCGCTGAACAATAAAAATTCGGGGAGGACGGGGAATGGGCCGCAAGATCGCCATCGTCGGAGCGGGCGCCGTCGGTGGCTATGCCGGCGCGCATATGGTGCAGGCCGGCGAGGACGTCACCTTCATCGATCCGTGGCCGGCGCATGTCGAGCACATGCGCGCACACGGCCTGCGCGTGACGCATGCGATGAAGGAGCCGGAGTTCAGTGTGCCGGTGCGGGCGCTGCACGTGACCGACGCGCAGCAGCTTGCCAAGGAGAAGCCGGTCGACATCGCCTTCGTCTGCATGAA
>DASUGZ010000015.1:0-36310 GCA_036273755.1 Pseudolabrys sp.
TGACCATCGTCAAGATCATGTATTTCGACGAGCCGGTGAAAGGGTTCGCGCGGATGCCAGGGCTACTGGCGCTGGTGCTCCTTGTCTCGGGACTGATCAATATCCTTTTCTTCGTCTATCCGGCGCCGCTGCTCGGCGCGGCAACGGCGGCGGCGAAGTCCTTGTTCTGAATTGATGCGCGCGAAACATCGCACGCCGTTAAGATGAACCGCGAAGCCACGGACCTGGCGGGGGTCCGGCATCGAGCTTACGACACGCTCGGCTCGACCAATGCCGAGGCGCTGGCGCTTGCACGTGCCGGCGAGCGCGGTCCGTTGTGGGTCAGCGCCGGGCGCCAGACCGCCGGGCGCGGGAGGCGGCAGAGCAGTTGGACGTCGCCGCCCGGCAATCTCTACGCAAGCCTATTGTTGAGCGAGCCGGCGCCGCAAGCTGTGGCGCCGCAGCTATCGTTTGTGGCCGCGTTGGCGTTGCACGACGCCCTGTGTGACTGCGCCACGCCGCTTGGACCGCAATTCAAACTGAAATGGCCAAACGACCTGCTGCTCGGACGACACAAGCTCGCTGGCATTTTGATCGAAGCCGAGAGCGAGCCGTCCTTCGTGCTCGTCATCGGCTTCGGGGTGAACTGCGTCAGCCATCCGGTCGATACTGCATTTCCGGCGGCCGATTTGCTCGCGGCCGGCACCGTGGTTGCGCCGGCGCAGCTGCTCGCCGCGCTCGCTGCCGCGATACAGCGGCGCCTCGCGCAATGGCGAGGCGGAGACGGCTTCACCGCTATTCGCGCCGATTGGCTCCAGCGCGCGGCCGGTCTCGGCGAGCCGATCAAAGTGCGGCTGCCGGAGCGGGAGATAAGCGGCCGCTTCGAGGGGCTGGACGAGGCCGGCCGGTTGCTGCTTGCGGGCGAGGGCGGGGTGATCCCGGTCACGGCCGGGGAAGTATTTGGATTAGGCTCTCAATGAATCTCGTCGGGAGCCACAAACTCCGTTCGTTCCCGCGCAAGCGGGAATCCAGGGCCAAGATCGCCACCTTGTGTTTGATGGCTTCTGGGTCCCCGCTTTCGCGGGGACGAACGGATGAAGGTCTTGTAGGGAGGCGCGCCTGATGGCTGTGCCGCAGCAGCAGCAGCTTGTCTTTGCGCCGCTCGGCGGCGTCGGCGAGATCGGCATGAACCTGTCGATCTACGGGCTCGGCGACGACCGCCGCCGCCAGTGGCTTGCGGTCGACCTCGGCGTGTCCTTTGCGTCCGAAGACCATCTGCCCGGCGTCGACCTGATCCTGCCCGACATTCGCTATCTTGTGGAGGAGCGCAAAAATCTCGCCGGCCTGGTGCTCACCCACGCCCACGAGGACCATTTCGGCGCCATCATCGATCTGTGGCCGAGGCTGAAGGTGCCGATCTATGCCACGCCCTTTACCGCGGCGCTGCTCGAAGCCAAGCGCGCCAGCGAGCCGGGCGCACCGGAAATTCCGGTGACTATTGTGCGGCTCGGCGGCCGCTTCAAAGTCGGCCCGTTCGACATCGAACTCGTCACCATGGCGCATTCGATCCCCGAGGCGAATGCGCTGATCATCCGCACGCCGGCCGGCACGGTGCTGCACACCGGCGACTGGAAAATCGATCCGACGCCCGTCCTTGGCGACGCCACCGACGAGAAGAAATTGCGCGCGCTCGGCGACGAGGGCTGCCTGGCGCTCGTCGGCGATTCCACCAATGCCGTGCGCGAGGGCCGTTCGCCGTCGGAAAAAGAAGTCGGCCAAACGATCACCGAGATCATCAAGGCCGCGCGCGGCCGCGTCGCGGTGACGACGTTCGCTTCCAACGTTGGCCGCCTGCGTTCGGTGATCGACGCCGCGCGCGCCGCCGAGCGCGAGGTCGTTGTCGTCGGCCGCGCCATGGACCGCATCATCCAGGTGGCGCGCGAGACCGGCTACATGGAGGGCGTGCAGGATCTGCGCTCCGCCGACGTCTACGGCCACCTGCCGCCCAACAAAGTCGTGGCTTTGTGCACAGGCAGCCAAGGCGAGCCGCGCGCGGCGCTGGCGCGCATCGCCGAGGACCAGCATCCCGACGTCACGCTGACGCGCGGCGACACGGTGATCTTTTCCGCGCGCACCATTCCTGGCAACGAGAAGGCGGTCGGCCGCATCGTCAACGGACTGATCGACCAGGGCATCAAAGTGATCACCGACCGCGATGCGCTGGTGCACGTGTCCGGGCATCCGCGCCGCGCCGAACTGGAAGAGTTGATCGGCTGGGTGAAGCCGCAGATTCTGATCCCGGTGCACGGCGAGGCGCTGCATCTGTCGGAGCACGCCGCGCTCGCCCGCCGCTGCGGCGTCAAGCAGGTGATCCAGTGCCGCAACGGCGATCTTGTGCAGATCAGCGGCCACCCCGGGGTCATCGACGAGGTGCCGGAGGGCAGGCTCTACAAAGATGGCGCGCTGCTGGTCGAAGCCGACTCGCGCACCGTCGCCGACCGCAGGCGGTTGAGTTTTGCCGGCGCGGTGTCGGTGGCGCTGGCTGTGACCGACAAAGGCGAATTGATCGACGATCCCTCGCTCGACCTGATCGGCATCCCGGAGCGCGACCGTGACGGCGCACTCATCTACGAGGCGGTCTACGACGCGGTGCTCGCGACCTTCGACTCACTGCCGCGCAAACGCCGCAGCGATCCCGACGCGGTCGCGGAGGCGGTACGCCGGGCGGTGCGCGCGGTGGTCGCCGAGCGCTGGGGCAAAAAGCCGATGTGCCACGTGCACGTCTTGGCGGTATGATGGGTGCCGCCGGTCTTTGCGGAAGCACTGGGCAAACGACTGCTGTATTTCTGCGAAGATCCTGCAAGAGAAAGTGAAGAAGAAGAGGATGATCGGTCGTCTCAACCACGTCGCCATCGCCGTGCGCGACATCGCCAAGGCCGCCAAGGTCTACCGCGATACGCTCGGCGCCGAAGTGTCCGCAAAGGTGGCGCAGCCCGACCATGGCGTCTCCACCGTGTTCATCACGCTGCCCAATACCAAGATCGAACTGCTTGAACCGCTTGGCGAAAGCTCCCCGATCGCCAAATTTCTCGACAAGAATCCCGACGGCGGCATCCACCACGTCTGCTACGAAGTGCCGGACATCAAGGCCGCGCGCGACACCTTGAAAGCGCAAGGCGCGCGCGTGCTCGGCGACGGCGAGCCGAAGATCGGCGCTCACGGCAAACCGGTATTGTTCCTGCATCCCAAGGACTTCTGCGGTACTCTTGTTGAGTTGGAACAGGCCTGAACGACGATGGAAATCAGCACCGCCACCGCCATCGCCATCTATTTCATCATCTGGTGGGTGGTGCTGTTCGCCGTGCTGCCCTGGGGCATCCACAGCCAGCAGGAGGCGGGTGAGGTCGCCCCGGGCACGGATCCCGGCGCGCCGGCGGCGCATGTGATCTGGCGCAAATTGTTCTGGACGACGATCGTCGCCGCGGTGGTGTTTGGTGTTCTGACCTTGATCTACAAGGAAAATCTGATCCCGCTCGACTTCCTCAAGCGGGTTGCCAATCCACCGCATTCTTGAGCGAGCACCGCGCAAAAAAAAGAGCAGGGCACTGTGCCCTGCTCGTCGCTTTAAAAGTCCATCCTCGCGTTTTTATTCGCGTTGTCGAGGCGGCGGCGTTTCCGCGCCTAGGACTTGGCTCCTCCCAAGACTTGGACCGCAGCTTGGGGCAGGCTTATCGAACCGGCCTCTCAGTCATACGGGTATTGAGACGCTACCCGATCACCGCCGCGATGTCACCACGATTTCGTATTTGGAACTCAACGAGAGAACAAATATCGCGTTTCGCGCTAAAGTAGTTGCCGGAGCGGCCGGCATCCCGCTTGCTTGTGTTTTTCCGGCCGATCCGCTTTCACTCGGGCCCCATCTCTCGTGATTCCGAGCCATCCGCGATGCGCCTGTCCCGCTACTTCCTGCCGATCCTGCGCGAAACCCCGAAAGAGGCGGAAATCGTCTCGCACCGGCTGATGCTGCGTGCCGGCATGATGCGGCAGGAGGCGGCCGGCATTTATGCCTTTCTGCCGCTCGGCCTGCGGGTGCTGAAAAAGGTCGAACAGATCGTGCGCGAGGAACAGAACCGCTCCGGCGCCATCGAGATCCTGATGCCAACCATCCAGTCCGCCGACCTGTGGCGCGAGAGCGGGCGCTACGACGCCTACGGCTAGGAGATGCTGCGCATCAAGGACCGCCATGAGCGCGACATGTTGTACGGGCCGACCAACGAGGAGATGGTGACGGAGGTTTTCCGCGCCTACGTGCGCTCGTACAAGGACCTGCCGCTCAACCTCTATCACATCCAATGGAAATTCCGCGACGAGGTGCGCCCGCGATTCGGGCTGATGCGCGGCCGCGAATTCCTCATGAAGGACGCCTATTCGTTCGACGTCGACCAAGCCGCCGCGCAGCATTCCTACAACAAAATGTTCGTCGCCTATCTGCGCACCTTTGCGCGCATGGGGCTGAAATCGATCCCGATGCGCGCGGAGTCGGGACCGATCGGCGGCAATCTTTCCCATGAGTTCATCATCCTGGCGCAGACCGGGGAGTCGGAAGTGTTCTGCCACAAGGACTATCTCGATCTGCCGGTGCCGGCAGCGGACGTGAATTTCGACGATATCGCCGGTTTACAGGGGATCGTCGACAAATGGACTTCGCAATACGCCGCCACGTCCGACATGCATGACGCTGCGGCTTACGCCAAAGTGCCGGTAGACAAACAAGTGTCGGCGCGCGGCATTGAGGTCGGTCATATCTTCTATTTCGGCACCAAATATTCCGAGCCGATGAAGGCCGTGGTCGCGACCGGCGACGGCAAGGAGACGCCCGTGCATATGGGCAGCTACGGCATCGGACCATCGCGTCTCGTCGCCGCGATCATCGAGGCTTCGCACGACGACGCCGGCATCGTCTGGCCCGAGCCGGTGGCGCCGTTCAAGGTGGCGATCCTCAACCTGAAGCAGGGCGATGCCGGCACCGACGGCGCCAGCGCGCAGCTTTACCAAGAACTCACGGCCAAAGGCGTCGAGGTGCTCTACGACGATCGCGACGAGCGCGCCGGCGGCAAGTTCGCCACCGCCGATCTCATTGGTATCCCGTGGCAGGTGCTGGTCGGCCCCAAAGGCCTCGGCGAGGGCAAGGTCGAGGTCAAAAAGCGCGCCAGCGGCACGCGCGAGATGATGAGTCCGGCTGCTGCGTCGGATTTGCTGACGCGCTGATGGCGATCGTCGCTTCGCGATCGTCTGCCAGCGCAGGAAAATCCTGTGCGCGGCCAAAGACTTTGGCGCGTATTCCGCCCTTGAAACCGCCCGAATCGTGTGAAAATCGAGGCTGGGAACCAGCAATCAATGTCCGAGCCCTCAGGAACGCGGCCCTTCTCCCCGTTCGAATGGATGCTGTCGCTGCGCTACTTGCGGGCGCGGCGCAAGGAAGGATTCATCTCGGTCATCGCCGGGTTCTCATTCCTCGGCATCGTGCTCGGCGTCGCCACGCTGATCATCGTCATGGCGGTGATGAATGGTTTCCGCAAGGAACTGCTCGACAAGATCCTCGGCCTTAACGGCCATCTCCTGATCCAGCCGCTGGAAAAACCGCTGACCGACTGGGATGCGGTTGCCGCGCGCATCGCCAAGGTGGGGGGCATCAAGCTCGCCGCGCCGATCGTCGAGGGCCAGGCGCTGGCATCCTCGCCGTTCAACGCCGGCGGCGTGTTGGTGCGCGGCATCCGCCTCGCCGACCTCGAAAAGCTTCCCTCGGTCGCCAACAACATCAAGCAGGGCACGCTCAAGGGCTTCGACGAAGGCGACGGCGTCGCCATCGGGCGTCGGCTCGCCGATCAATTGTCGCTGCGCGCCGGTGACAGCATTACGCTGGTGGCGCCGCGCGGTGCCGTGACGCCGATGGGCACCATGCCGCGTATCAAGGTATACAAGGTGGCGGCGGTCTTCGAGATCGGCATGTCGGAATACGACAGCGCCTTCGTGTTCATGCCGCTTACGCAGGCGCAGGCCTATTTCAACCGCGCCGGCGACGTCACCGCCATCGAGGTCTATACCGACAATCCCGACCGGGTCGATGCCTTCCGCAAGGCGGTGCAGGAGGCGGCGCAACGGCCGATCTTCATGATCGATTGGCGGCAGCGTAACGCCACCTTTTTCGGCGCGTTGCAGGTCGAGCGCAATGTGATGTTCCTCATCCTGACGCTAATCGTGCTGGTCGCCGCGCTCAACATCGTCTCCGGCCTGATCATGCTGGTGAAAGACAAAGGGCAGGACATCGCCATCCTGCGCACCATGGGCGCGACGCAAGGGGCGGTCATGCGCGTATTCCTGATCACCGGCGCCTCCATCGGCGTCGTCGGGACGCTGGTCGGCTTCCTGCTCGGCGTGGTGATCTGCCTGAATATCGAGAGCATTCGCCAGTTCCTGTCGTGGATGACCAATACCGACCTGTTCCCGAAGGAGCTCTATTTCCTCTCGCATCTGCCCGCCGACATGGACACCGCGGAAACCGCGGCGGTCGTGGTGATGGCTTTGACGATGTCGCTGCTGGCGACGCTCTATCCGTCATGGCGCGCGGCGCGCCTCGATCCGGTGGAGGCGCTGCGCTATGAGTGAGACGATCGCGCCCGCCGCCGCGCCGCCGCAAAACAAACCCGAGGACATTCCGATCCTGTTCCTGCACGGGATCGAGCGCACCTATCGGCAGGGCGACGATGCGCTGCACATCCTCAATGGCGCCGAGCTTGCGGTCTGGCCCGGACAGTCGGTGGCGCTGGTCGCGCCGTCAGGCGCCGGCAAATCGACGCTGCTGCATATCGCCGGTCTGCTCGAGCACCCCGACCATGGCGACGTCTATATCGACGGCCGCGCCACCGCGATCCTGCCCGACCATGAGCGCACCCGGATCCGGCGCAGCGAGATCGGCTTCGTCTACCAGTCGCATCATCTGCTGCCGGAATTCACCGCGCTGGAAAACGTTCTTTTGCCGCAGATGATCCGGGGCTTGAGCCGCGCCGAGGCGAAGAAACGCGCGGTCGAACTGCTCGGCTATCTGGGCCTGCGCAATCGGCTCGGCCACCGCCCGGCGGAACTGTCCGGCGGCGAGCAGCAGCGCGTGGCGATTGCCCGCGCGGTCGCCAATGCGCCGCGCATCCTGCTCGCCGACGAGCCGACCGGAAACCTCGACCTGCACACCGCGGACCATGTGTTCGCGGCGCTGACGCAATTGGTCCGCGCCTCCGGCCTCGCCACCATCATCGCCACCCACAACATGGACCTTGCCGCGCGCATGGACCGACGGGTGACCTTGAGCGAGGGCAAGGTCGTCGAGATGGCCTAGACAGTTAAGGAAATTCATATAACAAATTGATTTTGCTTAGTGTTTTCTATTACGCCGGCGCGGTTTCATCGCACTTGACTCTAGAACATAACATGAACTATGTTCACTCTCCGTTCCGTGGGAGAGAACAATGCTCAAAGCCTTCATTCAAGAAGCCGCTGCGCTCACCTCGCTGGCACTGTTCGTCAGCATGATCGCCATCTGGTCGCAGGTTTTAGGGAGCCTCTGAACGCTGCCCACGTCCCCGTCATGCCCGGCCATTACGCCGGGCATCCACGTCTTTGCGGCGTCCCCGGCCGCAGGAACGTGGGTGGTCGGCGCCTGAGCCGGCCATGACGCCCCCGGGGGCGCACTGAAAAACGGGCATAGCCGCGGCTGAAGGCGTGCTCGAGGTGGACAGGGCGATCGGCCATGCCCACTCTGTGAGACAAAGGAATCACCTCCAGTCTCGGAAAAATATGGCCGCGCTCGATTTCGTGCACTTGCATGTGCACTCGAACTATTCGCTGCTGGAAGGCGCGATTCAACTCGCGCGCCTGGCCGATCTCGCCAAGGCCGATAAGCAGGCGGCGTTGGCGCTGACCGACACCGACAACATGTTCGGGGTGCTCGAGTTCTCCGAAAAGATGGCCGGCGCCGGCATCCAGCCGATTGTCGGCTGCACGCTGGCCATCGATTTCGGCGACACCGATCATGGGCCGCGGGGCAACGTCAGCGCGCCGGCGCCGCGCGAGCGCATCGTGCTCCTGGCCGCGCGCCAGTCCGGCTATCGCAGCCTGATGCGGCTGAACTCGCGCGCCTTCCTTGAATCTCCGGCGAACGAGCCGCCGCGGCTCAAGCTCGAATGGCTGGAGGGGGAAACCGACGGCCTCATCGCGCTCACGGGCGGCCCAGGCGGGCCGCTCGATTGCGCCATCGCGGCCGGGCAAAGCCATCTCGCTACGACGCGGCTCGACGCGCTCGCCCGCCTGTTCGGCGACCGTCTTTATGTCGAATTGCAGCGGCACGGCACGGCGAACGAGCGCATGACCGAGCCGGTGCTGATCGATCTCGCCTACGGCAAGGGCCTCCCGCTGGTCGCCACCAACGAGCCCTTTTTCGCGACCGCCGCCGACCACGAAGCCCACGACGCGCTGATCTGCATCGCCGAGGGGCGGGTGGTCAGCGAAAGCGACCGCCGCCAGCTTAACGCCGAGCATCGTTTCAAGAGCCGCGCCGAGATGGTGGCGCTGTTCGCCGACTTGCCGGAAGCGGTCGCCAGCACCGTCGAGATCGCCGAGCGCTGCGCATTCCGTCCGCATACACGCGCGCCGATCCTGCCGCGTTTCACAGCCGGCGACAGCGACGAGGCGAGCGAACTGCGCAAGCGCGCCGAAGCGGGTCTCGACCGCCGCCTGGCGACCGCCGGGGTCGCCCCAAGCCACACCGAACAGGAGTACCGGGAACGGCTCGATTTCGAATTGGGCGTCATCGCCGGCATGAAATACCCCGGCTACTTCCTGATCGTCTCGGACTTCATCCAATTCGCCAAGAGCAAGGGCATCCCGGTCGGTCCCGGCCGCGGCTCGGGCGCCGGTTCGCTCGTGTCCTACGCGCTGACCATCACCGACCTCGACCCGATCCGCTTCGGGCTGCTGTTCGAACGCTTTCTCAATCCCGAGCGTGTGTCGATGCCCGACTTCGATATCGACTTCTGCCAAGACCGCCGCGACGAGGTGATCCGCTATGTGCAGGAGCGCTATGGCCGCGACCAGGTGGCGCAGATCATCACCTTCGGCACTTTGCAGGCGCGCGGCGTCTTACGCGACGTCGGCCGCGTCTTGCAGATGCCGTACGGGCAGGTCGACAAGCTATGCAAGCTGGTGCCGCAGAACCCGACCAACCCGGTCACGCTCGCGCGCGCCATCGACGACGAGCCGAAGCTGCAGGCGGAGGCCGAGAGCGACCCGGTGGTCAAACGCGCCTTCGGCATTGCCAAGAAGCTCGAAGGGCTCAGCCGCCACGCCTCGACCCACGCCGCCGGCATCGTCATCGGCGACCGCGCGCTGTCGGAACTGGTGCCGCTCTATCGCGATCCGAAGTCCGACATGCCGGTGACCCAGTTCAACATGAAGTGGGTGGAGCAGGCGGGCCTGGTGAAGTTCGACTTCCTCGGCCTCAAGACGCTCACCGTGTTGGAGACGGCGGTGGTACTGGTCAAAAGGCGCGGCATCGACATCGATATCGCCAGAATCCCGCTCGATGACGCGAAGACCTATGACCTGCTGGCGCGCGCGGAAGCGGTCGGCGTGTTCCAACTGGAAAGTGCTGGCATGCGGCGCGCGCTGCTTGATATGCGGCCCGACCGTTTCGAGGACATCATCGCGCTGGTCGCGCTCTACCGGCCGGGTCCGATGGCGAACATTCCGACTTATTGCGCGCGCAAGCACGATATGGAGAAGCCGGACTACATCCACGCCAAGCTCGAACCAATCCTAAAAGAGACCTTCGGCGTCATCGTCTATCAGGAACAGGTGATGCAGGCGGCGCAGATCCTCGCCGGCTATTCGCTCGGCGAAGCGGACCTGCTGCGCCGCGCCATGGGCAAGAAAATCATGAAGGAGATGCGGGCGCAGCGCGAGCGCTTCGTCTCCGGCTGTACGGAACGCGGCATCGAGCGCCACCAGGCGGACGCTATCTTCGATCTGCTCGAACGCTTCGCCGAATACGGCTTCAACAAGAGCCACGCCGCCGCCTACGCGCTGGTCGCCTACCAGACCGCCTATATGAAGGCGAACTACCCAGTCGAGTTTCTGGCTGCCTCCATGACATTGGACATGGGCAATACCGACAAGCTCGCCGAGTTCCGCACCGAGGCCGAGCGGCTCGGCATCAAGGTCGAGCCGCCCTCGATCAACCGCTCGCACGTCGCCTTCGAGGTCGACGGCAACAGCATCATCTACGCGCTCGCCGCGCTCAAAGGCGTCGGCCGGCAGGCGGTCGACGCCATCGTCGCCGCCCGCGCCGACGGCAAGTTTGCCGACTTGGCCGATTTTGCAGCGCGTATCAATCCACGGGCCGTCAACAAGCGAGTACTGGAAAGCCTGGCGCAGGCCGGCGCGTTCGATGAATTCGAGCAAAACCGCGCGCGCGTCTTCCCGGCGATGGAAGCGGTGCTGGCGCGCGCGCAGCGTACGCACGACGCAGCCTCGGTCGGGCAGAACGAATTGTTCGGCGGCGGGGGCACGCGCGAGCCGATCGCGCTACCCAATGCCGAGCCCTGGCTGCCGGCTGAGCGGTTAAAACGCGAATACGAGGCGATCGGCTTTTTTCTCTCCGGCCATCCGCTCGACGACTACGCCGCGGTGCTGAAGAAGCTGCGCGTGCAGCCCTGGGCCGAGTTCGCCCGCGCGGTCAAATCCGGCGCGACCGCCGGTCGGGTCGCCGGCACCGTGGTATCACGCCAGGAGCGGCGCACCCGCACCGGCAGCAAAATGGGCATCATCGGTCTATCGGACCCGACCGGCGCCTACGAGGCGGTGATCTTCTCGGAAGGCCTCGCCGAGCATCGCGAGCTGCTCGAGCCGGGCACCGCGGTCCTGCTGTTCCTCTCGGCGGAAGTGCAGGGCGACGACGTGCGCGCGCGTATCCAATCCGTCGAGCCGCTCGACGCCGCCGCCGCCAATCTCGCCAAGGGCCTGCGCGTGTTTCTGCGCGACGACAAGCCGATCGAGGCGCTGGCCAAGCGGCTCGAAGCGGCGCCCCAGCGCGCGCAGACGAATGGCGACGGCGAGGTCAGCGTCGTGCTGATGCTGCAGCAGGGCGCCGAGGTCGAGGTAAAGCTGCCGGGCCGCTTTAAGGTTTCGCCGCAGATCGCCGGCGCCATCAAGGCGGTCCCCGGCGTGGTGCAGGTTGAGGCGCTGTAGCGAGGCCGCATCGCTCCAGGAAGGGCCGCGGTAGGGCCACAGGCCCGCCTTGCGTAGCGGGATTCGGCCCTATATAAGCCCGGCATCACTCACGCGGATGTTTGGCTTTAGGCCCCGACAATGGGTCAAAAAGGCCGTCCGGTGGCCCTCTGGGCTCACACACGTCCGCGGCGGATCAACCGGAGAAGACAATGACGGTTCCTGACTTTTCAATGCGTCAGCTATTGGAAGCTGGCGTGCACTTCGGCCATCAGGCCCACCGCTGGAACCCGAAGATGGGCTCATACATCTTCGGCACCCGCAACAACATCCACATCATCGATCTGGCGCAGAGCGTGCCGATGCTGCATCGCGCGCTGCAGGCGGTGAGCGACACCGTCGCCAAGGGCGGCCGTATCCTGTTCGTCGGCACCAAGCGGCAGGCGCAGGACGCCATTGCCGATGCCGCCAAGCGCTCGGCGCAGTACTACGTCAATTCACGCTGGCTCGGCGGCACTCTGACCAACTGGAAGACCATTTCCGGTTCGATCTCGCGCCTGCGCAAACTCGACGAAATGCTCAGCTCGGGCGAGTCCGGCGGCTATACCAAGAAAGAACGTCTGACCATGCAGCGCGAGCGCGACAAGCTCGACCGTTCACTCGGCGGCATCAAGGATATGGGCGGCGTGCCCGATCTGCTGTTCGTGATCGATACCAACAAAGAAGACATCGCCATCAAGGAAGCGCGCCGGCTCAACATTCCGGTCGCGGCGATCGTCGACACCAATTCCGATCCGGCCGGCATCACGTACGTGGTGCCGGGCAACGACGACGCCAGCCGCGCCGTGTCGCTTTATTGCGATCTGATCGCGAAGGCGGCGATCGACGGCATTTCGCGCGCGCAGGGCGAGGCCGGCGTCGACGCCGGCGCAGCGGAAAAGCCGATCGTGGCCGAGCCTGTGCCGACTGCGCCCGCGGTCGCCGATCTCGGTTTCGAACAATTGCCAGGACCGCGGGGCGCTGCCGACGACCTCAAGAAACTGCCCGGTGTTTCGGGCGCGATCGAGAAGCAGCTCAACGACCTCGGCATCTTCCACTACACGCAGATCGCGGAACTCAACGAGAAGGCCGCGCACAATGTCGGCGAAGAGGTCGGCTTGCCTGGCCGTGTCGACGGCTGGATCGCAAAGGCCAAAGAATTGACTGCGGAGTAACGACGCGATGGCGAATATCACCGCCCAGATGGTCAAGGAGCTGCGCGAGTCGACCGGCGCCGGCATGATGGATTGCAAGGCCGCGCTCACAGAGAGCAGCGGCGACATGCAAGCGGCGCAAGATTGGCTGCGCAAGAAGGGCCTCTCCAAGGCCGCCAAGAAGGCCGGCCGCATTGCTGCAGAAGGTTTGATCGGCCTGCTGGTGCAGGGCGGCAAGGGCGTGGTGGTCGAGGTCAATTCGGAAACCGACTTCGTCGCCCGCAACGACCTGTTCCAGGGCCTGGTAAAAATGATTGCCGACGTTGCGCTCGGCGCCGGCACAGACGTCGAGAAGATCAAGACGGCCAAAGCCGGCAGCATCACGGTTGCCGACGCCATCGCCGACACGATTGCAAAAATCGGCGAGAACATGACGCTGCGCCGCGCCGCGGCTGTGTCGGTCGGCAAAGGCGCGATCGGGTCCTATGTGCACAACTCGGTGGTCGACGGCCTCGGCAAGATCGGCGTGCTGGTCGGGCTCGAATCTCCCGGCAAGGCCGACGAACTCACGGCCATCGGCCGCCAGATCGCCATGCATATCGCGTCGACCAACCCGCTCGCGATCGATTCCGCCGGAGTCGATCCGGCCGTGGTCAAGCGCGAGAAGGACATTCTAGCCGACAAATTCCGTCAGCAGGGCAAGCCGGAGGCGATGATCGAGAAGATCGTCGAGTCCGGCCTGAAAACCTTCTACAAGGAGCAGACCCTGCTCGAGCAGCCATTTATTTTCGACGACTCGGGTAAGAAGAGCGTCGCCCAGGCGCTCAAGGAAGCCGAGGGCAAAGTCGGCGGGACGATCAAGGTCACCGGGTTCGTGCGTTACGCGCTCGGCGAGGGGATTGAGAAGAAGGAAAGCGATTTCGCCGCCGAAGTCGCCGCTGCCGCCGGACAAAGCTAACGTCGACGATCCCTGGAGGATCGCAACGCATGAGTGATCCGCTCTACCGCCGCGTCATCGTCAAGCTGTCCGGCGAAGCGCTCACCGGAGACGAGGGTTTCGGCATCGGTCAGGCGACCGTCGAGCGGCTCGCCGCCGATCTCGTCGCCACGGCGAAGGTCGGCGTCGAGCTCGGCGTCGTCGTCGGCGGCGGCAACATCTTCCGCGGTGTTGAAGTTTCCGAACGCGGCGTGCCGCGCCCGGTCGGCGACACCATGGGCATGTTGGCGACGGTCATGAATTGCCTGGTGCTCGAGGCCGCGATCGAACGCCAGGGCCACGAGGCGCGCACGCTGTCGGCGCTTGCCATGACTTCGGTGTGCGAAACCTATAATCGCAAGCGTGCGCTGAAGAACCTCGCCAAGGGCCGCGTCGTGCTGCTGGCGGCCGGAACCGGCAATCCATTCTTCACCACCGACACCACGGCCGTGCTGCGCGCCGCCGAACTCGAGTGCGAGGCCGTGCTCAAGGCCACCAATGTCGACGGGGTCTATACCGCCGACCCGAAAAAAGACCCGAAGGCCAAGCGTTACGACAGGCTCAGCCACCAGGAGGCGATCGAGAAGCATTTGCGGGTCATGGATTCGACCGCCTTCGCGCTTGCCCGAGAAAACCACATGCCTATCATCGTGTTCTCGATCGCCAACAAAGGTGCGATCGAGGCCGTTCTGCGCGGCAAGGGCCGCTCGACCGTGATCGGCTAGCCGCGGCTTGCGCCTTCAAGCCGGCGCGACGTGTCCGGGGGATCGCCATGACGAACGCAACGACGCACGATATCAACGAGATCAAGCGGCGCATGCAGGGCGCCAGCGCCGTGCTGAAGACCGAATTGTCCGGTCTACGCACCGGCCGCGCCTCCGCCCATATGCTCGACCCGGTGATGGTCGAGGCCTATGGCGCGCAGATGCCGCTCAATCAGGTCGCTAGCGTCACCATCCCCGAGCCGCGGCTCATTGCGGTCAATGTCTGGGATCGCTCGTTGGTGCACGCGGTCGAAAAAGCGATCGTCAATTCCAACCTCGGTCTGTCGCCGGCAACCGAAGGCCAGGTGCTGCGTCTGCGCATTCCCGAACTCAACGAGGAACGGCGCAAGGAGCTGGTCAAGATCGCGCACAAATACGCCGAGACCGCGCGCGTCGCGGTGCGCCACGTGCGGCGCGACGCCATGGATGTGATTAAAAAGCTGGAGAAGGATCACAAGATCAGCAAGGACGACCACGACCGCTTTTCCGGCGATGTCCAAAAGGCGACCGATGCCGGCATCACTGAGATCGACCATCTATTGACGGCGAAGGAGAAGGAGATCCTCACGGTCTGAGCGATCGTCCTAGAAATCCGGCCGGCTGTGGGGCCTGGGCCGGCGACCGGTTTTCGAACAAGATCGCGCGCAAGGATCGTGTTAGGCCAGGACCCTGAATTCATTCGAGACGAGACGGCTCAACAGCAATGCCCGAGGCCGACATCCCGCACAGCACCGCACCGCCTTTCGAGCGGGCGCCGCGCCATGTCGCCATCATCATGGACGGTAACGGGCGTTGGGCGGCGGCGCGGGGACTGCCGCGGGTGGAGGGGCATCGCCGTGGCGTCGAAGCCTTGCGCCGGACCATCCGCGCGGCGAGCGAAATCGGCATCCGCTTCATCACCATCTTCTCCTTCAGCGCGGAAAACTGGTCGCGGCCGGCCACCGAGGTCGGCGAACTGATGGGCTTGCTGCGCCGCTTTATCCGTAACGATCTCGCCGAACTGCACCGCAGCGGCGTGCGCGTGCGGGTAATCGGCGAGCGCACCGATCTCGATCCGGATATCGGCCGCCTGTTGGTGGAGGCAGAAGAACTCACCAAAAACAACCAGGATGGCTTGACGCTGGTGGTCGCCTTCAACTACGGCGCGCGCCAGGAAATCACCCGGGCGGCGCAGCGCATCGCCGAGCAAGTGGCACAAGGACAACTCACACCCGCCGAGATCAGCATGGAAACCGTCGGCGCCTTCCTCGATGCGCCGGATATCCCCGATCCCGATCTCATCATCCGCACCAGCGGCGAGCAGCGGCTGTCGAACTTCCTGCTTTGGCAGTCGGCCTACAGCGAGTTGGTTTTCGTGCCGACCTATTGGCCGGATTTCGACCGCGCCGCACTGGAGTCGGCGATCCAGGAATACCAGCAGCGCGAGCGCCGGTTCGGCGGCTTGGTCGCCAAGACCGGATCCTGAACCAGTGGCCGAAGCTGACCCCGTGTCCGGATCGAACGACGCACGCGCTCCCGCCTCGGCGAGCAATCTCACGTTACGTGTGGCATCGGCGGCGGTGCTGGCGCCGGTCGCTTTGCTCGCCGCCTATCTCGGCGGTTGGCCGTTCACGTTGTTCTGGGCCTTCGCCGCCATCGCGGTGCTGTGGGAATGGATCACGCTGGTCACGGGGCCTCTCTGGATCGTGGCCGGCGTCGGCTATGCCGCCGTCCTGCTGGCGGCGCCGGTGCTCTTGCGCGCCGATAGCGGGCTCGGCTTGTTCGCCATCATCCTGTTGTTCGCGGTCGTGTGGACCACCGACGTGCTCGGCTATTTCGCCGGCCGCGCGTTTGGCGGGCCGAAACTACTGCCGGCGGTTAGTCCGAAAAAGACATGGTCCGGGGCCGTCGCCGGCACGTTCGGCGCCGCCGCCGTGGCGATCATCGTGGCCGGCTTTTTCGGCTCATTCAGGTGGACCGCGGTCGCGCTCATTGCGTTGATGCTGTCGGTGGCGGCGCAACTTGGCGACCTTTTGGAATCCTGGATCAAACGGCAGTTCGGCGCCAAAGACGCCGGTTCGCTCATTCCCGGCCATGGCGGCGTGATGGACCGCCTCGATGGATTCTGGGCGGCGGCGCTGATTGGTTGTCTGCTTGGTCTTGCGCGCGGCGGCTTCGATGCGCCGGCGCGCGGCCTGCTGGTGTGGTGAGCGCATGACCGTCCCGGGGCTTGCCCGATCCAAATCGCAGCCGGCGGCGAGCGTGCGCAGCATCACCATCCTCGGCGCGACCGGGTCGGTCGGCGTCAGCACGGTCGACCTGATCAAGCGCGCGCCGGAACGCTATCGCGTCGAGGCCGTCACCGCGCGCCGCAACGCTGCAGCGCTGGCGAAGATCGCACGCGAAGTCGGCGCGCGGCTCGCCGTCGTGGCGGACCCTGAAGTTTACGGCGAGCTCAAGGACGCGTTGGCCGGCAGCGGCATCGAAGCGGCGGCCGGCGAGGGCGGGTTGCTCGAAGCGGCGCAGCGTCCGGCCGATTGGCTGATGGCGGCAATCAGCGGCGCGGTCGGTCTCAAGCCGACGCTTGCCGCCATCGAGCGCGGCGCGACCGTCGCACTCGCCAACAAAGAATGTCTTGTGTGCGCCGGCGGTCTGTTCATGCGGCGCGCGGCCGCGACCGGTGCGACGGTGCTCCCCGTCGACAGCGAGCACAACGCTATTTTTCAGGCGCTCGGCGCCGGACCCCGCGAAGACGTCAGACGCATCATCCTGACCGCCTCGGGCGGCCCGTTCCGCAGCTGGTCGATAGAGGCGATCAAGGCAGCGACGCCGGAGCAGGCGCTCAAGCATCCGAACTGGTCGATGGGGCCGAAGATCACCATCGATTCCGCGAGCCTGATGAACAAAGGCCTAGAAGTAATTGAGGCATTTCATCTATTTGCCCTCAAGGCGGAAGAGATCGACGTGCTGGTGCATCCGCAGTCGGTGGTGCATGGGCTGGTGGAATTCAGGGACGGATCGGTCGTCGCCCAGCTCGGCTCGCCGGACATGCGCATCCCGATCGCGCACTGCCTGGCCTGGCCCAAACGCATCGACGGTCCCGCGGCGCGGCTCGATCTGGCAAAGATCCGCGACTTGAGTTTCGAAGCCCCCGACTTGGTCCGTTTCCCGGCGCTGGCTTTGGCCAGGCGCGTGTTGCAGACCGGCGGCGCGGCGCCGACCGTATTCAATGCGGCGAACGAGGTGGCGGTCGCCGAATTCCTCGGCGGCCGTATCGGATTTCCGGCGATCACGGCCCTGGTCGAGGCGACGCTCGACGCCGCGAGCGGCCGGGGTCTCCTGGCGGACCCGCTGGATATCGATACCGCGCTCGCCGTTGACCATAATGCGAGAAGTTTAGCCTTAGCCCTCTTGCCCGAAATTGCCGTAAAGTCATCCTAGTAACCTTTGGCTAATAATAGTCGCGGGCAGCGGGACGAGGGTGCCATGAGTTTGGACATTGTGGGGGGGTTGGGCGCTTTTGGCGGCCACCTCGTCGGCTACATCGTTCCGTTCCTTTTCGTTCTCACGATTGTCGTGTTTTTTCATGAGCTTGGCCATTTTCTTGTGGCCCGCTGGTGCGGCATCAAAGTATTGGTTTTTTCGATTGGGTTCGGCCCTGAGATCGTCGGTTTCTATGACCGCTACGGCACCCGCTGGAAGATCTCCGCCGTTCCCCTCGGCGGCTATGTGAAATTCTTCGGTGACGAGAACGCTGCGAGCGTTCCCGACCAGGTGGCGGCCGCTGAAATGACCGAGGCCGAAAAAGCGGTCAGCTTCATCCACCAGAAGGTCGCGCCACGCGCCGCCGTGGTGGTCGCCGGCCCCGTCGCCAATTTCATCCTGGCGATTTTGATCTTCGCCGGCGTGTTCATGACGGTCGGCAAGCAGAGCACCAGCGCCCGCGTCGACAGCGTGCAGCCTGCGAGCGCTGCGCAAGCGGCCGGCTTCATGCCGGGCGATCTGGTCGTTGCGATTGACGGCGAGGCGATCGGCAGCTTCTCCGATATGCAGCGCATCGTCAGCGTCAGCGCCGGCGAGGCGCTCAATATCGTCGTCGACCGCGGCGGCGTCCGCGTGACGCTCAAGGCGACGCCGCAGCTCAAGGAGCTCAAGGACAGCTTCGGCAACAAGCACCGGCTCGGTGTGCTCGGGATCAGCCGCTCGACAGCGCCCGGCGATATCAAGACGGAGAAAATGGGGCCGCTCAAGGCCGTCGCCGAGGGCGCGCGCGAGACCTGGTTCGTCGTCGACCGGACGCTGGCTTATATCGGCGGGGTGTTTGCCGGCCGCGAGGCGGCCGATCAGCTCGGCGGGCCGATCCGCATCGCGCAAGTGTCTGGTGAGGTTGCCTCAATCGGCTTCGTTGCCCTGATCCACCTGACCGCGGTGCTGTCGGTCTCGATCGGCCTGTTGAACCTGTTCCCGATTCCGTTGCTCGATGGCGGTCACCTTTTGTTCTATGCGATCGAAGCGATTCGTGGCCGGCCGCTCTCCGAGCGGGCCCAGGAGGTCGGGTTCCGGATCGGCTTGGCGATCGTCGTCATGTTGATGATTTTTGCAACATTTAACGACATTCTGCACTTGGCGACCTCGTAAAGCGTGTCTTACGGGCAACTTTCTGAGGGGAAAGGGAAATTGGGCTGTGGGTTTCGTTTGCAGGGCCTCTAAAAGGCTGTACAAAGCGAGCCAAAGCTTGCCCAACGAACAGTCGGCTCCGCTCTGGGGGCGGTCGCACGGGTAAATAAAAAAGGCGCGTTGCGCATGGAATTGGGTGTGCGGATGCTACGGGGACTGGCGCTCTGCTGTTTGGTCCTCGGCGGAATCCTTGTCGGTACCGGGGTCGTGGTCGTGGCGTCATCGGGCGTTGCGATCGCGCAGTCGGCGAACTCCGTCGTCGTCAAGGGCAACCGCCGCGTCGAAGCGGATACGGTGCGGTCCTATTTCAAGCCCGGACCGGGCGGGCAGCTCGGCCCGGCGCAGATCGACGACGCCCTCCACGCGCTCTACGCCACGGGGTTGTTCGAGGACGTCCGTCTCAGTCATGAAGGCGGCCGCATCGTCGTCACCGTGGTCGAGAACCCGGTGATCGACCGCGTTGCCTTCGAGGGTAACAAGAAGGCGAAAGACGAACAGCTCAAGGCCGAGGTCCAGTCGAAGCCGCGCGGCACTCTGTCGAAGCCGATGGTGCAGGCCGACGTGCAGCGCATCATCGAAATCTATCACCGCAGCGGCCGTTTCGATGTCTCGGTCGATCCCAAGATCATCGAGCTGCCGAACAACCGCGTCGATCTCGTCTTTGAGATCAAGGAAGGCGCGAAGACCGGCGTAAAGGATATCAATTTCGTCGGCGTGCACGCCTTCTCGAAGGGCCGCTTGCGCGACATCATCAAGACGTCGGAGAGCAACTGGCTGAGCTTCCTGCAGACCACCGACATCTACGATCCCGACCGCGTCGAAGCCGACCGCGACCTGCTGCGCCGCTTCTACCTCAAGCATGGCTACGCCGATGTGCGCATCGTGTCGGCGATCGGCGAATACGATCCGGCCAAGAAGGGCTTCATCGTCACCTTCACCATCGACGAGGGCAGCCAGTATCGCATCGGCACGGTCGACGTGGTGTCGAACGTGCATGCGATCAATCCGGCCACGCTGCGCAACAGTCTCAAGGTAAGCGCCGGCAGCATCTACAACGCCGATCTGGTGGAGAAGAGCGTCGAGACGATGACGATCGAGGCAGCCAAGCATGGCTATGCCTTCGCCACCGTCCGTCCGCGCGGCGACCGCGATTTCCAGAAGAAAATTATCAATCTCACGTTCGTGGTCGAGGAAGGCACGCGCGCCTATATCGAGCGCATCAACATCATCGGCAACACGCGCACGCGCGACTACGTCATCCGCCGCGAGTTCGATATCGGCGAGGGTGACGCCTATAACCGCGCGCTGGTCGACCGCGCCGAACGCCGCTTGAAGAACCTCGGCTACTTCAAGACGGTCAAGATCACCAACGAGCCGGGCTCGGCGCCCGACCGCGTCGTCATCAACGTCAATGTCGAGGAGCAGTCGACCGGCGAATTCACGGTGTCGGGCGGCTATTCCACCGCCGACGGCTTCCTCGCCGAGGTCAGCGTCGCCGACCGCAACTTGATGGGCCGCGGCGAGTTCGCCAAAGCATCGGTGAGCTACGGCCAGTATACGCGCGGCTTCGGCATTTCGTTCGTCGAGCCCTATCTGCTCGGCTATCGCATGGCCGGCGGCATCGATGTTTTCGCGCGGCAGACTCTGGCGACGAACTACGTGTCATACAACACGCAGACGGTCGGCGTGAACCTGAAGCTCGGCTTCGCGCTGTCCGAGGAGCTGTCGTTCACGCCGCGCTATTCGATCTTCCAGCAGGAAGTGTCGCTGCCGGATTACTTGAATAACTGCGTATCGACCACGACGCCGCTATTCGTGCCGACGCCAACCGGTTTCAGCCCGCACGCGCCCGGGGCGGTCGTGCCCGGGGTTGACGAATGCTACGCCGACGGCGAAGCGACGTTGCCGGTGCGTATCGAACTGTCCAATGGTCCGGTGCTGGAGTCGATCATCGGCTACTCGCTGGCCTACAACACCCTCGACAACAACAAGTCGCCGACCAGCGGCCTCTATGCCGAGATCAAACAGGACATCGCCGGCATCGGCGGCAACGTGAACTTCATCCGCACGCAGATCGAAGCCCGCAATTATTACGAACTCTTTGCCGACGTCGTCGGCGTGTTCAAGGTGCAGGGCGGCCATATGCAGGCGTGGGGCGGCAGAGACCTGCGCATGCTCGACAACTTCCAGATGGGTCCGAACCTGGTGCGCGGTTTTGCGCCCGCCGGCATCGGTCCGCGCGATGTCACGCCCGGCACCACCAACGACGCGCTCGGCGGCACGATGTTCTGGGGCGCGAGCTTCGAAGCGCAGACGCCGCTGTACTTCCTGCCCAAGGAGGTCGGCATCAAGGTCGCGGCCTTCGCCGACGCCGGCTCGTTGTGGAATTACAAGTCGGAAACGTCATGGGCGGTCACCGGCGAAACGATGCAAGTCGCCGACGACGCCACCGTGCGTTCGTCGGTCGGCGTGGGCTTGATCTGGGATTCGCCGCTCGGCCCCTTGCGCTTCGATTTCGCCTACCCCGTGACCAAGGCGAGCTACGACCGCACGCAATTCTTCCGCTTCAGCGGCGGCACCAAGTTCTAGTTTGACGGCGCCGGTCCCTTTGTAGATCGGCCTCAATCGCCATGAGCGAGCCGGTATTCGAGCGACACGCGCGAACTCTCACGCTAGCGGAGATCGCCGCCTTGATCGGCGCCGAGCCGCCGCCGGCGCCGTTGTCGGCGCGCATCATCGGTGACGTCGCGCCGCTCAATCGCGCCTCGCCCGGCGCGATCGCTGTCTTCGACGACAGTGCCGACATCGCTTCTGCCGCTGCAAGCCACGCCGGGGCGTGCCTGACCACCCCGGCGCTCGCCAAGCAGTTGCCGCGGCGGGTGCACGCGCTGGTGGTGGCCGATCCGTTTCGCGCCTTCGTCGAGGTGGCGCGCGCGCTCTACCCGCATGCGCTGCGGCCGTCCTCGCTGGCGGAGCCGGGCAGCATCGCCGGCGCCAATGTGCACCCGAGCGTCCGCCTGGAGAGCGGCGTGACCGTCGAGCCTGGCGCGGTGATCGGACCGCGCGCGGAAATCGGCGAGGGCACGACAATCGGCGCCACCGCCGTGATCGGCACGGACGTGCGGATCGGGCGCAATTGCGCGATCGGAGCGGGCACGGTGATGACCGACGCGCTGCTCGGCGACCGCGTCATCGTCCATAGCGGCTGCAGGATCGGCCAGGAGGGCTTCGGCTTGGTGCCGGGTGCAGGCGCTGGGCGCAAGATGCCGCAGGTCGGGCGCGTTATCATCCAGGACGGCGTCGAGATCGGTGCCGGCACGACAATTGATCGCGGCGGCATCGGCGACACCGTGATCGGCGAGGGCAGCAAGATCGACAACCTTGTGCAAGTAGGCCAAAATGCCAGCGTCGGCCGCCACTGCATCGTAGCGGCGCAGGCGGGCATTCCCGGTTGCGCGGTGCTCGAGGACTACGCGATGCTGGGCGCGCGCGAAAACCTGGACCCCTGACGCGGCGGATGAAAGAGACGACGGCCATGGACGACGCCGTGAAAAAGATGGAAGCGGCCGATATCGCCGCGGTGCTCAAGATGTTGCCGCATCGCTATCCGTTTCTCATGGTGGATCGCGTGATCGACATCCACGGTGACGATCGCGGCATCGGCATCAAAAACGTGACGATCAACGAGCCGCATTTCATGGGACATTTCCCGGAAAATCCGGTGTTCCCGGGCGTGTTGATGATCGAGGGCATGGCGCAGACCGCCGGCGTGCTGTGCATCGCCAATTTGCGCCTGAAGAAGCCCAAGTCGGTGTTTTTCTTGACCATCGACCAAGCCAAATTCCGCAAGCCGGTGGTGCCGGGCGACACCATTGAATTCCACATGCGCAAGTCCGCCCACCGCCGCAACATGTGGTGGTATGCCGGCATCGCCAAAGTCTCCGGCCAAACCGTTGCCGAGGCGGAAGTCGGCGCCATGATTGTCGACGCATGAACGCGCGAACGATCGACCCCTCGGCGCGCATCGACGCGGCCGCGGCCATCGGCACGGGTGTGACTGTCGGGCCCTATTGCACCGTCGGGCCGCACGTCACGCTTGGCGACGGTTGCCAGCTGGTCGGGCACGTCAATGTCACCGGCTACACCACGATCGGCGCGCGCACCGTCATTCGGCCGTTCGCTTCGCTCGGCTCGCCGCCGCAGTCGGTGCACTATCGCGGCGGGCCGACACGCCTCGTCGTCGGCGCTGATTGCGACATCCGCGAAAACGTCACCATGAATACCGGCACCGAGGACGGCGGCGGCGTCACGCAAGTCGGCGACAAATGCTTCTTCATGGTCGGCGCGCATGTCGGGCACGACTGCGCGGTCGGCAGCAATGTCGTGGTCTCCAACAACGTGCTGCTGGCCGGGCACGTCACAGTCGGCGACTATGCCGTGTTCGGCGGCGGTGTTGCCGTGCGTCAATTCGTGCGCATCGGCGAAGGCGCGATGCTCGTCGGCTTGAGCGGCGCGCGCGCCGACGTCATCCCATGGGGCCTCATCCAGGGACCGCTTGCCAACCTCATCGGCCTCAATGTTGTCGGGTTGCGCCGGCGCGGCTTCGCCAAGGCCGATGTGCAGAGATATCGCGAGGCTTACCGCACGCTGTTTCTCGGCGGCGGCGCATTTCGCGCCCGGGTCGACCAGGTCGCGACTGAATACGCCGGCGACGCGCTGGTGCAAAAGCTGATCGATTTTATTCGCACCGGAACACGGCCGCTCACCATGGCGGGACGACGCGGCGAGGCCGGTATTTCCGAAGAGGTCGAATGACCGCGGCGGCGGACGCGATTGAGCAGGGACCGCTCGCGCTCATTTGCGGCGGGGGCAGCCTGCCGCTGGCGATTGCGGATTCGGTCAGCGCGCGTGGGCGAGCGGTGCTGCTGTTTCCGCTGCATGGCGCGGCCGACCCGGCCGGCATGGAGCGCCACCCACACCATTGGCTCTATCTCGGCCAGGGCGGCAAGTTCGAGCGCCTGGCGCGCGCCGCCGGCTGCCGCGACGTGGTCTTCATCGGCTCAATGGTGCGTCCGGCGCTCTGGCAGATCCGCCCCGACTTCAGAACGCTGATGGAATTCCCGCGCGTCATCGCGGGCTTTCGCGGCGGCGACGATCACCTGCTGTCGGCGATCGGCGGCATTTTCGAGCGCTACGGCTTTCGTTTGCTCGGCGCGCATGACGTCGCGCCGGAAATTCTGATGCCGGAAGGGTTACTGGGCTCGGCGCAGCCGACGGACGCCGACCGCGCCGACATCGCGCTCGGCTTCGACTATTTGGGTGCCGCCGGTCCGTTCGACGTCGGACAGGCGGTGGTGGTGGCAGGAAGGCACATCCTAGCGGTCGAAGCGGCGGAGGGCACCGACGCGATGCTCGCACGCGTGGCAGAGATGCGAGCCAGCGGCCGCGTGCGCTCGCCGGCGGGCAGCGGCGTGCTGGTGAAAGCGCCCAAGCTGCGGCAGGACAGACGCTTCGATCTGCCCTCGATCGGGCCGCGCACAGTCCAGGCCGCCGCACAGGCGGGGCTCACCGGCATCGCCGTCGTGGCGGGATCGACCATCGTCGCCGAAGCGGAACAACTGATCGCGGCCGCCAACCGCGCCAAAGCGTTCGTTCTGGGCGCGCAGGCCCAGAGCAAAAAATGAGCGTCGCGCCGGCCCCGCATGTATTTCTGGTGGCGGGCGAGGAGTCCGGTGACCGGCTCGGCGCCGCGCTGATGGCCGCGATCCGCCGGCGCATCCCCGATGCGCGCTTTTCCGGCGTCGGCGGCGCGCAGATGGCGGCCCGGGGCCTCGACAGTCTGTTTCCGCTCGGCGATCTCGCGATCATCGGCTTTGCCGCCATTCCGGCGGCGCTGCCGAAAATCATCAAACGCATCCGCCAGACCGCCGAGGCGGTCGTCGCCGTACGGCCGGACGTGTTGGTGATCATCGACAGCCCGGAATTCACCCATCGCGTCGCGCGCCGCGTGCGGGCGCGTGCGCCGGCGATCCCGATCGTCGACTACGTGTGTCCTTCGGTGTGGGCGTGGCGGCCCGGGCGCGCCCGGACGATGCGCGGCTACGTCGATCATGTGATGGCGCTCTTGCCGTTCGAGCCGGCGGCAATGCGGCGATTGGGCGGGCCTGCATGCAGCTATGTTGGCCATCCGTTGAGCGAACGGGCAGGGCGGCTTCGTCCCAGCCCCGAGGAAGCGCGCCGGCGCCTCGCCGACCCGCCGGTGCTACTCGTGCTGCCGGGCAGCCGCGGCGGCGAAATCCGCCGCATGGCCGGTGTGTTCGGCCAGGCCGCGGCGCTTGTTGCCGAACAGATTGGTGGCCTGGAGGTGGTGGTTCCGGCGGTGCCGCGGCTCGCCGAGGCGGTGCAGGCCGCGGTCGCCTCTTGGCCGATACCGGCGCGGGTGGTGACCAATGTCGACGAGAAGGACGCGGCTTTCCGCGTTGCCCGTGGCGCACTCGCCAAATCGGGCACCGCGACGCTTGAACTGGCGGTTGCCGGCATCCCGATGGTGACCGGCTACAAGGTTCCGGTTGTCGAAGAAATCATCGCCCGGGCCATGCTCAAGGTCGACACGACGATCCTGCCGAACCTCGTGCTGGACGAAATTGTCGTGCCGCAATTCTTCCAGCGCGACCTCACCCCGCGAAACCTCGCTGCGGCCCTGGGACCGCTCTTGAGCGACACCCCGGAGCGTCGGGCGCAGCTCCTGGCTTTTGCTCGCCTGGATGCCGTTATGGAAGTCGGCCAGGCCGTCCCGAGCGGCCGGGCGGCGGCCGTGGTCCTGGATTATGCCAGTTTCACCCGCCAGAACGTGCCCGAAACAGTGGTATCTGAGCCGCCAACGGCGTAATTTGCCTCGTTCGGCCCATGGCCTTATGCCATGGGCATAAACCGGAATAGCCGCCTGTGACCGTGTCCCCCCTCGCTGCCATTACCGCCGTGCATGGTTACGTGCCGCCGGACGTGCTCACCAACGCCGACCTGGCGCGCATGGTGGACACAACGGACACCTGGATCACCGAGCGCACCGGCATCAAGGAGCGCCATATCCTCAAGGGCGAGGGGCTCGGCAGTTCCCACATGGGCGCGGAGGCGGTGCGGGGTCTTCTTGCGAAGACCAATACCAGACCTGAAGACGTTGAATTGCTGATCTGCGCGACCACGACGCCGGATTTCGTGCATCCCTGCACGGCCAATCTGATCTGCGACATGGTTGGCATCCGCAATGTCGGAAGCTTCGATATTCAGGCGGCCTGCTCGGGTTTCATCTATGCGCTGACGGTCGGCCAGCAGTTCATCGCGTCCGGGACCTACAAGAAGGTGATCGTGGTCGGCGCCGATAAAATGTCGGCGATCGTCGATTACACCGATCGTGCCACCTGCGTGCTGTTCGGCGATGGTTCGGCGGCGGTGATGCTGGAGCCGAACCTCGAAGGCTACGGCATCATGGACACGCTGCTGCGCTCGGATGGATCGGGCGCGAAATACCTCCATCAGAAAGCCGGCGGCAGCCGCATGCCACCATCCGCGGAAACGGTCGCCAAGCGCCTGCACTATGTCCATCAGGAGGGCGCACAGGTTTATAAATACGCGGTCGCCGGCATGTCCGAAGTGACGCGCGAGATCATGGCGCGCAATAATCTGACCGCCGATATGATCGATTGGGTCGTTCCGCATCAGGCCAACCGCCGCATTATCGAGACCACGGCCGAGCGCCTTGGCCTGCCGCTCGACAAGGTGATGTTCACCATCCAAAAGTACGGCAACACCACGACTGCGACGCTGCCGCTCAATTTGTGGGACTACGAAGCGAAGCTCAAAGTCGGCGACCGTCTGTTGCTGGCGGCCTTCGGCGGCGGTTTCACCTGGGGCGGCGCGTATCTGACCTGGGCTTATGACGGCGCCAGCGCGCCCAAGCTCAACGGCAAAGGCAAAAACGGAAAGGGCGGCTAGACAGCCGCCCTTTGCATAAAGTTTCAGCGATTTATTTGCGCCGTGAAATCGGCACGTAATCGCGCAAGGTCGCGCCGGTGTAGAGTTGGCGCGGCCGGCCGATCTTCTGCTTCGGATCTTCGATCATTTCCTTCCACTGCGCGATCCAACCGACCGTGCGGGCAACGGCAAAGAGCACCGTGAACATGGTGGTCGGGAAGCCCATCGCCTTGAGCGTGATGCCCGAATAGAAATCGATATTCGGATAGAGCTTCTTCTCGATGAAGTACTCGTCGTGAAGAGCAATGCGCTCCAGCTCCATGGCGACGTCGAGCAGCGGGTCGTCCTTAATGCCGAGTTCGGCCAAGACCTCATGGCAGGTCTTCTGCATGATCTTGGCGCGCGGATCGTAATTCTTGTAGACGCGGTGGCCGAAGCCCATCAGGCGATAGGAATCTTTCGGATCCTTGGCCCGCTTGATGAATTCGGGGATGCGGTCGACGGTGCCGATCTCGCGCAGCATGTTGAGCGCGGCCTCGTTGGCGCCGCCGTGCGCCGGCCCCCATAGGCACGCGCAGCCGGCCGCGATGCAGGCGAAGGGATTGGCGCCGGACGATCCGGCAAGCCGTACCGTCGAGGTCGAGGCGTTCTGCTCATGATCGGCGTGCAGGATGAAGATGCGGTCCATCGCCCGCGCCAGGACCTTATTCGGCTTGTAGTCCTCGGTCGGGACCGCGTAGCACATGCGCAGGAAGTTGGTGGAATAGTCGAGATCGTTCTTCGGATAAACGAACGGCTGGCCGACCGAATATTTGTAGGCCATGGACGCGAGCGTCGGTACCTTGGCGATCATGCGGATTGAGGCGACCAGGCGCTGGTGCGGATCGGAGATGTCAGTCGAGTCGTGGTAGAACGCCGACAGGGCGCCGATGCAGCCGGTCATCACTGCCATGGGATGCGCATCGCGCCGGAAGCCTTGGAAGAACCGGCTCATCTGCTCGTGCACCATCGTGTGGCGCGTGACCGTGTAGTCGAAATCCGCCTTTTGCTGCGGGGTCGGCAGTTCGCCGTAGAGCAACAGGTAGCAGGTCTCGAGGAAATCGCCGTGCTCGGCGAGCTGTTCGATCGGGTAGCCGCGGTAGAGCAGGACGCCTTCATCGCCGTCGATGTAGGTGATCTTGGACTCGCAGCTGGCCGTCGAGGTGAAACCAGGGTCGTAGGTGAACATGCCGCTGTCGCCGTAGAGCTTGGCGATGTCGATCACCTGCGGGCCGATGGTGCCGTCGTAGACCGGGAAATCCCAATTCTTGTTGCCGACGGTAATCGTGCCGGTGGCCTTCTTGGCGTCCGTTTTGGCGTCCATGGTCGAACCCTCGATTTAGAGGCGCGCGCTGCGGTGTAACCACCGTCAAAGGCTGGAGCCGAGACGCCGGTCATGGCGAGCGGGGCTCCGACCGTTTGTGGCGTAGCTCATCCTTATGTGCACTGCAAGATAGCCCAATTCTGCATGCGCCTGATGCACAAAGTGTCCGCCGCCTAGACATAGATCAAGGGACTGGGTTGCGCGCGCCGAATGTCTCCGCGGCACAATTTTAGCCGACCTGATCCCGCAGTCGGGCCAGGCTCTCGTCCTTTCCCAATACCGCGAGGACATCGAAGATTGGTGGCGAGGTCGTGCGTCCAGTCAAAGCGGCGCGAAGTGGCTGCGCCACTGCGCCGAGCTTCAGTCCGGACCGTTCGGCAAAAGCCCGCACGACTGCCTCGACCGCCGGCGCGGACCATTCAGCTATTCCGTCGAGTTCGGGCAAGAGGGCGGCGGTTCCAGATTTGGCTTCGGGGGTCAGCAAAGCCTTGGCTTGGTCGTTCAAATCCAGCGGGCGGCTCGCCCAGAGAAAACGTGTTGAATCAAATAATTCTACCAAAGTCTTCGCGCGCTCTTTGAGCGCTGGCATGGCCGCGAGCATCTTGGTGCGCAACGCCGGCGTCATTTTGCCGGCCAGCTCTTGACCACCGGCGATATGCGGCAGCAGTTCTTCCAACCTGGCAATCAAGTCGGCGTCGTCACTGGCCCGGATGTAGTGGCCGTTGAGGTTTTCCAGTTTGGCAAAATCGAATCGCGCCGGCGAGCGCCCGATTTGCGGCAGGTCGAACGTGGCGATCATTTCCTCGGTGGTAAAGATTTCCTGGTCGCCGTGCGCCCAACCGAGTCGCACCAGATAGTTGCGCATCGCCGCCGGCAGATAACCCATGGCCCGGTAGGCATCGACGCCGAGCGCGCCATGGCGTTTGGACAGCTTGGAACCGTCCGGCCCGTGGATCAGCGGGATATGCGACATGACCGGGATGGTCCAACCCAACGCTTGGTAGATCTGCGTCTGCCTTGCCGCGTTGTTGAGATGGTCGTCGCCGCGGATGATGTGGGTGATGCCCATGTCGTGGTCGTCGACCACGACAGCGAGCATGTAAGTGGGCGTGCCGTCGGAGCGCAGCAGGACAAAGTCGTCGAGGTTCTCGTTCTGCCAGACAACCCGGCCCTGTACCTGGTCCTCGACCACTGTTTCGCCGGTCAGCGGCGCCTTGAGGCGGATCACGGGGTTGATGCCGGCCGGGGCGTGGGCCAGCTCGCGGCACCGGCCGTCGTAGAGGCGCGTCCGGCCTTCGGCGCGCGCCTTCTCGCGCATCGCGGTCAGTTCGTCGGGGCTGCAATAACAGCGGTATGCGTGGCCCGAGGCGAGCAGTTGTTCGGCGATTTGGCGGTGGCGGGCGGCGCGTGAGAACTGGAACACGATCTCGCCGTCCCAGGCGAGTTCGAGCCAAGTGAGGCCGTCGATGATGGCGGCGATGGCGGCCGCCGTCGAGCGCTCGCGGTCGGTATCCTCGATCCGCAGCAGCATCTTGCCGCCGTGCCGGCGTGCATAGAGCCAATTGAACAGCGCGGTGCGGCCGCCGCCGATGTGAAGGAAGCCGGTGGGAGACGGCGCAAAACGGGTAACGACGGGCTCGCTCATCGCGGCCCCTGTACCATAAATGCGGGAGACTTTGTCAGCGCAATTGACATTGAGCCGAGCGCCACGTCATGGCATAGGCCGCCGGGGGTCGGGCGGCCTCATTGGGTTAGGACTTGAATTCGAGGAAGCATGGCGACGATCGAAAAAGCAAGCGGCAATGCGGCGCCAGCCGAGCCGGCCCGGGACTTTATCCGCGACATCGTGCAGGCCGACCTCGACTCTGGCCGCGTCAAGAGCGTGGTCACGCGCTTTCCGCCGGAGCCGAACGGCTATCTGCATATCGGCCACGCCAAGTCGATCTGCCTCAACTTCGGCGTTGCCCAGGAATTCGGCGGCCGTTGTCACTTGCGTTTCGACGACACGAATCCGGCGAAGGAAGAGCAGGAATATATCGATGCGATCGAGCGCGACGTGCGCTGGCTCGGCTTCGATTGGGGCGAGCACCTCTATCACGCCTCGGATTACTTCGAGCGGCTCTACGGCTGGGCCGAGGACCTGGTCCGCGCCGGCAAGGCCTATGTGGACGATCAGACCCACGAGCAGATCCGGGTCAACCGCGGCACGCTGACCGAGTCCGGCAAGAACTCACCGTTCCGCAACCGCAGCATTGAGGAAAATCTCGACCTGTTCCGCCGCATGCGCGCTGGCGAGTTTCCCAACGGTGCGCGCGTACTGCGCGCCAAGATCGATATGGCCTCGGGCAACATCAACCTGCGCGATCCGGTGCTCTACCGCATCCTCAACGCGCCGCATCCGCGCACCGGCACCACCTGGAAGATCTATCCGAGTTACGACTTCGCCCATGGCCAGTCGGACGCTATCGAAGGCATCACGCACTCGATCTGCACGCTCGAGTTCGCAGATCACCGGCCGCTCTACGATTGGTTCATCGCCAATCTCGACGTGCCGGCGCGGCCGCACCAGTACGAATTCGCGCGGCTCAATCTGACTTACACGGTGCTATCGAAACGCGTGCTCACGCTTCTGGTGCGCGACGGCCACGTGTCCGGCTGGGACGATCCGCGCATGCCAACGATCGCTGGCCTGCGCCGCCGCGGCGTGCCGCCGGAGGCGATCCGCGATTTCATCAAGCGCATCGGCGTCGCCAAGGCCAACAGCACGGTCGACGTCGGCATGTTCGAGTTCTCGGTGCGCGAGGCGCTCAACAAGAGCGCGCTGCGCCGCATGGCAGCGCTCAGGCCGCTCAAGGTGACGATTGAGAACTATCCAGAAGGGCAGATTGAAGAGCTCGACGCGGTCAATCATCCGGACGATCCGGCCGCAGGCTCGCGCAAGATCAAGTTCGGCCGCGAGCTCTATATCGAGCGGGACGATTTTCAGGAGACGCCGGAAAAGAAATTTTTCCGGCTGTCCCCGGGCAAGGAAGTGCGGCTGCGCTATGCCTATTTCATCACCTGCCGCGAGGTGGTGAAAAACGCCGCGGGCGCGGTTGTCGAGTTGCGCTGCATCTACGATCCGGCGACCAAAGGCGGCAACGCGCCGGATGGCCGTAAGGTGAAGGCGACGATCCATTGGGTGTCGGCGGCAGCATCCATTGCCGCTGAAGTGCGGCTGTACAATCCGCTGTTCACTAAGCCCGAGCCGAGCGGCGGCGAGGGCTTCGCTGCCGATCTCAATCCGAATTCAATGGAAGTGCTTGCCGATGCCCGCCTCGAACCGGCGCTGGCCGACGCCAAGTCGGAAGTGCCGGTGCAATTCGAGCGCAACGGTTATTTCTGCCTCGATCCGGATTCAAAACCCGGCAAGCCGGTGTTCAATCGCACCATTGGCCTGCGCGACACATTTGCCAAGGATGTGGCGAAAGAGAAGGCCGCGGGCTAGCGCTCGCTCGACGACCAAACGCGATGCGGCGGCGTCATCACGCCTGAAAGATCAGGCAGGTCGTCGTGCCATGCGCGAGCAATCGCCCGGTGCCATCCGTGAGCCGTCCCTCGGCGGTGCCGACGCGGCGGCCCCGGGTCATCACGACGCCTTCCGCCCTGACCGGCCCCGTTTCGGACGTGATGGGGCGCACCAGCGAAATCTTGAATTCCAGCGTCGTCTGGCTGACGCCTTTCTCCAGCGTCGAATGAACGGCAAGGCCCATGCAGGTGTCTAGTAACGTGGCGGCCAGACCGCCGTGCACCGTGCCGGCTGGATTGAGGAAGGCGTCGCTTGGCATGGCGGTGACGATGACGCGGCCATTCGCCGCCTCGGCGATGTCATAACCAAGCGTCCGCGCCATCGAATTAAGCGGCAAGGTCCCGTCTACCAGTCCTTGCACGAATTCCAGGCCGCTCATCTCCCTTTGCCGGGCCACATCCACGGTCCCGTATGTTTTGCTCGCTTGAGGACTTGGCATCGGCTCTCCTGGCGTTAGTCAATGGGTCGTGTCGACCGAGCGGCTCAGCCATTGTGCCTGCGGCCGTATATGCGCACACCCGATTTCTGAACGGGACGACTGGGGACGTTCACATCCGTTCCCCTAGCGACAACCTGAGGCTGTGTTAGCCTGGAACGCAGTTTTAGGTGTGCGTCGGGACGCCGCGTCATGGCCGACACCGAGCGACGGCAGGCACGCGCCAAAGCGCGGGCGGCTGAGGTCGACGCCGCACGGCGGCGGGCAGGGCTGGTCTGGCCGGAAGGGCTCACTGGCCGCGCCGCCTGGCTTGGCCGGCTGATCTCGGAATGGGCGGTCGCGGAAGTGGCACCGGGCCGGCTGATGCCCTGGCTCGCGGTCGCCTACGGCTTCGGCATCGTCGTTTATTTCACCGCCGATCGCGAGCCGGCCTGGGGGGCGGCGGGCGGGCTCGCGCTTGCGGGCGTTGCCATCGCAATCGGAGCGCGACAGCGGCCGATCGGCTTTTCACTTGCGCTTGGGTTTGCCGCCGTCGCGGCGGGCTTCGCCACGGCGACCCTGCGCACGGCCATCCTCGCGCATCCGATCCTGCAATTTTCGGCATCAAGCGTAATGCTGTCAGGCTTCGTCGAAATCCGCGAAGAACGCGAACGCAGCGACCGCATCACCGTGCGGGTGCACCGTATCGACAGCGTTCGCCCGCTGAAAGATGTACCCGAGCGCGTGCGGCTCGCCGTACGCAAGGATACGGCTCCGGCGGTTGGCAGTTTCATCGAGCTCAAGGCGCGGCTGTCGCCACCGCTCGCGCCGTTGCGTCCCGGCGGCTACGATTTTGCGCGCGACATGTATTTTCAAGGCATCGGCGCATCGGGCTACGCCCTTGGCAAGCTCAAGGTGACGCCGCCGCCGGTGCGTGCCGCCGTCTGGCTGCACTACGCGTCATTCATCGACGCCATTCGCGAAACGATCGACAAACGCATTCGCGCCACCATTCCGGGGGATGAAGGAGCGATTGCCTCGGCGCTGATCACCGGCAAGCGCGACGCCATTTCGACGCCGGTCAACGACGCGATGTACGTCTCGAGCCTCGCCCATGTGTTGTCGATTTCCGGCTACCATATGGCGGTCGTTGCCGGCATCGTGTTTTTCTTCATCCGTGCGAGCCTCGCGCTTGTTCCGTCGCTGGCGATCCGTCATCCGATCAAGAAATGGGCGGCGGCGGCGGCGCTCTTTGCGGCGGCTTGCTATCTGCTGCTGTCGGGCGCGGAGGTTGCCACCCAGCGCTCCTTCATCATGATCGCGATCGTTCTCCTCGGAATTCTGGTTGACCGGGCGACGCTGACGTTCCGCACAATTACCGTCGCCGCCATCGGAGTTTTGCTTTTTGCGCCGGAGTCGGTGGCGCAGCCGAGCTTCCAGATGTCGTTTGCCGCGACGCTCGCCTTGATCGCGGCTTACCAATACGGTCTGCCCTGGCGGGGCAATGCCGACAGCTCATTCGGTGCGCGCCTGGCGCTGTGGGGCGGGCGCGAGATCTTCGGCCTTGCCCTGGCATCGTTCGTCGCCGGCCTCGCCACCACGCCTTACGCGTCCTACCATTTTCACCGCGCTGCGCCCTACGGCGTCATCGCCAATCTGCTGGCGATGCCGGTGGTGTCGGCCGAGGTGATGCCGATGGGCATTCTCGGCGTGCTGGCGATGCCATTCGGCTTTGATGCGATTTTCTGGAAGCTGATGGGCGCCGGGATCACCTGGATGGATGACGTCGCGCTTTGGGTGGCGAGTTTGCCGGGCGCCGTGGGTCACGTGCGCGCATTCGGCACTGGGCCGCTGCTGCTCGGCACCGCGGCTATTCTATTGCTGTGTCTGTTGCGCACCCCGCTGCGCTGGAGCGGGGCGGTGGTGGCCGCGGCGGCAAGCCTGTGGGCGCTGAGCGCGCCATTGCCGGACGTCTTCGTGTCCGCCGACGGGCAGGCGGCTGCAATTCGGGGACGCGACGGCAAACTCGCTGTCTTGCACAACAGCCGCGACACTTTTGCGATCAAGGAATGGCTGATGGCAGACGGCGATGCGCGCTCCGTCAAGGACGCAGGCCTTGCCAGTGACGTGCAATGCGATATCGCCGGCTGTATCGGGCATCTTGGGGACGGCCGGCCGGTGTCGTTTGCGCTGTCGGCGGAAGCCTTCGCCGAGGATTGCATGCGCGCCGCGGTCGTGATCAGCGCGCGCGAGGCGCCGGGCGACTGCGCCGCCACGCTTGTCGACCGTAGGATGTGGCGCGGCAACGGCGCAATGACGCTGCGCTGGGCCGGCGATCGCTTTGCGGTGAGCGCAGCGCGGCCGCCAGGCTACGAGCGCCCCTGGGCGCAGCGCGTGCCGGGTTTCGGACGACCCGCGGCCACGCCACAACGGGCCGCGCTCGATGCAACGCCGGGCACTCGCGATTTCGAGCCGGGCGATTGATCCCGTAAAATCCCGCCGCATTGACGCCCTCAGGCGCAGTTAATAGCGTTGATCATGGAACCCGCCCTGCAACTGCGGACCATCGGTCACGCCTGCCTGCTCATCTTGCAGGATGGCGAGCCGATCGTCGCCACCGATCCGTGGCTGGTCGGCTCCGTCTATTGGCGCAGCTGGTGGCTGGAGAAGTATCCGAGCGACGACGATATCGAACGGGTGCGCCGCAGCCGCTATCTTTACGTGACGCATTCGCATCTCGATCATTTCCATTGGCCCTCGCTGCGCCGGCTCGGCCCGCACCGCGTACTGCACCCGGCCTTTCCAAATTACGAGGTCCCCGATTTTCTCGCGGCGCACGGCTTCCAGAACCGCACGCTCGAACCGCTGACCTGGTATTCGCTGAGCGATAAGGTGCAGGCCTGCAGCGTCCCCGTACCGGTCGACGACTCCATCGTCATCTTCGACACACCCGACGCCGTCATCTTCAATATCAACGACGCCGCGCCGCGCCGCGCGCTGCTCGAGCGCATCCGGCGCAGCTTCAATCCGAAAGGCAAGCCAGCTATCGCCTTGAAAAGCTACTCGCCGGCCTCGGCCGGCGCGTTGACCTTTGTCGACGGCGTGCGCGCCCCGCTCAAGTCCAAGAAAGATTTCGTCCAGGTCGCGATCGACATCTGCAATGCGCTCGACGCCGACTATTTCGTGCCGTTCGCCTCGCAAGCCTTCTTCAACCGCGAGGACTCCAAATGGGCGAACGACCACAAGGTCACTTATGAAGATCTCAAGAGCCATTGGTCGGGCACCAAGACGCAGCTTTGCAAGCCTTTCGTCACCATGGACCTGCAAAGCTTCTCCTGGACGTCGCAGTACGACGCGGTCAAGCGCGCGCTGACCGACACGCAGCTTGCGCGCGTGCGCGAAGAGGAGGCGCAGGAGAAATCCTTCGTTTGGCCGGAGGCGAACAACGCCAAGCTCAAGGCCTATATGGACCAGATCTATTTTGCACGCTGGCTATACCGCAAGGGCATCGGCTGGCGACTGACCACCAGCGGGCGAGAACTGTTCTACCGCAGCAAGACGCGCACGATCGAAGACAAGATACCCGAAGACCATGACTTCGTGATTTCGCTGCCGGACAAGGTCATGGACGACGCGCTGGCCAACGGCATCTTGACCGATCTCGGCATCACGCTGTTCGTGCGCATCGATACCAAGATCAATCAGAAGCTGGCTTATCTGTTTTTCATCCTGATGGGTCTGCGCGACTACGGGCATTTCAAGACGAAGCGCGATTTTATCGATATCGTGCGCTTTTATCTGCCGGTGACGTTTCCCAAGCTGTTTCGCGTCGCGCCTAGGACGGCAAAACCGCGCGCCATCGCGTCTGACGCAGCGCGGCCAAGCAAGGCGTAACGGCCGCGGGAAAGGGTTAGTAGCGGCGGAACAGCCCGACCATCTTGCCCTGGATGCGCACGCGGTTGGGCGGCAGGATACGCACTTCGTAGGCCGTGTTGGCCGGCTCGAGCGCAATCGAGGCGCCGCGGCGGCGGAAGCGCTTGAGGGTTGCTTCCTCGTCATCGATCAGCGCCACCACGATGTCGCCGGTGTCGGCGGCTTCGGATTTGCGGATCAGGGCGATGTCGCCATCCAGGATACCGGCCTCGATCATT
>DASUGZ010000016.1:0-8628 GCA_036273755.1 Pseudolabrys sp.
TCAGCAGGTCCTTGATGTTCATCACCAGCGGGCGGCCGCCATCGAGCGCCACCATGTTGGCGCCGAACGTGGTCTGCAGCGGCGTGAACCGGTAGAGCTGGTTCAGCACCACGTCGGGCATCGCGTCGCGCTTGAGTTCGATCACCACGCGGTAGCCGTCGCGGTCCGACTCGTCGCGCAGGTCGGCGACGCCGTCGATTTTCTTGTCGCGGACCAATTCGGCGATGCGCTCGACCATCGAGGCCTTGTTCACCTGATACGGGATCTCGGTGACGACGATCGCTTCGCGCTCCTTGCGGATGGTCTCGAAGGCGACCTTGCCGCGCATCACCACCGACCCGCGTCCGGTGTGATAGGCGCTGTGAATGCCGGCGCGCCCGAGGATGATGCCGCCGGTCGGGAAGTCCGGACCCGGCACGATGGCGATGAGGTCGTCGATGCCGATCGCCGGATTGTCGATCAGCGCCACGCAGGCGTCGATCACCTCGCCGAGATTGTGCGGCGGAATATTGGTCGCCATGCCGACGGCGATGCCGCCGGCGCCGTTGACCAGCAAATTCGGGAAGCGCGCCGGCAGCACCACCGGCTCGCGCTCGTTGCCGTCATAGTTGGCCTGGAAATCGACGGTATCCTTGTCGATGTCGTCGAGCAGCGCCATCGCCGCATGGTCGAGCCGGCACTCGGTGTAGCGCATGGCCGCCGGCGGATCGCCGTCGACCGAGCCGAAATTGCCCTGCCCGTCGATCAACTGCAGGCGCATGGAAAAATCCTGCGCCATGCGCACCAGCGCATCGTAGATCGCCTGGTCGCCGTGCGGGTGATATTTGCCCATCACGTCGCCGACCACGCGCGCCGATTTGACGTATTTCTTGTCGGGCGTGTGGCCCTGCTCGTTCATCGAATGCAGGATGCGCCGGTGCACCGGCTTCAGGCCGTCGCGCACGTCCGGCAGCGCCCGCGACACGATCACGCTCATGGCGTAATCGAGGTAGCTGCGCTTCATCTCCTCGGTGATCGAAACGGGGCGAAGATCGGTGGGACCCGCGTCCCCCGATTTCGGATTTTCGGTGTCGGCCAAGGTGGGTTCCTAAGCGAATATTTGCTGTGTTTTGTCTAGCCGATTCACCGTGGTCTTGCCATCCAAAATGCGTCGGCATACATGGCTTTTTCTTGAGATAGTTCAATATGTTATAAGACCATCGGAGTTCCCGCCGATGGCCGCCTTTTGCGACCGCCGATTGCCGCTTTGTTTTTCGTGATAGGCGTTGCGGGCAATGCCGGGAGACCGACGATGACCGACAAGATTGAGAACGAGTATCGCGCCTACGCCAAAATCATGGCGGACGAGTCTGAATGGCTCCCGTCCGGCGCCGCGCTGCCCGCCCCCGACGAGATGCGGTGGTCCGACCTGGTGCCGGAACCGGGCAGCCAGTACCTCGTGCGCGTCGCGCGCAACGCCAAGCCTTTCGTCCTCGGCATGGAGCGCTGGCTGCTGTTCACTGCCACAATGGACACTTGGGCCTTGGAGCCGGAGGCTCTGCCGCGGTCCGCCTTCGTGCGCGCGCGCCTGCGCTACGTTGAGCGCGCCGACAAACAGCACCCGGACGACAACTGGCTGCGCTTCGACGTCCTCGAAGTGCTTTTCCTCGAACAGATCGAGCAGCGTTTTCCGCCGCAGCCGCGTCCGAGCCTCGACGGTTGGCGCTTCCCAACGGCCCTGCTGACGCGCTTTGCCGATTGGGAACTGCTTTACGCGCCTCTGAGCGACGCCGGCTATTGGCTGCTGGCGCGCAAACGCGACGACGGCATGCACGTCGTGGCCGGCGGTGAGTGGTGGTCCACAGCGTCTTGCGAAGCTTGGGCGGGCCATGTGGTTTTACCGCACGAAGCTTGGCAACACATCTGTCGCGGCGCCTGACCGGCGCGTCGTAAACGCTTAATATCGTCCGCCCATGCCCTTCGATTTCCTCGTTTCCGCGCTGGTCACACTCACCGTGGTGGTCGACCCGCTCGGCCTGGTGCCGAGCTTCATCGCCGCCACCCACGGCCTGCCCGAACGCGCGCGGCGCAGCGTCGCGCTGCGCGCCTGCCTGATCGCGGCAGCGATCCTCGCCGGCAGCGCATTGGCCGGCGACTGGCTGTTACGCACGTTGGCGATTTCGTTGCCGGCGTTCCGCATCGCCGGCGGGCTGCTGCTGTTCTCCATCGCCTCGGAAATGGTGTTCGGCGTGCGCATCGCGCGCCAATCGCAGCAGGCCGAAGAGGCCGTCGAGGAGCGCGTGCGCAACGTCGCCGCGTTCCCGCTCGCCATTCCGCTGATGGCCGGCCCCGGCGCCATCACCGCGAGCGTGCTGCTCGCCGGCCGCGCCGGGGGCGATGCGTGGCGGCTGATCGCGCTCATCGGCGTCATCGCGTTGGTGCTGGTCCTGTGTCTCGCGGTATTTCTCCTGGCGGCGCACATCGCGCGCTGGCTCGGCATCACCGGCAACGTCGTGCTGTCGCGCCTGCTCGGCGTGCTGCTCGCCGCGCTCGCCGTGCAATTCGTCATCGACGGCGCGCGGGCCGCGCTGGGGAGCTGAGCGCTCATGCGGCAGGCCAACAGTGCCGCGCGGTCATGGCTTTTCTTGCCGCTCGCCGCCGCCCTCGTCGTCATCGGCGTCAAGTGCTGGATGATCGGTCGCTTCGGCAACCCGACGCCGTTCTGGGATCAGTGGGACGCCGAAGGAGCTTTCCTCTACCCGAAGTATCTCGGCGGCACGCTCTCGCTCGGCGACTTGCTTGCCGCGCATAACGAACACCGCATTCTCTTTACACGATTGTGGTCGCTGTTGCTGCTCGTGCTCGAAGGCTACTGGGATCCCATCGTCCAGATGCTGGCGAACACATTGCTCTCGGGCGCTATCGCCGCGCTTTTCATCACCGCGTTCCGTGCCCTGATGCCGCGAACCGCCTGGATCGGGTTCGCGCTGTTCGCCACGCTGACTTTTGCCTTGCCGTGGACCTGGGGAACCACCCTGGAGGGCTTCAATTCGCAATGGTACTTCATGCTGCTGTTCGGTATCGCCGGCATGATGGCGATCTGCGGCGCACCCGCCTTTGCGCCGCGATGGTGGGCCGCGGTTCTGCTGCTGCTCGCCGACTATTTTTCCATGGCCGGCGGCGTGAGCACCACGGCGGCGGCATTTTCGCTGTGCGCCGTGCAAGCAGCGGCCGGATCGCGCCGCGGCGTAAAGGAATTGTCGGCCCTTGGCGTCCTCGCGGCGTTGGCCGCCGCGATGATCCTGTCAATTCCGATGCTCGCGCGCCACGCGCCGCTGAAGGCGCACTCGGTCGGACAGTTTTTTCAAGCCCTCGTCGAAATCATGAGCTGGCCCGCCGCGACCGGCGTGACGTTCCTCGCCACCCTCGTCGTCCTCGCGGCCGTCACCCAGGCGCCGGCATGGCTGACGAGCGTCGGCGTGATCCGAGCGCGGCCGGCGCAAGCCGATCGGCGCTGGTTCCTCGTCGCCATGACATTCTGGACAGTCTGGCAGATTTCGGCGGTCGCCTATGGCCGCGGCGTGGCATCGATCACCGCCCGCTATCTCGACCTGTATTCGGTCGGGCTCTTGGTGAACGCCGCCTGCCTCTTCTACCTTGTGAGCACGCATCCCGTCTTCCAGCGGCAACGCCGCCTTGCCATCGTCGCGCTGGCGCTTTGGCTGCTCCCCGTTTCGGTCGGCATAACTTTGACCGCCGTCAAACACACGACGCGCGATCTCGTGGAAAAACGCGACATCGGCCGCGCCGAAACCGAGAACCTGCGCGCTTTCCTCGCGAGCGGCGACGTCCGTGCGCTCGAGGACAAGCCGGACCTGCAAATTCCTTATCCCGATCCGCATCGCCTGGCAGACATCGCGTCGCAGCCTGCGATCCGCGCCATCCTGCCGCCTGTGCTGGTCGGCGAGGAAAGCGCCAAACGCGCGCAAGCACACGGCATCGCGCGCTACACCGGCGGCGCCGTCGAAGCGATCAAGGACATCGCCTCACGCTGGGGTTTTTTGCTGATCCCGCTCGGGCTAGCGCTCTTCCTTGTCGGTATCAAGCGTCAGCGCGACGCGAAGACCGCGTAGCGGCCCTGCTCCGCGCCGGACACCGCAAGCCGCTCAGAACGGAATCTCGTCGTCCATGTCGGCCGACTTGCCGCCCGCCCCTGCCAGAGCCGGCTTGCGCTCGCGCGGCGCGCTCGACCCCGACGAGCCGAAATCGTCGCCCGATTCCGCGCCGCCTCCGCCGCCCCGGGTGTCGAGCATGGTGAGTTGCGAGTTGAAGCCTTGCAGCACCACCTCGGTCGAATATTTGTCGTGGCCGTCTTTGTCCTGCCATTTGCGCGTCTGCAATTGGCCTTCGAGATAAACCTTCGAGCCCTTCTTGAGATACTGTTCGGCGATGCGGCAGAGGCCCTCGTTGAAGATCACCACGCGGTGCCACTCGGTCTTCTCGCGCCGCTCACCGGTCGCCTTGTCGCGCCAGCTTTCCGAGGTGGCGACGCTGAGATTGGCGATCGGCCGCCCGTCCTGGGTGCGGCGGATTTCCGGGTCCTTGCCCAGATTGCCGATGAGGATCACTTTGTTGACGCTACCTGCCATCGCTCTCTCCTGCTTTCCGGTCACACTACCCCGGCCTCGGCCGAGGTTCGCGGCTGCCGCGCGCCGCGCCCGCACTTGTCCACGCTAAATCGCCGCACTTAGATTGTTCCCTATTTGTTCCTACCACTTTGATCTGCTCCCTGCAAGCGGCGACGCGATGCGATGGAACCTGAAAACGTTGCATTATTGCCGAGCGTGTGGCCGCACGGTCATAGCCAAACGCAGCGCCCGGCTGATACGCATCCGTCCAGGGGCGGCGTGGTCCGGAAATCACGCCTCATGAAATCGACATTTGCCGCGGGCGCTGTGCTCGCGTTGTTGGCTGCGACCCCCGCGGGCGCGGCCGATCTTTCGCATCGCATGCCGGTGAAAGCGCCGATCGCGCCGCCGCCGCTCACCTGGACCGGTTGCCATGTCGGCGTGCACAGCGGCTATGGCTGGAGCGCGAGCGATTGGAGCGGCGCGCCCCCGGCCGACACGAACCCGAAGGGCTTTGTCGGCGGCGCGCAACTCGGCTGCGACTATCAGATGTCGAATTGGGTCATCGGCCTGTCCGGCGCCTGGAGCTGGGCCGATATGCATGACAACCCCATCGTGTCGGACGGCCTCAGCAGCGCCGAATTTTCGTCCAGGACTCGCTGGATCGCGACGGCAACGGCGCGCGCCGGCTTCGCCTGGGACCGCGCTTTGATCTACGCGACCGGCGGCGCGGCTTTCGCCAATAACAAATACGACTTTACCGGCTTGACCGGCATCCCGGCCGGCGCTGTCGGCAGCGCGACGGAAACGCGGGCCGGCTGGGTGGCCGGTGGCGGCCTCGAATATGCGCTCGCCCCGAACTGGTCGGCGGCGCTCGAATACAACTACATGGACCTCGGCACAAAGACCGTCCAACTCACCGGCAACGGCATTTTCCTGCCGACCGACATCAAGCAGACCATTCAGACCGTGACGCTCGGGCTCAATTATCGCTTCTACTAGCTCGCGCCCTACCCGATCTTCACCAGCGCGCCGCCGTCGACCGGCAGCGCGACGCCGGTGATGAAATTGGCCTCGTCGGAGGCGAGAAACAGCGCGGCGTTGGCGACGTCCCAGGCCGTGCCCATCTTGTGGCGCAGCGGCACGTGGGAATCGCGCATCGCCGCCACCTCGGCGCGGCTCTTGCCGGAATGCCGCGCGCGGGTATCGACCGCCATCGGCGTGTCCATCAAGCCGGGCAGGATAATATTGGCGCGGATGCCGTTGCCGGCTTCGTGGATCGCCAACTGCTGCAAGTAGGCGATCATCGCCGCCTTGGTCGCCTTGTAGGTGACGTAAGGATAATTCTCGATCGCCGCGATCGACGAAATGCCGAGGATGACGCCCGACTTCTGCGCGCGCATCACCGGCAGCACGTGTTTGCAGACCATCACCAGGCCGCGAAGGTTGATGGCGACGACGCGGTCGAAGGCTTCTTCCGTAATTGCTTCCGGCGGAGCATCGCCGCCGGCAAGCGAAACGCCGACGTTGTAATGCAGGATGTCGATGCGGCCTAAACGCTGCCTGGCGTGCGCGATCAGCGCCTGCATCGACGCTTCACGCGTCACGTCGGCCTCGAAGGCCTCGCATTTGCCGGCCCCATCCTTGCCGGCGATGGCGCAGGTCTCCCGCGCCGAATCGAGATCGCGGTCGACGGCAAGCACCGTCGCGCCCTCCTGCGCGAAACGAATGACAGTCGCACGTCCATTGCCCATGCCGGTGCCGGGACCCTGCCCGGCGCCAATAACGACGGCTGTTTTATCGGCGAGACGCATGCACTCCCTCGTCGTTCTTAACCTTTGTTAACCATTTATATACCTGTTGCGGCTCATAAAACGCACCGTTCTGTAGCGTAAAGAGCACAGTTCGAATCATCAACAATCTGATACCTCTCGCCGCCTGTGTAGAGGCGCGTCTGCGACATCAATCGGAGAACAAACTCATGAAGCGCTTCACTCTCACGGCGTGCGCGGCCTTGCTGTTTGCCGTCACCGCGATACCGGCGATGGCGGCGGATATGCCGCTTCCCTATAAGGCAGCGCCGCCGGCCGCGGCGCCGTTCAACTGGACCGGATTCTATGTCGGCCTCAACGGCGGCTACGGCTGGTCCAAGTCGGACTGGAGCGGCGGCCTCGCCGATTTCAACGCCACGGGCCCGATGGTCGGCGGCACCGTCGGCTACAATCTGCAAATGAGCCAATTCGTCCTCGGCTTCGAGGGCGACATCGATGCCAGCTGGATCAAGGGCGACAACACAACGGGCTGTTGCGAGGCGAAAAACGATTGGTTCGCCACTGCGCGCGGCCGCCTCGGCTATGCCATGGACCACTGGATGCCGTTCCTGACCGGCGGCGCGGCCTTCGCCGACGTCAAATTGAACACCACGGTCGGCTCGGTATCCGCGACCCGGACCGGGTGGACCGCCGGCGGCGGCGTCGAATACGCCTTCATGGGCGCCTGGTCGGCCAAGCTCGAATATCTTTACGCCGATCTCGGCAAGGCCTCGTGCGACGCGGTCACCTGCGGCGTCGCGACCGACGTCAGCTTCAAGACCAACATCGTGCGCGGCGGCGTGAACTATCACTTCTAGCCGCGGTAACCGACCGACAAAATGCAAGGGCCGGCTCACGCAGCCGGCCCTTGTCATGTCCGCGATCAGGATTTGCCGGGCGACTCTATTGGGAAATCGTCAGCCCGAAATTGATGCCTTGGAAAAACAGGTTTTCCCGAAACACGTTGCTGTTCAACAAGGCCGGATTGGTCAAACTTTGGGCTGCATTGGCGCTTGCGAGTCCGATGTTATCAATCCACAGCGCTTGGTAGCCGGCGCGGAGCAGAACGTTCTGCCACGGCCGCCATCCGGCCGAAATCCCGACTTCGCGCGCGGTGACCCTGTCGGTCTGTTGCGTGCTGAAGCTGCCGATAAAGGTATTGTTGGCGCCTTGGTACTCGAAAATTCCACCGCTGGTGTCCAGATGATATCGGCCGATTTTGCCGAATGCATTGACCTGGACCGGCCAGGTTTTCGGCAGGAGGCCAACGTCCGCGCCAATTTGCAGACCTAAAAGCTGATTGTCGTAGTTGTAAATTGCGCTCGCCACGGTGCCATTGATCTGGCCGGAGAGGACGTCGGAGACATGGATCGATCTCACCCCGGCGAGCACGTGGAGTTGATCGAGCACCGGAATGCCGTCACCGAACACCTGATGGCGCCAGTTCACTTCCCAGCTGGTCAGCTTGGTGTTGTATTGCGTTTGGAACAGGGTGTTGGTCGGTCCGGTGAAGCCGATGCCGATAAATGCCCCGGGGGTTCTCATGTCGAACGTGGCCGACGTCGTGGCGATGTCCAGGAACCTGACCTCGACCGCATCGGCTTGAAAAAAGCGGAAACCGAATGTCGCGTCCCAACCGCCGTGCCAGCCGAAATTGTAATCGGTGCCGCTCAGGAACGCCGTTGCGGTGCCGGGGTTTGAGGCGACGATCGCTCCGCTCGTCGGATTCCCGCGTTTGAAATCGACGGCGCCCGCCGAGAAGTAGACGGACGGCGACCACACCCAGGGTTTGCCGAAATAGTCCACCGTCTGGGCCGGCTCAGCGCGGGCGGAGCCCGCCGTCGCCAGACAAGATGCCGCCAATAGGACAACCGCAATCCCGCGCTTCGACATGAGCCCCGTCCCCCGCGTTTGGCCACGAATTTATTCGTATCAGTTTGCGGTATCGCCGTAAGGCTTTGAAGTGCCAAAAAGCCACAACCCCAGAAATTTCACACCGGTCGAGCGGGCTTCCGGCCCGCCGGCGTTATCCCCATCCCTCACATTGCGCGGCGGCGGCGGGCTAGCGAAACCGCTCTGTTCTGCCTACGTTCTAGTTCGGTAGCCTGCCCCCGGCATCCGCGCCGGTGTTTTGCCGTGTCCAAGTTCCCACGAAAGTCCGTAATGGCCGACCTTTCCAGCAAGAGAGCCCGCGACGCGCGTCAGATCAC
>DASUGZ010000017.1:0-24450 GCA_036273755.1 Pseudolabrys sp.
ACATGAGGTCGTACATCAAACCGGCACGTACTTGCCGCAGGCAGACATGCGTGCCCGCCATGACACTGATCGACCAAGGAAAGCACCAGCCGTTGCAATGAAACATCGGCAGCGTCCACAGATAGACCGGGTGTTTGGCCATCGAGCAGGTCACAACGTTGCCGACCGCGAGCAGATGCGCGCCGCGGTGGTGATAGACCACGCCCTTCGGATCGCCTGTGGTGCCGGAGGTGTAGTTGAGCGTGATGGCGTCCCATTCATCGTCCGGTATTTTCCACGCGTAGTGCGGATCGCCGCCGGCAACGAAAGCCTCGTACTCGATCTCGCCGATGCGCTCGCCGGCCCCGGAATATTCCGGATCGTCGTAGTCGATCACCAGCGGCTTCACTTTGGCGAGCGCCAGCGCGTCCTTCATCACTTTGGAAAATTCGCGGTCGATGATGACGACCTTGGCCTCGGCGTGGTCGAGCGAGAAGGCGATGATCGCGGCATCAAGCCTTGTGTTGAGCGTGTTGAGCACGCCCTGCGTCATCGGCACGCCGTAATGGCATTCCAGCATCGCCGGCGTGTTGGCGAGCATGACCGAAACGGTGTCGCCGCGCTGGATGCCGCGTTTCGCCAGCGCCGACGCCAGTCGCCGCGCCCGCGCGTAGAACTCGGCATAAGAGCGCCGCAGCGGCCCATGGACGATCGCGGTGCGTGCCGGGAACACGGCCGCCGCCCGCTCGAGAAAGCCGAGCGGCGTCAGCGGCTGGTAATTGGCCGGGTTGCGGTCGAGATCGGTATCGTAGGGCGTTTTCGCCATTTGGCCGTTTCCTCTGATCGAAGTCGGATATATCCGACTTCGACCAATCTAAATGCCCAACTCGGGTAAACCCGAGTTGGGTGGCCTACGTTAGCGGAGGAAAAGCCTGGCAATCAATTGCGGCGATGCGCCCGGTCTATTTGAGCCACTCCATGATCGCCTTGGCATTGGGCGCTGCGTTCGGGTCGAACGGCGGCGCCTCGATGCCGAGCCGCTTGAGCTCGGCGCGCGACTCCGTCATGTCCTTCGGCTGCAGGCGGATTGCCATCTTGAAATCGGTGATTGCATTGTCGCGATCACCCTGCATGCGATAGGCGACGCCGCGCGCATGATAGGTTTCCGCGCGGTCGTTGCCGAAGCGGATGGCCGCGGTGTAGTCGTCGATGGCGTGGCGCAGATCGTTCTCGGCCCGGTAGGCGTTGCCGCGCACCGCCAAGGCCTCGCCGTTGCGCGGCTCGAATTCCATGGCCTTGCCGGCGTCCGCGATGGCGCGGCCGGCATCGCCGAGCGCGATGAACACCATCGCGCGGTGGATATAGCCACGCACCGCCTTGGGTTCGCGATCGAGATAGACGGTGTAGTCGGCGAGCGCCGCTTTGAAGTCGCGGTCGATCTCGTAGGCAAAGCCGCGCAGCCAGTAGACCTCGCTATCCTTGTGGTCGAGCCGCTGCGCCGCGTTGAAATCGGCCAGCGCGCGCTCGGTGTTGTGCATGTTGACATAACTGACGCCGCGCCATTTCAGCGCACGTGGAAGATCCGGATCGAGCCGCAGCGCCTCGTCGAAGTCGGCAATCGAACGCCCGAATTGCTGCAGTGACTGGTAGGAATAACCGCGGTCCGCATAGACCATGCCGACTGGCCTGCGTTTGATCACCGCGTCATAATCGGTAATGGACTCTGTGTAGGCCCGTTTCGATTGATAGGCAGTGCCGCGACGGTAGAGCGCCATGTATCGTTCGTCGTCAGGCGTCGCTTTATCCTCGATGACGCGGGTGCAGGCGGCAATCCTCGCATCGTCATCGCCGCCAATGACGCCGCAATCGGCGAGATCCTGCATGGTCGCGGCCAACGCTGGCTGGGCGAATAGGCCGAGCACGACGGCGAGGGCAGTAACGCGCATAAAAAGCCTCCGCGCGGCTGGAAGCGCCGCCGCAACGTAACTTAGTCGCGGCCGGCCGCCGGCAGGTTCAGCGCCAGAGCGCGAGGCCGGCGCTGCGGATGAGCTCGCAGCCCAGTGCGAAGAACAGCACATAGGCGATGCGGTAGAATGCCTCCATCGACACCCGCCGCACCAGATAGACCCCGATGAAATTGGTCGCCACCGCAAGCGGGATCAGCGCGATGCCGGTCGTCATGTTCACCTGAGTGATCTGCCCGAGGAACGCGTAGGACGGGATCTTCATCACATTGGTCGAGGCGAAATACAGCGCCGTGGTGCCGACGAAGGTCATTTTCGGCAGCCGCTGCGGCAGCATGTGGATCTGGTAGGGCGGCGAGCCGGCATTGGCGATGGCCGAGGCGAAACCCGCGAGCACGCCCCAGAAAACGCCGCTGGCGACGCTTGGCTTGGGCAGATGATGCTCGATCCAGGGCGCGGCGATGCGGGTCGCCACGAACAGCACGGCGATGATGCCGACGGCGAGCTTGACGACGTCGTTCGACAGCGACGTTGAAACAAGCGTCGAGATCACCATGCCGATCACGGCGCCGGCCAGCAGCACCTTCAGGTTCCAGGCGGAAAAGTCGCGGTGGTAGATCCACACCGACACCGCGTCTTGCGCCAGCAGGATGGGCAGCAAGAGCGCCGCGGCCTGCGGCGGCGGCATCGCCAGCGACAATAGCGGCACCGCCGAGGCGCCGAGCCCGACGAAGCCGCCCTTGGAAATGCCGAGCAGCGTCACCGCCGGGATCGCCAACGCGTAAAAGACGGGATCGGTGATGATGGGCACGGGCTTTCTGCGACCAATGGGGCAGGGCGGGCTTGCTCGAAATCAAAGCCATGGCGGGGTGAAATAGGCCAGCCTTGTTTGCGCATGGCCGCCGTTCCACAATCGCGGCCAAGCGCCTAGGGAGGCACAAATGGACGCCCGCACGAGCCGGTACCACGATGTCTACGCGCGCTGGCAGCGCGATCCGGAAGGCTTCTGGGGCGAGGCCGCCAGGGAGATCGACTGGTTCGAGGCGCCGAAGAAGGTGTTCGACAAGGATGCCGGCGTCTACGGCCGCTGGTTCACCGGTGGCGTCGTCAACACCTGCTACAACGCGCTCGACCGCCATATCGCCAAGCGCAACAACCAGCCGGCGCTGATCTACGATTCGCCCGTCACCAACACCAAGCAGACCTTCACCTACGGCCGCATGCTGTCGGAGGTGCAATTGCTCGGCGCCATGCTGCGCGACTTTGGCGTCACGAAGGGCGACGTCGTCATCATCTACATGCCGATGGTGCCGGAGGCGGTGTTCGCCATGCTGGCCTGCGCCCGTATTGGTGCGATTCACTCCGTTGTGTTCGGCGGCTTCGCGCCCAAGGAACTGGCGACGCGCATCGATGACGCCAAGCCCAAGGTCATTCTCTCGGCGTCCTGCGGCATCGAGGGCGCGCGCGTCGTGCCCTACAAGCCTTTGCTCGACGAGGCGATCAATCTGGCGAAGCACAAGCCCGCGGCCTGCATGATCCTGCAGCGGCCGCAATGCGAGGCGCCGCTGACGGAAGGCCGCGACCACGACTGGCGCAAGGTGTGGGAGCACGCCGTCAACTACGCCAAGACCTCGGAATGCGTACCCGTCGCCTCAATCGACCCGCTCTACATTCTCTACACCTCCGGCACGACAGGAATTCCGAAAGGCGTGGTGCGCGATAATGGCGGGCATCTGGTGGCGCTGAAATGGTCGATGCAATATCTCTACGGCGTCAACCCCGGCGAGGTGTGGTGGTCGGGCTCCGACATCGGCTGGGTGGTCGGCCACTCCTACATCGTCTATGCGCCGCTATTCCACGGCTGCACCTCGATCCTCTACGAGGGCAAGCCGGTGGGCACGCCGGACGCCGGCGCCTTCTGGCGCGTCTGCGCCGACCATGGCGTGGTGTCGCTGTTCACCGCGCCGACGGCGTTCCGCGCCATCCGCAAGGAGGACCCGGACGCCAAGCTGCTGAGGCAATACGACCTGTCGAAATTCCGCGCGCTGTTTCTGGCTGGCGAGCGCGCCGATCCGCCGACCATCCAGTGGGCCGAGCAGCATCTGAAAGTGCCGGTGCTCGATCACTGGTGGCAGACCGAGACCGGCTGGTGCATCGCCGGCAATCCGCTGGGCCTCGGCGCGCTGCCGGTGAAATACGGCTCGGCCTGCGTGCCGATGCCGGGCTACACCATCGACGTCGTCGACGAGGCCTGCCGTCCGGTGGCGGCCGGCAAGATCGGCTCGATCGTCGTCAAGCTGCCGCTGCCGCCGGCCAACTTCCCGACGCTGTGGCAGAACGACGCGCGCTTCAAGGAGAGCTACCTCGACGAATTCCCCGGCTACTACAAGACGGCGGACGCCGGCTACAAGGACGAGGACGGCTACATCTTCGTCATGAGCCGCACCGACGACATCATCAATGTCGCCGGCCACCGCCTGTCGACCGGCGGCATGGAGGAGGTGCTGGCGGCGCATCCCGACGTCGCCGAATGCGCCGTGCTTGGCATCCGCGACGACTTGAAGGGCGAGGTGCCCTGCGGCTTCATCGTGCTCAAAGCCGGCGTCAACCGCCCGCCCGCGGAGATCGAGAAGGAAATCGTCGCGCTGGTGCGCGACAAAATCGGCCCGGTCGCGGCTTTCAAGCTCGCCATCACCGTGGCGCGGCTGCCGAAGACGCGCTCCGGAAAAATCCTGCGCGGCACCATCAAGAAGATCGCCGACGGCGACCAATGGACCATGCCGGCGACCATCGACGATCCGGCGATCCTCGACGAGATCGGTTCAGCGCTGAAAGGGCACGGGGTAGGGACGTAGGCGCCCCTGCGTCATGGCCGGGGCAAGGCCGGGCAGGATGAAACTTGTGACGGTGCGGCTAATCTGGCGGCGCGATGCCGGCGGTTATTTCTTCACTTTCGCCATCACGTCGATTGCTTTTTCGTGCGGATTGTCCAGACAGAGTTCGATGAACTGGTCGGATTGTTTCCTCAGCGTCTCGATATTGAATTTGGCGCTGCCGGATTTTCCGACGAGGTAACCGTGCAGGAAAGCGATCGCGACGTCACGGTTGGAGCCGTTGTCGCGCATGACGTCCTTGCACGTGAACTGTTCGATGGCGCGGTCGCCGGATTCCTGTGCATGACCGGCCGTCGTGACGGCCGCCGCAGCGGCCACGATCGCGGCGCAGAAAATCCACATGCGGGTTGAAGGCATATTAGCGCTCCTTGATGGGCCCCGTGACATCACTGGACACGGCCGGCCATGCAATCGACGAAACCGTCCTCGAAGTTCGCTTTGTAGTTTTGCGATTTCCGGGAACCGCCGCCGATCGTCCCAAGTCCTCCGCCGATGAGAGCGCCGGCCCCCGGTTTGCCAAAGAGCGCGCCGATTCCGACGCCGACGGCCGAGCCGCCGACCGCGCCGCCGAGCACCTGGCCTCTTGTCTGCTGTTGCGCGTATCGGTGCGCGTAGTCGGTGCACGCGGCGGTCGAGGGTTCGGCCTGGACCGTCAGCGGGTAAAACGGCAGCAGCGTCGTCCCGCAAGCGAGCGCTATGATCGCGGCTTTCACGATGATGCGGCCCCTTCGTGCCCAGGCGTCGGCCGATACGGCAATAGCCGTGTCGGACGCAATGGCACGCAAGCCGACATTACCATAACTGGCGCAAAAGCCAGCGGCGGCCGATGAGGGGGCCACTTGTGACCGGCGTTTTTGCCCGCTACTCTTGCTGCGTTACGGGGACCGCCGCAGTCTCCCCGTCAGACGGCTCTTTCGTCCAAGCGCTGCGCAACACTCGATTGTTCGAGGCGATTGCGCATGGACGGACAAAGGCTCTCGCATCATCCGCGAATCCTCGTCCTGACCGTTGCTCACGCGGCGGTTTCCACGCGCCGTCGCCGCATGGAAGGAGCCGCCTCATGAAATGGATCACCCGCGAGCGCGTGAAGGTCGACCGCGTCGCCTGCCCTTGGCTGATCAAGAAATTCGTCGACAAGGATGCCGAGTTCGTCTTCGTGCCCGCCGACAAGGTCGACGCCGAGGCGAAGCGCCTTTCCGCCATTCCCTACGACGTCAAAGGCGCGGAGCTTGGCCATCACGGCCAGGAATGCTCGTTCGAGGCTATAGTGAAGAAATACAAGCTCACCGGCGATGCGGCGCTGATGCTGCTGGGCCGGATCGTCAACGGCGCCGACACCGACAACACGCTCTACCATCAGCCGGAAGGCGCGGGCCTCGAAGCGGTCGCCGAAGGCTTCCGCCATCTCGGCTTCAAGGACGACCACGTGCTCAATGCCGCGGAGTGGATCGTGTACGATGCGCTCTACGCCTACTGCCGCGAGATGGTGCGGCAGGGCAAACCGAACGGCGCATTCGCTTGATGACACCGCGCTCCACCATCCTCCTCCTCTTTGCCGCGCGCGCCTTGCGCGGCTTCGGCGACGGCTTTGCCGTCGTCGTGCTGCCGGCCTATCTCGCGGCGATCGGCTTCGACGCCACCGCGATCGGCATCATCGCCGCGGCGGCGCTCTTCGGCACGGCGCTGTTCACACTCGGCGTCGGCCTCATCGCCCCACGCTTCGACCTGCGCAACCTGCTGATTGCCGGCGCGGCGCTGATGATCGGCACGGGCCTGGCGTTTCCGCAGAGCCAGCGCATCGTCTTCCTCGTCGGCGTCGCCTTCCTCGGCAGCATCAACCCTTCGACCGGCGACATCGGCGTGCTGATCCCGCTCGAACACGCCATGATCAGCTACGGCGTGTCGGACGACGAGCGCACGCGCGCCTTTGCCCGCTACAGTCTGATCGGCGCGCTGTCGATGGCGGTCGGCTCGCTCGCTGCCGTAGCGCCGGATTTTCTGGTGTCCGAAGGTTTTACCCGCATCGCCGCCTTCCAGGCGATGTTCTACGTCTATGCGCTGCTCGGGCTTGCCAGCGCCGCGATCTATCTCAAGCTGCCGCACGCGCACGTCGAAAAGCGCCCACCCGCGGTGCCGCTCACCGTCTCGCGCAATGTCGTCTACAAGCTCGCAGCTTTGTTTTCGCTCGACGCCTTTGCCGGCGGCTTCATCGTGCAGTCGCTGCTCGCGGTCTGGCTGTTCACGCGCTTCGACATGTCGGTATCGGCGGCCGGCGTCTTCTTCTTCTGGACCAGTGTGCTCTCCGCCTTCTCGTATCCGGCGGCGGCGCGCATCTCGCGGGTCTTCGGCCTCGTCAACACCATGGTGTTCACGCATATCCCGTCGAGCGTCTGTCTCATCCTCGCGGCCTTTGCGCCCAATCTGCCGCTGGCGCTTGGCCTCTTGCTGGTGCGCGCCGCGCTGTCGCAGATGGACGTGCCGACGCGCTCGTCTTACGTCATGGCGGTGGTGACGCCGCCCGAACGCCCGGCGGCGGCGAGCGTCACCGCGGTGCCGCGTAGCCTCGCGTCGTCCTTGAGCCCCGCGCTTGCCGGCGCGCTGCTCAACGCCTCGTTCCTCGGCCTGCCGCTGATCCTCTGCGGCACGTTGAAGATCGTCTACGACCTGGCGCTGCTGTTCTCGTTCCGCCATATCAAGCCGCCGGAGGAGGGCGGGTGAGCGGCGGCAAAAATCTACGAGATTTTTATTGGCTCTCGGGCTTATAAGCCTTCGCCATGGATAAATTCTTCAGCTTCATGACCGGCGACACCTCTGTCTTCGGATTTACTTTCCATAACTGGCTGGTTGCTCTCGCCGGTGTTGCGGTGATCTGGGGAACGGTTCTCCTCAAAGACCTGTGAAGCTTATCGGTAGCGCGCACTCCGCATTCACGCAATTGAATCAAACTAAAATCACCGCGTTGTGAGCGGCGCGCCGCACGACACGGATTGCGTGCGGCGCGGTTCCGCATTTTAATTTTGTTCCATTCAGCGGGGGCCAGCATGCGCAAACAGCCGAACACGCACGCCATCGATCTCATTGCCGAGACCAGCGCCGAGCTGGCGAACCTTGCCGGCAATCTCGGGCTCGATTTTCTGGTCTACATCCTGCGCATGGCCGAGATCGAGGCGCGCCAGTCGGTCGCGCCGCCGCCGCAGGCCAAGCAGGCCGCGCGTCGGGCGGACATGCATTAGGCGAGAGGTGTCGCGCCGTCCGCTTGGATAGTGGGTCGGTTTGAAACTCGCCCGCAAGCCGGTTGTAGTTTTGGTTGTGCGCTACTATGCTCACAACCATGGTTATGGCCACCAAAAAGCGCGCGGGGACGCCCTACGACCCCAGCTTTTTTCACGGCTTCGAGAATGCGTCTTATCGCTCGGCGAAAGAGGTCGTCCCGCTCTTAATCGACCTGTTCCGGCCGAGATCGGTTCTCGATGTCGGATGCGGCGTCGGGACGTGGTTGCGCGCATTCAGCGAAGCCGGTGTTGGGATGGTGTTCGGCCGCGACGGCGAGTATGCCCTCTCCGCCGGTCTGCACATCGCCGCCGATCTCTTCGAACCAACCGACCTGACGCGCCCCTTCACCAGCGCCCGAAAATTCGACGTTGTATTGTCGCTTGAAGTCGCTGAGCACCTGCCTCGCGAATCGGCGCCGGGGTTTGTCCGCAGCCTCTGCGAAAGCGCCGATGTGGTCGTGTTCTCGGCAGCGATCCCCCACCAAGGCGGCACGCACCACGTCAATTGTCAGTGGCAAAGCTGGTGGGCGGGAATTTTCCAGAGCAACGGCTTCCGCGCTTACGATCTTGTGCGGCCCATGATTTGGGGCAATGATCGCGTCTCTTTTTGGTACCAGCAGAACATTGTCGTCTATATCAAAGAAGGCTCTGCGTTCTCGGATGCGCACCAAGCCGTGCGAGCGGAGGCGCTAGACCTCGTTCACCCTCAGCTCTACCTGTCGATTGACACGGACCTGTTCCGCTTGAACGCCCAGGCTCGCCGCGCCATCGCGAAGGTTTTGGCGGCCTTTTTTTAGACGAAGACCTCCGACTTGACAGGTTTAAAATCCTGTGTTTATAATCCTATAACCTGCTCGACGAGGGGCGCTTCTAGAGGCGATCCTGAAGCGGAGCAGCGGTGAGGGGGCTGTGGAGATGCGCAGCCGCTGACCCTCGCCGGATCGGACCGGGAAACCGGTTCCGGTCGTGCGGCGCCCGCGGGCGTGGTTCGCAGCCACGCACCCGGGAGGCCCCGGCCTGCCGTCCGCCGGCACTACGCCCGGCTGCCTTCGATGGCTGGACGGGCACGGACGAAGGGCGGCGAGAGCCGCCTGGATCAGTGGGCTTCGCCCCTGTCCGCACCCGGAAGCACGGACCCGGGAGCCTGAGAAGAACGCCGCAATGGAGCGCCGGGAGGCGCCCGCACATCGATGAGATGTGCGGCTCTACGGAAGACTGGTGCGTCGCTTGGCGCTCCATTCCCCTCGGCTTACGCGAGGGGAAGAAAATGGGGAGGCGGCCTACCCGGGGCCGGCAAAGAATACGGGCGCTTCAGCTTGGCTGTTTGAAACTTGAATCGGGAACGAACGCTCGCGCAACAAAAAAGCCCGGCGCTTGGCCGGGCTTTCGTATCGTTCGGTCGAACAGCCTACTTCTGCTGTTGCTGGCCCGGCTTTTCGGTGCTGGGCTGCGGATTATTCTGATTCTGCTGCTGCGGCGTCTGCGCCGGGGAAGCGGGCTTCTGAGGTTCGGAAGCCGTGTTCGGAGTATTGCTCATAGTATAATTCCTTTTCAAAAGGGACCTAAATACGCATTAGGTACTCTAAGGAGCTAACTACGCGGCTTGGGATAACAAGGGCGCAAACACGATAAAGCGCGATCGCGCGCGAAATACTTTGCGCCGCTGCTACAAGGGAACTCCATGCCTTATTTCATCTGCACGGCCTGCGGGATGCAATATGCCGAAAGTGCGCAACCGCCGGCGCAATGCGCGGTCTGCGAGGAGGAGCGGCAATACGTGCCGCCGCGTGGACAGACCTGGACGACGCTGGCCGCGTTGGCGCAGAGCCACATGAACGCAATGCGCGAATACGACACCGGTGTCATCGGCATCGGTTCGACGCCGCAATTCGCCATCGGCCAGCGCGCGCTGCTGCTGCGCACCGCCGGCGGCAATATTTTGTGGGATTGCATCGCTACGCTCGACGCCGCGACGATTTCGGCGATCAAGGGCCTCGGCGGCCTGCAAGCCATCGCGATTTCGCATCCGCATTTCTACACCACGATGGTGGAATGGGCGCACGCCTTCGATTGCCCGATCCATCTCAACGCTGCCGACAAGGCCTGGATCAAGCGCACCGATCCCGCGATCAGGCTGTGGCAGGGCGACACGTACAAAATATGGGACGGCGTCACGCTCATTCGCTGCGGCGGCCATTTCGAAGGCGGCACTGTGCTGCATTGGGCGCAAGGCGCGGGCGGCCGCGGGGTGGTCTGCTCCGGCGATATCTTGACGGTCGCCACCGACCGCAAGTGGCTCTCCTTCATGCGCAGCTATCCGAATTTCATCCCGCTGTCGGCGCGCGAGGTGAGCGCGATCGGTAAGGCGATGGCGCCGTTTTCCTTCGACGCGCTCTACGGCCATTATTTCGACCGCGTCATCACGAAGGATGCCAAGCAGGTTCTGGAAAAATCGGTCGCGCGCTATGTCGCCGCGGTGGAAGGCACGCGGGGATACGCATGAGCGGGCCGACGGCGATTATCGGTTTTGCCATCGTCTCCGAGGACGGCATGCTGGCCGACGCCAGCGGCGTCATGCCCGACACGCTGAAATTCAAGGCCGACGAGAAATATTTCATCGACGGCATGAATCGCGTGCAGGTCGCGATCAACGGACGCCATTCGCAGGAGCCGCATCCGAACGCGCCGCTGCGTCACCGCATCACGGTGAGCAACCGCGTCAAGGCGATCGAAACGGATCCTCACAACGCCAAAGGCATCCTGTGGAATCCGGCGGGAGCGCCGTTCGAAAAGGCGTGGGATACGTTGGGCGTGACAGATGCCAAGCTCGGCGTGGTGGGCGGCACGGGCGTGTTCGGGTTGTTCCTTGACCGCTACGACGAATTTCATTTGAGCCGCGGGCCGCGCGTGCGGCTTCCCGGCGGCCGTCCGGTGTTTCCCGGCGTGCCGCGTCAGACGCCGGAAGAGATCATGGCGCAACACGGCCTGACCGCCGGCGCGCCGCAAATGCTCGATGCGGCGAACGACATTACGGTGACCGTGTGGCGCAGGCGCTGATGTTCGCTACTCGTTTTTCTCGTCGTCCTTCTCGCCCTTGCCGCCGAGCTGCTTGAGCTTGGCGAAGACGGCGGAGACGTCGAGATCGGAACCGCCCGGCTTCTTTTCGGCCTCGGCGGCCTGCGCGGCAGCGACTTCCGCTTCCTTCTTCGCGGTCGTTTCGGCGGCAGGCAGCAGTGTCGCGCCGGTGTCGGCCGGCAGCGGCTTTTCCTTGTTGGCGCGGTTGACCTCGAAGTCGAGGTCGGTCTGCGTCGCCAGACCGAGCGTCACCGGGTCCATTGGCGCGAGTGCGGCGGCATTCCAGTGCGTACGGTCGCGGATTGCCGCGATGGTCGACTTGGTGGTGCCGACGAGGCGCATGATGGCGGCGTCCTTGAGTTCCGGATGATTGCGCACCAGCCACAAAATGGCGTTCGGCCGGTCCTGGCGGCGCGACACCGGCGTGTAGCGCGGGCCCTTCTTGCCGCGTTCCGGCGCGGGAACCGAAACTTTGGCCTCGCTCAGCGCCAGTTTCTGCTCCGGGTTGGCTTCGGCGGCGCTGATCGCTTCGCGCGTGAGCTGCCCGGTCTGGATCGGATCGAGGCCCTTGATGCCCTGCGCGGCGTCGCCGTCGGCGATGGCTTTCACCTCCAGCGGGTGCAATTTGCAGAACTCGGCGATCTGTTCGAAGGTCAAAGCGGTATTATCCAACAGCCAGACGGCGGTCGCCTTCGGCATCAAGGGTGCTGGTGTGGCCATAGGCAAATCTCCTCATCGCTTCGCCCGCCCGCCGGGCGAAGCACCAGATCATCGATGATGACTGGAAAGTGGGCGGAATATAGGGGCTTGGTCCGGCCCGTGCAACCATGGCGTCTTGACAGGGTGGGGCGGCGCAGCCCACATCCAGAGGTAAATCGCGCGGAAAATCGGCGCGATTCCGGGACGCCCCGATGACCATTCAGGCAAAGCCGCCGCTCAAGATTCTGCTGTGCTCGCCGCGCGGATTTTGCGCCGGCGTGGTGCGGGCGATCGAGTCGGTGGAGCGCGCGCTCGCCATCTATGGACCGCCGGTCTACGTCCGCCATGAAATCGTGCACAACCGCTACGTGGTGGAAAGCCTGCGCGCCAAGGGGGCGATTTTCGTCGAGGAACTCGACGAGATTCCCGACACCGGCGCGCCGGTGATCTTTTCCGCGCATGGCGTTGCGCGCAGCGTGCCGGCGGAAGCGGCGCGGCGCGGCCTGTTCGCGCTCGACGCCACCTGCCCGCTGGTCACCAAGGTGCACCGCGAGGCGGAAATCCACTATCGCCGCGGCCGCGAGATCGTGCTGATCGGCCACTCCGGCCATCCGGAAGTGATCGGCACGCTCGGCCAGTTGCCGCCGCAGGCCATCACACTGGTCGAAAGCATCGCCGACGCCGAGGCTTTCGTGCCGCGCGACGCCCGCAATCTCGCTTATGTGACGCAGACGACGCTGTCGGTGCAGGACACCGCGAAGCTCGTTGCCGTGCTCAAGCGGCGCTTCCCGTCGATCGCCGGGCCGAGCAAGGACGACATCTGCTACGCCACCACCAACCGGCAGGAAGCGGTGCGCCGCGTCGCGCCGAAGGTCGACGCCATGATCGTGGTCGGCTCGCCGCAATCGTCGAATTCGCAGCGGCTGACCGAGGTTGCCAAACGCGCCGGCTGTCCGCGCGCGGCGCTGCTGCAGCGCGCCGCCGACATTGACTGGAGCGCCTTCACCGGCGTCGCGACGCTCGGCATCAGCGCCGGCGCCTCGGCGCCCGAAGTTCTGGTCGGGGAAATCATCGACGCCTTCGCGCAACGCTACGACGTGAGCGTCGAGACCGTCTCCGCCGTTACGGAAGACATGTTCTTTCCGCTGCCCCGCGCGCTGCGGGAGACCCAGGCGGCCGAGTGAGCGTTGCATGGCCGTCTACACCGACGTCACCGCCGACGATCTGACCTCCTTCCTCGCCGGCTACGAGATTGGCGCGCTGTTGTCCTATAAGGGCATTGCGGAAGGCGTGGAGAACTCCAATTTCCTCGTCCATACCACGGCGGGCAATTTTATCCTCACGCTCTATGAGAAGCGTGTCGCCGAGCGCGATCTGCCGTTTTTTCTGGCGCTGATGGAGCATCTCGCCGCGCGCGGTATCACCTGTCCGCAGCCAGTGAAAAACAAAAACGGCGGCATGCTCGGCCGTCTCGCCGGAAGGCCGGCGGCGATCGTCACGTTTCTCGACGGTCTGTGGATTCGCAGGCCGAATGCCGGTCATTGCGCCGCGGTGGGCGAAGCGCTTGCGAAGCTGCACCTTGCCGGCGGCGATTTTGCGCAGAAGCGGCCGAACGCGCTGGGCATGGAAAGCTGGCGCGGGCTCTACGAGCACGCCAAGCCGCGCGGCGACAGCGTGCGGCCCGGCCTGTGCGACGAGATCGCCAAGGAACTCGACGCGCTGGCAAAATCCTGGCCGCGCGATCTACCGTCCGGCGTCATCCACGCCGATCTCTTTCCCGACAACGTGTTCTTCCTCGGCGACAAATTGTCGGGGCTGATCGATTTTTATTTCGCCTGCACCGACACGCTTTCCTTTGATGTCGCGGTCTGTCTCAATGCCTGGTGCTTCGAGCCGGACCATTCCTACAACGTCACCAAGGGCCGCGCGCTGCTCAAGGCCTATGGCAAGGTGCGTGCGCTATCGGCGGCGGAGATCGCGGCGCTGCCGGTGCTGGCGCGCGGCGCTGCGACGCGCTTTCTGCTGACCCGGCTGGTCGATTGGCTGGCGGTGCCGGACGGCGCGCTGGTCAAGCCGAAAGACCCGCTCGAATATTTCCGCAAGCTGCGCTTCCATCAGTCGGTGAAGAGCGCCAGCGATTATGGCCTGAACAGCGCATGATCCCGAAAAGTGGGAACCGGTTTTCGGATAAGATCATGCGCAGGGAAAAAACATGAGCGAGCGCGTCACCATTCATACTGATGGCGCTTGTTCGGGCAATCCTGGTCCCGGCGGTTGGGGCGCGATCCTGTCGTTCGGCGATCACAACAAGGAGCTGATGGGCGGCGAGGCGGTTACCACCAACAACCGAATGGAATTGATGGCGGCGATTGCCGCGCTTGAGGCGCTCAAACGGCCGTGCGCGGTCGACATCCATACCGATAGCCAATATTTGCGCAACGGCATCATGAGCTGGATCCATAATTGGAAGCGCAACGGCTGGCGCACCGCCGACAAGAGCCCGGTCAAGAACGTCGATCTATGGAAACGGCTCGATGCCGCGCTCGGCGAGCACCAGGTACACTGGCATTGGGTGAAAGGTCATGCCGGCCACGCCTTGAACGAACGGGCCGACGAGCTTGCGCGCGAAGGTCTCATTGCCGCGCGCGCGGGTGCGAAAGGCGCAATGAAGACGAAATAGACATTCCGGGGCGCGGGCGTTCGCCGCGGCGCCCCGGAATGACGGTGATCAGATCTGTCCGAGCAGCGCCTGGCCGCCGGAAATGTCGCACTTGCCGGGCGCATCCTCGATGTTGAACTTCTTCACCACGCCGTCCTCGACCAGCATCGAATAGCGCTTCGACCGCGTGCCGAGGCCGTTGCCGGAAGCGTCGAAGGCCATGTCGATCGCCTTGGCGAATTCGGCATTGCCGTCGCTGAGAAAATCGATCTTGCCTTCGGCGCCGGTCGCCTTCTTCCATGCGTCCATGACGAAGGCATCGTTGACGCCGGTCACCGCGATGGTGTCGACGCCCTTGGCCTTGAAACCGGCGATGTTGTTGAGGAAGCTCGGGATGTGCAGGTTGTTGCAGGTCGGCGTGAAGGCGCCAGGCACGGCAAACAGCACGACCTTCTTGCCCTTGAAAATGTCGTCGGTGGTCTTCGGCTTGTTGGGACCTTCCGCGGTATGCGTGCGGAACGTTGCGTTGGGCAATTTGTCGCCGACTTTGATAGGCATAGGTTTAGTCTCCCTGATTTTATGGGGCGCAAACTAGCGCGCTTGACGGCGCTTAGTCGAGATGGGTCTTGACCTCGGTCGCGCGATCGCCCTGCACGATGGTGAAGGTCAATTCGACCGCCGACTTGGGATCGACGCCGGGCGGCAGCCCGTCGAGTTCGAAGCTAAAATAGTAATGGCCTGCCGGGGCGCCTGGCGCGGGTTTGGGGATGGGCAGCGCCCAATCCGGCGTCGGTCCCTCGACCAGCAACTCGACCGGCTGTCCGGTCGGCGCGGCGAGATCGACGAATATCTGCGGCTTTGGCTTATCGCCGCCAGTGCGTTTGGCACTGAGTCCGGCTTGCGCGGCGGTTACGGGTTTCGGCACGCGCGCTTCCGCGGCATCCAACGCGGCGTTGTCGGCGCTCTTGGGCGGAAGGGTCAATTCGACCTTCGCTTCGACCGGCACGCACAGCTTCTCGCACACGGCGTAATCAATCTTGCCGCGCAGCGTCACCGGCTTGTTCTTCTGGCGCGGCACGATGCGCACTGGCAGAACGACATTTGCTTTGTAGCCAATGATGGTGCCGGCTTCGTCGGTAAAGGCGTGCGGCGCCGGGAACGACACTTGCGCGGTGGCAACATTGTCCGAACCGGCAAAATCGAAGCGCGGCGGCACGCCCGAATCGCCTGGGTAGCGCCAATACGTGTGCCAGCCCGGTTGCAGCTTGATCTCGATACCGGCGCGGGCATCGCCGCTTTTGCCGGCGCCGGCGATCAGACGAATCGCGGAGTAACTGTCTTCGACCCAGGGCGAGGCATCGGCCGCGCGCGCCGGCGAGCCGCTTAGCGCGGCGAAGCAGCCGACGGCCAGGACAGCGCAAATTGAGCGGAAAAACTTTTCCATATGGCTTGGTCTAGTTGGTTGCCACGCGTTTCGCCACTGAATTCATTGTGAGCAATGGTTGAACCAGGCACTGCGGAGATTCCGCCACAATTTCCACTTTAAATATGACGGTGGGTGATTGAACTTTCCGCAAGCGCCGTCGTTTGCAAAGGCGGACCGATTAGGTAACCTTTCGTCATGAAGCTTCCACGAAAAACCAGCGGCAAGCGGCCGGCGCGCGGCTACCTCGACGGACAGATGCTGATCGCAATGCCGGCGATGGGCGACGAACGCTTTTCTCGCGCAGTCATTTACGTCTGCGCGCATTCCTCGGAAGGCGCCATGGGCATCGTCGTCAACCAGCCGGCCGGGAATCTCAAGTTTCCCGACCTCTTGGTGCAACTCGAGGTGATTCCCGCGGCCGAGCGTATCCAGCTTCCGGTGCGCGCAGAAGACGTCAAGGTGCTCAAAGGCGGGCCGGTGGAAACCGGGCGCGGCTTCGTGTTGCACTCGGCCGATTTCTTCATCGAGAACTCGACGTTGCCGATCGACGATGGAATCTGCCTCACCGCGACCCTCGATATCCTCAAGGCGATCGCGCGCGGCAAAGGGCCGGCAAGCGCTATCCTTGCGCTCGGTTATGCCGGCTGGGCGCCCGGACAATTGGAAAACGAGATCCAGCAGAACGGCTGGCTGCACTGCGCCGCCGACCCGGAATTGATCTTTGGCACCGACACCGACCACAAATACGAGCGGGCGCTGCGCAAGATCGGCATCGACCCCGGCATGCTGTCGAGCGAAGCGGGCCACGCCTAAATCTTACTGGCGACCGCGACCCAGAACGGCTCTGTATCTGAAAACGTGATGTTGTCGAAACCGGCGGCGCGCAGCATGTCGGCGATCTGCGCGCGGGTAAAGCGCTGCTCCAGGCGCGTGCAAAAGCGGTCGAAGGCGTCGGTGCGCATCACGTAAAGCGCGCGGTGACGGTAGTAGCTCAGCGGCCAGGAACGCGGCAGCAGGCCAGCCTTTTCCAACAGCGCGGCCAGGCGCGCGATCGGCCAATAGACTGCGTAGGCGATGACCGTCGTCGCGGCGATCTGCAGCGGGTAGGGCGCGCGAGACAGGATCACCCGGCCGGCGTTGGAAATATTCCACAGCGTCCGGTAGCCGGCTGAGCGGTTGTCGAAGGCATAGTAGAGATAGAGCAGAAACGGCGCGCCGGCTTTCAGCTTGGCGGCAATGTCGCGGATTGCCTGCGCGGTGTCGGGCACGTGGTGCAGCACGCCGAGCGCATAGGCGAAATCGAGCGACTTGTCGGCGAGCGGCAACGCCGACACCGACGCCTGATGGAAGCTGACACTGCCGAGGCCGGCGAGATTGCCGCGCGCGACCGCCAGCGCGTCGGCGGCCGGATCGATCGCATGTAAATGGCCGACGCGCGGCGCCACTAACATGGCCCAGCGGCCGCTGCCGCAACCGATGTCGGCGCCGACGCTGTTCTGCGGCAAGCGGTCCCAGGGAAAGATCGCGAAATAGCCGTCGAACATCGCGCGGCGGTCGGCGTCCGTGAACGCCTCAGCCGATTGCGTGAACGTCGACCACTCGCGGCCGAAGCCCTCGACCGTCGGTTTGTCGGTGTTTCTTGGCAGCGATGTCATCGCGCTCCGCTCATCGCGCGATCAAGGCGCGACCTCGAGCCGTTCGCCGGTCAACAATCCGCCGGCCGCCTGTGCGCTCATCGGTTCGCCGAAGGCGAAGCCTTGCGCGTATTCGCAACCCATTTGGTAGAGTTCGACCGCGTCGGAATCGGTCTCGGCGCCTTCGGCGACGACGTCCATGCCGAGGTCGTGCGCCAGCGCGATGATCGAGCGCAAGATCACCGGCCGCGTGCCTTGCGCCGTGGTGCGCACGATGGACTGGTCGATCTTGATGGTGTCGAACGGGAAGCGCTGCAGATAGGCGAGCGAGGAGTGCCCGGTGCCGAAATCGTCGAGCGAGAGCCCGACGCCAAGCTCCTTGATGCGGGTGAGCATCTGCGCTGCGTGCTCGGGGTTCTCCATCACCAGTGATTCGGTGATCTCCAGCTTGAAGGTGCCCCGCGCAATCGCCGCGCGCGACAGCACGCCGCGCAAGTCCTGGATCAGGTCGTGGCGCAGCAATTGCCGCGACGACACATTAACGCTGGCGAAAATCGGCTCGCGCGAGCGGCTCGCCGCTTGCCAGGTGGCGAGACGCTTGGCGGTGCGCTCGAGCACGAACAGGCCGAGATCGACGATCAGCCCGATCTCTTCGGCCGTGGTGATGAACTCGATCGGCGACAGCCGGCCGAGCTTGGGATGATCCCAGCGCGCCAAGGCCTCGAAGCCGGCGATGGCACGATCCTCCAGCCGGACGATCGGCTGGTACAGCACCTTGATCTCTTCGCGCTCGATGGCGCGGCGCAACTCCGATTCCATGGTGAGGCGGTCGGTCTTGCGCGAGCGCATCGCCGGTTTGAAGATTTCGATGCGGTCTCCGCCGATTCTTTTCGCGTGATACATCGCGAGTTCGGCGTCCTTGAGCACCTCCTCAGAACTGCGCGCCTCGTTTTCGGGCAGCGCCAGGCCGATCGAGGCGGTGATGAAGATCTCGCGGTCGTTGAAGCCGATCGGCGCGCGCAGGGTGCGTCGCATGGTCTCGGCAAAAGCGACGATGCGTGCGGGCTCGGTCTCCGACAGCAGGATCAGCGCGAACTGATCGCCGGACAAACGGGCAAGGGTATCCTGCGGCTTGAGCAGGCGGGCGAGCCGGCGCGCGATGGTCAGCAGCACCGAGTCGCCGATCGACATGCCGACCGAGTCGTTGACCTGCTTGAAGCGGTCGAGGTTGATGACCAGGATCGATGGGCGGATCTGCGGCTCGGCGCGGGCGAAGCCGAAGGCCGCCTCCATGCGGTCGATGAACAATTCGCGGTTCGGCAGACCGGTGAGGTTGTCATGCACGGCGTCGAACAGCAGGCGCTCCTCGGCCTTTTTGAAGTCGTTGACGTCGGTGAGCGTGCCGACCAGCCGCACCACTTCGCCGTCGGAGCCGACCACGGGCCGTGCCTTGAGCGTGAACCAGAGATAGTGGCCGTCGTTGGCGCGCAGCCGGAAGCCCTGGTTCAACCGGCCGCGCCGTTGCTCCACCGCCGAATCGAGCGAAGCGCGGAAGCGGTCGCGGTCGAGCGGATGCAGCACTTCAAGCCAAGTGGCGGCCGGACCTTCCAGCGTGCCGCGCTTCAAGCCGAGCAACTGCTCGGTTTCATGGCTGGTGAAGATCTTGTCGGCGGACACGTCCCAGTCCCAGATCAGGTCGCCGGCGCCGGTCAGCGCCAGCGCGCGTCGCTCGACGTCGGACACGATGCCGTGGGTGATGCCGCCGGCGAAAGCGTGCTGCATCACCGTGAAGCCGATGAGCATCACGATCAGCACCAGGCCGCCGAGCAGCGCCGGGCCGATGATGTCGTTGGTGACAAGCCCGGTGACCGCAAGCGCCGCGGCGGCGGTCCACACCACAAGCAGCAACCAAGTCGGAATCAGCAGCACGGCGCGGTCGTAGCCGTGCGTGGACAAGTAGATCACCAGCGCCAGCCCGAACACTGCAATGCCGGCAAGCGACATGCGGGCGATGCCGGACGCAACCGCCGGATCGAACACCGCGACCGCGGTAAGCGCGGCGAGCGCCGCGAGCCAGGCCAGCGTGATGTGGGCATAGCGCACGTGCCAGCGCGACAGATTGAGATAGGCGAACAGGAACACCAGCAAGGTCGCTGACAGAATCGCCTCGCCGCAAGCACGCCAAACGCGCTCGGCGCCGGCCGACATGTCGAACACCTTGCCCCAGAAGCCGAAGTCGATCCCGATATAAATCAACACCGCCCAGCCGAGCGCGGCGGCGGCGGGAAACATCACCGAGCCTTTGACCACGAACAGAATGGTGAGGAACAGCGCCAACAGGCCGGCGATGCCGATGACGATGCCGTAGTACAGCGTGAAGGAGTTGACCTTGTCCTTGTAGGCGTCCGGCTCCCACAGGTAGATCTGCGGCAACTTGTCGGCGCGCAGTTCGGCGACGAAGGTGATTACCGTGCCGGGGTCGAGCGTGACGCGGAAGATGTCCGCCGTGGTGTTCTCCTGCCGCACCGGCCGGTCGCCCGACGATGGTGTGATGGCGGCGATGCGTGACAGGCCGAGATCGGGCCAGAACAGGCCCGAGCCGACCATGCGGTAATGCGGCACGACGATCAGCCGGTCGATCTGCTCGTCGGAATTGTTGGTGAGCGCGAACACCGCCCAGTTGGTGCTGGCTTCGCGCGCGCGCACCTCGATGCGGCGGATGATGCCGTCGGGGCCGGGCGCGGTGGAGACCTGGATGCGGTCGGTTTCGGTTTTTTGCACCACGGTGGCCGCGGTGAGATCGATGGCGGAGACATCGAGCCGCACGTTGACCGCTTCCAGCGCGCGCACAGGCTGCGCCGCCAGCAACGCGGCGGCGAACGCGAGCACCGTTGCGCAGCGCTGCAAAGTCAATCTCATTCCCCCGGCCGCGGCGGTGTCCATTGCGGTTTCGCAGGCGGCAACTGCAAGCCAATTCCCCCGCGCCCGTTGTGCTGCGACAATGCGCCGATTTCGCGGCTCAGGCGGTTCGCGGAGACTACCGACTCCGCGCGAGGTGGGCAATCGATCGAAAGCGTTTTCAACGGGTTAGCACGATCTTGCCGATGTGCGCGCTCGATTCCATCAGGGCGTGGGCGGCGGCGGCCTGATCGAGCGGGAAGGTCTTGTAGATCACAGGCTTCACCTTGCCGGCAACGATCAGCGGCAGCGCCTTGGCTTCGACGGCGGCGCGGATCGCGCCTTTGTCGGCGATCGAGCGTGACCGCAGCGTCGAGCCGGTGTGGTGCAGCCGTTTGAGCATGAGACGCATGTAATTGACCGTCGCTTTCGGGCCGCCTTGAAACGCGATCTGCACGATGCGGCCCTCGACCGCGGCCGCTTCGTAATTGCGCGCGATGTAATCGCCGCCGACCATGTCGAGTATAACGTCGGCGCCCTTGTCGCCGGAGGCTGCTTTGGTGGCGGCGACGAAGTCCTCGGCTTTATAGTTAACGGCGACGTCGGCGCCGAGCTTGCGGCAGGCGGCGCATTTCTCGTCCGAACCGGCGGTCGTGATGACGCGGGCGCCGAGCGCCTTGGCGAGTTGGATCGCGATGGTGCCGATGCCGGACGTGCCACCGTGGACGAGGAAAGTCTCGCCCGATTTCAGTCCGCCGCGTTCGACCATGTTGTGCCAGACGGTGAACAGGGTCTCCGGAAGTGCGCCGGCCTCGATCATCGTGAGGCCGCCTGCCGGCAGGGTGTGGCTCTCGTGCGCGAGGCAATAGTCGGCATAGCCGCCGCCCGAGACCAGTGCCATCACGCGGTCGCCGATTTTCCAGCGCTCGACGTTGGCGCCGAGCGCGACGATCTCGCCCGCAATTTCGAGGCCCGGAATATCCGGCGCGCCGGGCGGCGGCGGATAAAGACCCTGACGCTGCATCACGTCCGGCCGGTTGACGCCCGCGGCGGCCACTTGCACCAGAATTTCGCCGACGCCGGGCTTTGGAACCGGGCGCTGCTCCGGGACCAGCATGTCCGGTCCGCCGGGGGCTTTGATGCCGATTGCCGTCATGCTGGTCGGGGGTGCGGTCATGGAATCCTCAGCTTTTTTCGCAGGCTTCGGCGTCTGGTGTAGGTCGGCCTTGGCGGTGTGACAACCCGAGCCGGCGCGGTTAGATTCGAGCGAATTCCGGAGACCTGCCATGCCGATGATCGACGACGACGACAAGCCGAAGAAAAAAATCGTGCACGAGATTGGGCAGGACTTAAGCCTGCTCTCGGTCGAGGAATTGGCGGCGCGTGTGCAGCTCTTGCACGACGAAATTTCCAGGTTGGAAGCGGATATGGCGAGCAAGCGCGCGGTTCGTTCGGCCGCCGATCAGTTCTTCAAGCGGTAGATTTACCGCTTCCGGGCTTCGCTCGGTCCAAAAATTCCGCATTTGCCGCGCTTTGGTAACCGGTCGTTAAGGCTTCTGGATCATTACTGTGGACGTCCATCTTCATGGACATTGAGTGGCTCCTGTCCACTCTGTTTGACGCCTCCCTGTTATCAACTTTGAGCCGCCGGCAACGGCGGCTCTTTTTTGTCTCATTTCGGGACAGAAACGGCGCCTATGGTCGCCGCGCTCTTAAGCTTGCCCGGCAACTATGTCGCAAAGTTTGCGCATCGGCGGTCTGGACATACCAGCCCGGGGCGCGCGATGCTTGCCGCACAAACGGAACGTGTAACAGTTCCGGTGCATGGGTAAGGCGTACGCGTATGGGTGAGAAGTCAATCAACGATTTGCAGCCGGTGTCGTTCGGCGCGCGGCTGGCCAATTCGCAGGTCTTCGCCGATCTGTTCCGCGACGGCATGGCGCTGGTCGAAGAAACTGCGACCTATCTCGACGGCGCTGGCCGGCAGGAATCCAAGAAGCTCGAGCGCCAAGCCGCGCTCGCCTACGCCACCGAAAGCATGCGGCTGACGACACGGCTGATGCAGCTTGCGTCCTGGCTGCTGCTGCATCGCGCGGTGAAGGAAGGCGAGATGTCGCTTGCCCAGGCCAACAAGGAAAAGGCCAAGGTCAAGCTGTCGGCTGCCGACTATCACGAACCCCACAATCTCGAACTGCTGCCGGCAAGCTTGCGTGAGCTGATCGAGCGTTCGCATCTGCTGCAGGGCAAAGTGCGCCGGCTCGACGCCACCATTCACAATCAGACGACGCCCGAACAGGCCGCGGTCGCGGTGGGCAATCCGGTCGAGCGCCAGCTCGGCCTGCTCAAAGCAGCCTTCGGCGCTGAGAGCGTCTAGCTTTTTCGTGGCGACGGCTAAGAAAACAAAACCCCCGCATGACGCGGGGGTTTTTCATTGCGGACCGCAGCCGGCGCCGTTTACTTCTTCTCGTCGGCCTTCAAGAAGCCCGAGAACTTCTTCTGGAAGCGTGACAGACGACCGCCGCGGTCGACCAAGTGCTGCTGGCCGCCGGTCCAGGCCGGGTGCGACTTCGGGTCGATGTCGAGATGCATGACGTCGCCCTCCTTGCCCCAGGTCGAACGGGTGGTGAATTCGCTGCCGTCGGTCATCACCACCTTGATAGTGTGGTAGCCGGGATGGATATCTTGCTTCATCGCTTGGGTTTCCGTGGGGACGCGCCGAAGGCGCTGAATTTGGCGGCTCTATACAGCAGCCGGGGGGAAGCGGCAAGCGGCCGCGTTTGACCGGGATCAAGGCCCCGAGGCATGGTGCGCGCTCTTAAGGGGGCGCCGGGACGATCCGGCAATGCGGTTTCCGAAGAGGCCGCCGACGGGTTCGCTCGGCGGCCTTCGCACGATAGCCAATAGGCCAAGGAGCGGACCCGTCATCGGTTCGGCGTCGGACATAGACTGAAATGGAACGACAGGAATTCCGCGCCGCCGCCTCGCTTGCCGCTGTCTTTTCGGTGCGGCTGCTCGGCCTGTTCATGGTCTATCCGGTATTCGCCGCCTATGCCGAGGGGCTTTCGGGGGCGACGCCGTATCTCGTCGGCGAGGCGCTCGGCATTTACGGATTGAGCCAGGGATTGTTGCAGATTCCCTTTGGCCTGTTGTCCGACCGTTTCGGGCGCAAGCCGATGATCGTCGCCGGCCTGCTGCTGTTTGGCATCGGCAGTCTGGTCTGCGCGGTTTCGACCTCGATCGGCGGCGTCATCATCGGCCGTGTGCTGCAAGGCGCCGGCGCGGTCGGCTCGGTGATCCTGGCGCTGATCGCCGATCTGACGCGTGAAGAGAACCGTACCAAGGCGATGGCGACCGTCGGCATCACCATCGGCGCCTCGTTCATGATCGCGGTGGTGGCTGGCCCGATATTCGCTCGCTTTATCGGCGTCGCCGGCATCTTCTGGCTGATGGTGGCGCTTGGCCTAGCCGGCATTGCCATCACTAAATTCGTGGTCCCGAACCCGGTTCGCGTGCGCCACCATCGCGACGCCGAGACCGTGCCTGGCATGATCGGCTTGGTGTTGCGCAACAAAGAACTGCTGCGGCTCGATATCGGCGTGTTCGCGCTGCACGCCATGCTGACGGCGAGCTTCCTGGTGGTGCCCGGCCTCCTGCACGACACGCTGAATGTGTCGGTCAACGATCAGTGGATGATCTATCTCCCGGTGCTGGTGGTGTCAGTGCTGGCGATGGTGCCGGCGATCGTCGTCGCCGAAAAGTACCGGCGCATGAAGGGCGTGTTCGTGTCGTCGGTCGCGGCCCTCGTTGTGAGCCAGGCGATGCTCTACTTCGGCGCCGGCAATCTCTATGTCCTCTTGGCCGCGGTCACGATCTTCTTCTCCGGATTCAACGTGATGGAGGCGACGCTGCCGTCGCTGATCACCAAGGCGGCACCGCCTCACGCCAAGGGC
>DASUGZ010000018.1:0-30161 GCA_036273755.1 Pseudolabrys sp.
GCCGAGATGCTCCTTCAGCGCGAAGCGTTCGCCGCTCGCATAGCCGAGGCGGAATTTCAATTGCGTCGCGGCATCGAGCCCGCGGTCGGCGAGATAGCCGCGCGCCTTCGCGCCGGTGCGTCCGGCGAGCGTGTCCTGGAAGAATTTTGCGGCGATCTCCATCACGTCGTGCAGCGTCTTGCGCCGCGCGTCGCGCTGCTCGTCCTCGCGCGACACCTTCGGCAGCGCCACGCCGGCCATCTGCGCCAGACGCTCGACCGCTTCGGGAAAGCTGACGCCTTCCGACTCCATGACGAAGTCGAAGATCGAGCCGTTCTTGCCGGAGGAGAAATCGAACCAGGCCTGCTTCTGGTCGTTGACAAAAAACGACGCCGTCTTCTCTTTGTTGAACGGCGACAGGCCTTTGAACTCGCGCCCCGCGCGCGTGAGCTTCACGCGCCTGCCGACGACTTCCGACACCGGCAGGCGGGCTTTCAATTCATCGAGGAACTGCGGCGTGAAGCGCATGGGTCATGCGCCGCGCTTTTACGCGCGCGGCGGTCTCGTTTCGCGGATTGGCCGAATCGGTAGCCCCATCATAGGCCGACGAATCGAGACTTTCCGGGGCCGGCGCAGGAACCGGCGCTAAGCGCCGGTATTCGGGCCGTTTTACTCGTTATTCACAGGGCGTTGGCGGCCGCTACTGCGGCGGCAGGCCGGACTCCTGCACCACCTGCTTCGCCGCGACGCGGTCCTCGGCGATCAGCTTGGCGAACTCCGCCGGCGTGCCGACCGCCGCCACCTGGCCGCGGCTCACCACGTACTTCTCAACAAAGGCCTTGTCCTCGAACACGCGCCGCACTTCGGCGTTGAGCTTGTCGACGATCGCCTTCGGCGTTCCGGGAGGAGCAAAGAGCCCGTACCAGGTTTCCGACGGCGCGCCTTTGTAGCCGGTGTCGGCGAGCGTCGGCACGTTCGGCAACAGCGGCGTGCGAATGTTGTTGACCAGCGCCAGCGCCGTCATCTTGTCGGCCTTGATCTGCGAGATGATGTTGCCGAGGCCGAACAGGCCGATGGGCGTGGTGCCGGACAGGATCGCGGTCACCGCTTCGCCGCCGCCACGGAACGGCACGCGTACCCAGTCGGCGCCCTTATTTTTCTTGAGATTGTCCATGTAGACGACGCAGGGGATCGAGGCAGTCAGATAATTGAGCGTGCCGGGCTTGTCCTTGGACAGCTTGACGAGTTCATCCACCGACTTGACGTTGAGTCCCGAATTCACCACCAGCACCTGGATCAGGTGAAACAGGTTGACGACGGGCACGAGCTTTTCCGGCTCGAACGGAATCTTTTTAAACAGGAATTCGTTGTAGACCACCGTATCGGCGTTGATGATGCAGATGGTGTAGCCGTCGGGCGGGGCGTCCTGGCATAGCCGCGCGGCGATGTTGCCGGCGCCGCCCGGCTTGTTCTCGATGACCAGCGGCTGGCCGAGCCGGCTCTGCATGGCGTCGTTCAAGACGCGCATGAAAATGTCGCTGATGCCGCCGGCGCTGCTGGTGGTGTAGACGCGGATCGGGCGGTTGGGGTAGTCGTCGGCAAAAGCGGGCGTGGCACAAAGGCTCGCGGCGATTGCGGCCGTCGCCAATAATGTCTTCATGTGATCCTCCCCAAATATTGTTTTTATCCGTCATCCTGAGGTGCAAGCGCAGCGAGCCTCGCAGGATGGCGGGCACTGAATCACGGGCCGTCACCCTTCGCGGAGCGCCTTGCGGCGCGCACCTCAGGGTGACGGAGAAAGGCCGACCTTGCAACTCGCTACGCAGCGCGCCGCACCGGCGCCTTCGACCGCTGCGGGGCGGCCGGGGCCGCTGCAATCCATAGGCCCAGCGAATCCTGCTTTGCCAGCGCCGCCCGGACATTGCGCAGTTGGCGCGCATGCAGAAATTCAGCCGAGTTCGGCTGCGGCGAAGCCAGACAATCGGCGACATCGGCGCGGGTCAGGCCGACGCTCCACAGAGTGTGCGCATCGAGCCGCAGCAGGTTGCGCACGGCGCCATGCGCGCGCGCCCGCGCCATCAGCGCGACCAGGCTCGAAAATAATTCAATGTCCATCGATCGCGTCCTTTTCCTGGATGACAATAGGCGCCGCGGCCGGCTTTTGACCGGCGGCGACGCCCCTCAGACCGCTTAGTCTGCTGTGACCGAAAAAGGTTCGATGGTCCTAGACCGCTCAGCCGGACAGCTTCGCCTTCACCGCCGCGCTCGCTTTGGCCATGTCCATCTGCCCGGCATATTTGCCCTTGAGCGCGCCGATCACCTTGCCCATGTCCTTCATGCCGGCGGCGCCGATCTCCTTGATCGCGGCGTCGATCGCCGCCGCCATCTCGGCATCCGACATCTGCTTGGGCAGGTAGCCGGAGATGATGGCGATCTCCTCCTGCTCCTGCTTCACAAGATCGGCGCGGCCGCCTTTCTGGTAGAGCTCGACCGATTCCTGGCGCTGCTTGATCATCTTCTGCAGCACGGGGAGCACCTCGGCGTCGCCGAGGGGAGGCTTGCCGGCGCCGCGCGCCTCGATGTCGGCATTCTTGAGCGTGGAATTGACCATGCGCAGCGTGGAGACCGCGCGCTCGTTCTTGGCCTTCATCGCCTCGGTCAGGGCTTTATTGATATCATCGCGGAGCACGGGGCGGTCCTTTCCGGTCATTTAATCCTGTTGGGGGCGGCGAGAATCGGCCCCTTGCTTCGTCTCATATAATACGCAACTAAGTGGCCATGACCCAGTCGAAAGCAGCGCCAGCCGGGGTTTGGGCCGAGCCCAAAGCCACCGCGCTTTTGGTGCTCGCCGACGGCACCGTTTTGGAAGGCTTCGGGCTGGGCGCCACCGGAACGGCAGCCGGCGAGGTCTGCTTCAACACCGCGATGACCGGCTACGAGGAGATCCTCACCGATCCGTCCTATGCCGGGCAGATCATCACCTTCACGTTTCCCCATATCGGCAACGTCGGTACCAACGAGGACGACATCGAGAGCGTCAACATGGCGGCGCGGCCGGGCGCCTGCGGCGTCATCCTGCATTCGGCCATCACGCCGCAGTCGAATTACCGCGCCACCAAGAATCTCGACGACTGGCTCAAAGCCCGCGGCATCATCGGGCTTTGCGGCATCGACACCCGGGCGCTGACTGCGCTGATCCGCGAAAAGGGCATGCCCAACGCCGTGATCGCGCACGAGCCGTCCGGCAAATTCGATCTCGCCGCGCTGAAGAAAGAAGCGAAAGACTGGCCGGGCCTCGTCGGCATGGACCTGGTGCCGATGGTGACGAGCGGCCAGCGCTTCACCTGGGACGAGACGCCGTGGGTGTGGGGCGAAGGTTTCGGCCGGCAGGCGAGCTCGGAATTCCACGTCGTCGCCGTCGACTACGGCATCAAACGCAACATCCTGCGGCTGCTCGCCGGCACGGGATGCAAGGTCACGGTGGTGCCGGCTAAGACCTCGGCCCAGGACATCATGGCGCTCAAGCCCGACGGCGTGTTTTTGTCGAACGGGCCGGGCGACCCGGCGGCGACCGGCGCATACGCCGTGCCGGTGATCAAGAAACTGATCGACGCAGGCACGCCGACCTTCGGCATCTGCCTCGGCCACCAGATGCTCGGCATCGCCGTCGGCGGCAAGACCATGAAGATGCATCAGGGCCACCACGGCGCCAATCATCCGGTCAAGGATCTGACCACCGGCAAGGTCGAAATCACGTCGATGAACCACGGCTTCGCCGTCGACAAGGACACGCTGCCGAACAACGTGACGCAGACTCATGTGTCGCTGTTCGACGGCTCCAATTGCGGCATCGCGCTCAAGGACAAGCCGGTGTTCTCGGTGCAGTATCACCCCGAGGCCTCACCCGGCCCGCGCGACTCGCATTACCTCTTCACGCGTTTCGTCGACATGATGCGGCAGGCCAAGCGCAAGATTGCATAACAAGGCCGAACCCAAGCGGCTTATGAGCGTTAACGGCAATCATGAGCGCGCCGAAGCTCCTCACCTTCTCGTTCAACGACGACGGCAAGGTCCCCAACAATCCGTCGCTGCCGGCGCTCGTCTACAAGGCAGCGATCGATCTGCGCGGCAGCGCCGATCCCGCCGCCGCAATCGAGCGGGCGTTCAAGAAAAATGGCTGGGGCCACAACATGTGGCGCGACGGTATCTTCCCCTATGTGCACTATCACGCGATGATCCACGAGGCGCTCGGCATCGCACGCGGCCATGCGCGCGTACAGCTTGGCGGACCGACCGGCGAGACACTCGACTTCGCGCCGGGCGACGTCGCGGTGCTGCCGGCCGGCACCGGGCATCAGCGGCTGTCCGGCAGCGACGATCTGCTGGTGGTCGGCGCCTATCCGCCCGAGGGCACCTACAATCTGTGCCGCGCCGACAATCCCGCCGACCGCGAAGCCGCGCTGGGTACGATCCCCAAAGTGCCGGTACCGGACAGCGATCCTGTCGCCGGCACGGATGGGCCGCTGACGAAATTGTGGCGGCGCTAATTTTTTCCGTTCGTTCCCGCGCAAGCGGGAACCCAGAATCACATGAGCAGCGTTGCTATTGGCCCCTGGGTCGCCGCTTTCGCGGGGACGAACGGGGTGAGGTCGCTAGCGCTGCTTAGAAGAATGCGCGATAGAAGCGCATGTCCGATTGGATCAGCTTCTACGATTTCAAGCATTCGGTCATCTATGTGAATGCGCGGCATCGCGACGTGCATTACCGCACCATCGCGACCGATCTCCGCGCCTATGTGCCCTCACCCACCGCCAATGTGCTCGACTACGGCTGCGGCGAAGCGACCTCGGCCGATCTGGTCGCGGCGGCGAGCGGCCATCTGTCGCTGGTCGAAGCCGCGCCCAATGTGCGCGCGTCGTTGAAAGGCCGCTACGAGAACAATCCGAAAATCTCGGTGCTGACGCCGGACGAAGCGGCGACAAAGCCGGCGGCGAGCTTCGATCTGATCGTCATGCATTCGGTGGCGCAATATTTGAGCGCGGCCGAGCTCGAGCGCGTGTTGAAAATCTTCCGCAGGTTGGTGAAGCCGGACGGCCTTGTCATTGTCGGCGACATTGTGCCGGCGCGCTTTGCCGCGCCTTACGCCGCGCTGGCGCTGCTGCGCTTCGCCATCGCCAACGGCTTTTTCTGGGCGGCGGTCGGCGGGCTGATGCGGATATTTGTGTCGGATTATCTGCGGCTGAAGAACACCATCGGCCTTTCTCACTATGACGAGCCGCAAATGCTGGCAAAGCTCAAGGCCGCCGGCTTCGCCGCGCAACGCGCGCCGCGCAACATCGGCCACAATCAGCGCCGCATGACGTTCCTGGCGCGCCCGGCCTAGTCCCACCCGCCGGGAACGCGGCCGATCGGATTGGCGACGCGGCCGTCCGCCCGCTTGAGCGCGGCGATGCGCGCCATCTCGTCGTCGCTCAATGAGAAATCGAAGACGTCGAAATTATCGACGATACGTTTGGGCTTGGACGAAAACGGAATGACGGCGACGTCCTGCTGGATGAGCCAGCGCAACGCGACCTGCGCGACGCTGCGGCCATGCTTCTTGGCGATGTCGTCGAGCACCGGATCGCCGAACAGGCGCCCGCGCGCCAGCGGACAATAGGCGATGAAGACGAGCCGGTGCCGCCGCGCGGCGGCAAGCAGCTTCGATTGGTCGAGATAAGGATGATACTCGGCCTGCAAGGCGACCAGCGGCTCGGGACAGAGCGCCACCGCTTTGTCGAGAAGCGCGACGTTGAAGTTCGCAACACCGATATGCCGCGCGAGTCCCCGCCGCTTGGCGATGGCCAGAGCCGGCATGGTTTCCTCCAGCGCGATCGAGGGATTTGGCCAGTGCACCATGAGCAGATCGACATAATCGACCCTGAGCGCGCGAAGGCTCTGATCCAGCGAACGGGCGAAATCGCTGACGCGCAGATTCTCGTGGCTCACCTTGGTGGTGAGGAAGATGTCGCCGCGCGCAATGCGCGACCCGCGCACCGCCTCGCCGACGGCGGGCTCGGTGCCGTATTTGCGCGCAGTGTCGATGTGGCGGTAGCCGGCCTGGAGCGCGGCGAAAATCGTGTCGGCGGAAAGTCCGCCGGTCAGCGGCGAAGTGCCGAAGCCGATGGCGGGGATGCTTCCGGTCTCCCGGGAAAAAGCAAGGCTGGGCTGGGCAGTCATGACTGAATCCGGCGCTGCGCTGCGGCAAGGAGGGCAGACACTAGGATTTCGCGATGCGCGCGTCCAACCCGCGCTTCCCACCCGTTCGCAAAGCACCTATTGTCGAGACTGTGCGCAATATCGGCGGCGATGCCCATCGTGCATTGGCGTCGGCATGTAGCGGAAAAATGTCTTAATCGTCGCCGCCGGGGGGCGCATTTGCACGATGAGCCGCGGATCCGTCGCGGAAGGGCGCATGGACGAGCACAGGGACGCAGCGCGGCCACCTGACCCCGCGCCCGCCGCGGACGAGCAAATCGGCGCGCTCGCCCGGGCACGGTCCCGCGCGATCGCGGTCGGCCACGACGTCGTGAAGGACACCGTCGCCGGACTGCTGGCGTCGGTCGTCCTCATTGCCAACATCGTCTCGTTCGGCGCGCTGATGTTTCCAGGCGCATTCAGCGCCGGCATCCCGATTGCGATCTGGGCGATGCTGATCGGCAGCTGCGTCGGCGGCGTGTGGATCGCGCTGGCGACGTCGCTGCCGCCGATCGCGACAGGCATCGATTCACCGACCGGCACTGTTCTCGTGCTGTTGAGCGCGGCCGCGGCGTCCGGCATCGTGGCGGCCGGCGGCAGCCCGCAGGCCGCGGTCCAGACCGTGATGCTGATCTTCACCGCCGCGACCCTGATGTCGGGTGCGCTGCTCTACGGTCTGGGCGCTCTGCGGCTGGGATCGTATTTCCGCTTCGTCCCGTCATGCGTCGTCGGCGGATTCCTGGCCGCCACGGGGTGTTTTCTGGTTGCCGGCGGCATTCGGATGACAAGCGGCCGCACATTCCATTTGAGCACTCTGGTTGCACATTGGACGTCAACCGAGATCGCGAAGCTTGGCTGCGCCGTCGCCGCGCTGCTGGTGCTGCTCAGCCTGCGCCGCTGGGTCAAGTCGGCTTTCGCCTTGCCCGCCGTGCTTGTCGCGATGTGGCTGGCCGGGGTTTTCGTGCTGCGAAGCCTCGGGCTCTCCGGCCCGGAACACGGCTGGTACTTTCCCTCGCTTGGCACGCTGACGGAGTGGTCGCCCTTCGCGGCCGCGCGCGCGTCGTACCTGACCTGGCCGATGATGGTCCGGCTCATCCCCGAGCTGCTCGCCGTCACGATCGTGGCGCTCATCTCGCTGGTCACGAAAGTGTCGAGCATCGAAGTCGGACGTCAGGCATCCGGCGATCTCGACCGCGAGTTTCGCGCCCACGGCATTGCAGGCATCATTGCCGCGCCCTTGGGCGGCATCATCAGCAGCCTGCAGGTCGGCACCAGCCGCTTGCTCGAGCATGCCGGCGGCGCAACGCGGATGAGCGGAGTGGTGTGTTCGCTGGCGCTCGGCGCGGTCGGCATCGCAAATTTCAATCTGCAGCAACTGATACCGATCCCCATCGTCGCCGGCCTCGTTTTCTATCTCGGTTACGCTTTCATCGTCGACGCGCTGTGGCGGCCCTACGCACAGCGCGCGTGGCTCGATCTTGCGCTCGCCGTCGGCATCGCGATTGTGTGCATCAAGTACGGCTACCTGGTCGGCGTGCTGGCCGGCCTGGTGTGCGCCTGCATGCTGTTTGCCATGAGCTACGCGCGGCTCGGCGTTGTACGCCGGCACGTGACGCGCGCCCAATTCGCGAGTTATGTCGAACGCTCGGCGGAAGCCTCGCAGCATCTGTACGAGTCAGGCAACGCCATCCAACTTTATTGGCTGTCGGGCTACATCTTCTTCGGCTCCTCGGAGGGCGTGTTCGAGCGCATTCGAAGAGATGTCGAAGCGCTGCTGCCGCGGAGGGTCGCCTACGTTATCCTCGATTTTGGCATGGTGTCGGGTTCGGATTCCTCGGCCACCGTCAGCCTCGCCAAGCTGCGCAATTTCTGCAGCCAGCACGGCACGACCCTCGTGTACTGCTCGCTGTCGCCGGCCAATCGTGCGACGCTGGAACGCGGCGGCATCTTCGGCGGCCAGAAGCCGAGCCGGGTTTTCGGCGACCTCAATGTCGCGCTCGCCTGGTGCGAGGATCAACTGCTCGCCGAGGCAAAGCTCGATGCCGACATTGGTCTCGCCGGCTTCGAATCGTGGCTGCAGCGCCAACTCGGCGCCGATATCGCCGCTGCCGATCTTCTCGCCTACCTCGAGCGCAAGGACGCCGACGGCTCCGAAGTCTTTTATCGGGAGGGCGATCCGGCCGACACTCTCGATCTGGTCGCCGCGGGTCATCTTGCGATCCACATCGCCGACAGCGAAGGACAAAGCCTTTGCGTGCGGCGGACCATGACGCATACGGTCGTCGGCGAGATGGGTTTTTTCCGGCACTCGGTTCGTTCCGCCACCGTCTCCGCCGACGGCCCGGCCATTCTCTTCACGCTGACCCGGGACAAGTTGGAACGCATGCGGCGCGAGCGCCCCGATCTTGCGAGCGCCTTCGATGAATTCATTATCCGGGTTCTCGCCAGCCGCATCGAAGTCTCCAATCGTGAGGTTGCGGCCCTGGAGCCGCTTGTAACCACGTCGACGGCGGCGTCATCTGCTCCGGCAAGCCGCAGCATCCGTCCCCAGACGGCCCGTTTTCCGTAAAATACGATCCCTCGTCGGCCGAATTCACAGACATAGAAAAGCATTGTCAGCGCGGCGGTCCGATCGTCTCTTCCGGCGGCTTGAGCAGGCCATCGGCGTCGATCTCGGAATTGAACTCCGCGCCGACGAGGACGACGATGGCCGACAACCACAGCCACATCATCAGGCCGATACCGGCGCCGAGCGAACCGTAGGTCGCATCGTAGTCGGCGAGATGGCCGAGGTACCACGACAGCAGTGACGAGCCGGCAAGCCACGCGACCGCGGCAAAGGCCGCGCCGGGGCTGATCCAGTGCCAGTGCGGGTGATCGAGGTCTGGGCCAAAGCGATAGAGCAGCGCCAGCGCCAGCAACACCAGCACCAGCAGTGCCGGCCAGCGCAGCCACGGCAGCAGTGCATTCGTCGGCGCGATATGGAGCGCAGCGGTCAGGATCGGCAGCGCCACGACCGCGGCGAGCGCCAACAGCATGGCGGCGATAGCGCCGACGGTGAATGCCAGCGACGCCAAATTGAGGCGGAAGAAGCCGCGCCGCTCCTTGACGCCGTAGACAATATTGAGCGCGTCGATAATCGCCTTCATGCCGGCATTGGCGCTCCAGACCGCGAGTGCGAGGCTCACGAGAAAAGCGGCGCTCAGCCCGCCATTGCCATGGGCGACGATGCGCCCCACCTGCTCCTCGACAATGCGGAATGCGCCCGCCGGCATGACCGAGGCGATCGCGGCAAGATGCGTTCCGATGGTGACGGGATCAGCGAACAAAGCATAGGACGACACCAGCGCGGTAATGGCGGGAAACAGCGCCAGCAGACCGTAGAAGACGACGCCGGCGCCAAGCGCCAGCAACCGGTCGTCGTTGATCTCGCGATAGGTACGGTAGAGCACACGCCTCCAGAACGGCCAGCCGCCAGAGGGGACGGCGGGCTTTACCTCCGGCGGCGGCGGCCGTTGCTCCAGCGCCCGCGCCAGCGCGAAGGTGCCGACGAGCGCGATCCCCGCGACGAGGCTCGGCAAGTTGCGGCGGATGGCCGCGGCAATGGCAGGTCTCAGCCCCTTCATGGCCAGATAACGGCGCACCGTCGTTCCGGTTGCCAAAGGCCTGTGGCCAGCGCCGGCCACGCCCTTCCCTGTCCGCCGATTCGGGCCTATATGAGCCCCGCGCGCAAGGCTTAGCCGAGCGCGGTCCGGGGGAGCGCGCATCAGCGCGCCCTTTTTTTGTGCCGATTATCCGGGGTGAGATGCCCAAGCGAACCGACATCAAATCGATCATGATCATCGGCGCCGGGCCGATCGTCATCGGCCAGGCCTGCGAATTCGACTATTCCGGCACGCAGGCCTGCAAGGCGCTGAAAGAAGAAGGCTACCGGGTGGTACTGGTGAATTCGAACCCGGCCACCATCATGACCGATCCCGATCTTGCCGACGCCACTTACGTCGAACCGATCACGCCGGAAATCGTCGCCAAGATCATCGAGAAGGAACGTCCCGACGCGCTGCTTCCCACCATGGGCGGGCAGACCGCGCTCAACTGTGCGCTCAGCTTGCGCAAGATGGGCGTGCTCGAAAAGTTCAATGTGACGATGATCGGCGCCACGGCCGACGCCATCGACATGGCCGAGGACCGCGCGCTGTTCCGCGAGGCGATGACGCGCATCGGTCTCGAAACGCCGCGCTCGCGGCTCGCCAACGCCTCCGAGCTGAAGAAGGCGGACCGCGAAAAATACCGGGCCGAGACGCAGCGCATCAACGGCCTTATTGCGGACGACGCCGAGCGCGCGCGGCTGGAGAAGGAATTCGAACTGGAATGGGCGCGCGGTGAGCCGGCGCGGCGCGAGCGCTATCAGGACCAGGCGCTGATCGAGGCCCTGCAGGCGCTCGACTTTGTCGGCCTCCCGGCCATCATCCGCCCGAGTTTCACGCTCGGCGGCACCGGCGGCGGCATCGCCTACACCAAGACCGAGTTTCTCGAGATCGTCGAAGGCGGTCTCGACGCCTCACCGACCAACGAAGTGCTGATCGAAGAATCGGTGCTCGGCTGGAAGGAATTCGAGATGGAGGTGGTGCGCGACAAAAAGGATAACTGCATCATCATCTGCTCGATCGAGAACGTCGATCCGATGGGCGTGCACACCGGCGACTCGATCACCATCGCGCCGGCGCTGACGCTGACCGACAAAGAATACCAGATCATGCGCGACGCCTCGATCGCGGTGTTGCGCGAGATCGGCGTCGAGACCGGCGGCTCCAATGTGCAGTTCGCCGTCAATCCGGCCGACGGGCGGCTGGTCATCATCGAGATGAATCCGCGCGTGTCGCGCTCTTCGGCGCTCGCTTCGAAAGCGACCGGCTTCCCGATCGCCAAAGTCGCGGCAAAGCTCGCGGTCGGCTACACCCTCGACGAGATCGCCAACGATATCACCGGCGGCGCGACGCCGGCCGCGTTCGAGCCGACCATCGACTACGTGGTGACGAAAATCCCGCGTTTCGCCTTCGAGAAATTCCCCGGCGCTTCACCGGTGCTGACCACCTCGATGAAATCGGTCGGCGAAGCCATGGCCATCGGCCGCACCTTCCAGGAGAGCTTGCAGAAGGCGCTGCGCTCGCTTGAAACCGGCATCAGCGGGCTCGATGAGATCGCCATCGAGGGCTTTGACGCGGCCAAGGGCACCGACGATGCGGACAACAAGGCGGCAATCCGCGCCGCGCTCGGCACGCCGACGCCCGACCGGCTCCTGAAAATCGCGCAGGCGATGCGGCTCGGCGCCAGCGACGACCTGATTCACAACGCCTGCCGCGTCGATCCCTGGTTCCTCGCCGAGATCCGCAGCATCGTCGACAGCGAAGCCGAGATCAAGACCAAGGGCTTGCCGGGCACCGCCGGCGCATTCCGCCGGCTCAAAGCCAAAGGCTTTTCCGATAAGCGGCTTGCCAAGCTGACCGGCGCCGACGCCGACGAGGTGACGAAAAAGCGCCGCGCCCTCGGCGTGCGGCCGGCGTTCAAGCGCATCGATACTTGTGCCGCCGAATTCGCCTCGCCCACCGCCTACATGTATTCGACATATGAGACGCCGTTTGCCGGCGCCGTCGCCGACGAAGCCGCGCCCTCCGACAAGAAAAAAGTTGTCATCCTCGGCGGCGGCCCGAACCGCATCGGCCAGGGCATCGAGTTCGATTACTGCTGCTGCCACGCCGCCTTCGCGCTCAAGGACGCCGGCTACGAGACCATCATGGTCAACTGCAATCCGGAAACGGTGTCGACCGACTACGACACCTCGGACCGGCTCTATTTCGAGCCGCTGACCCCGGAAGACGTGTTGGAGATCATCGACACCGAGCGCACCAACGGCACACTGCACGGCGTCATCGTGCAGTTCGGCGGGCAGACGCCGCTCAAGCTGGCCGAGCCGCTGGAAAAAGCCAAGGTGCCGATCCTCGGCACCTCGCCCGACATGATCGATCTCGCGGAAGACCGCGATCGCTTCAAGACGCTGCTCGACAAACTGAACGTGCGCCAGCCGAAAAACGGCATCGCCACCTCGCTCGGGGCCGCGCGCGCCATCGCCGACGAGATCGGCTACCCGGTCGTGATCCGGCCGTCCAATGTGCTGGGTGGGCGCGCCATGGAGATCGTGCGCGATGCCGCGCAGTTCGACCGCTACGTGGCGAAGCTTGCCGGCGACCTCGACCGGCCGGGCGAATTGGCGGTCTCCAAGCGCAGCCCGCTGCTGGTCGACCGCTATCTGTCGGACGCGACCGAAGTCGATGTCGACTGCCTCGCCGACGGCAAGGACAGCTTCATTGCCGGCATTATGGAGCACATCGAGGAGGCCGGCATCCATTCGGGCGATAGCGCCTGCGCGCTGCCGCCGCACTCATTGAGCGAGAAGACCATCGCCGAGCTCGAACGGCAGACGCAGGCGCTGGCGCTCGCGCTCAATGTCGTCGGCCTCATGAACGTCCAATACGCGATCAAGGACGGCGACATCTACGTGCTGGAGGTCAACCCGCGCGCCTCGCGCACGGTGCCTTTCGTCGCCAAGGTGATCGGCCTGCCGGTCGCCAAGATCGCCGCGCGCATCATGGCCGGCGAGAGCCTGGCGAGCTTCGGGCTGAAGCGGCAGCGGCCGAGGCATCGCGCCGTCAAGGAAGCCGTGTTCCCCTTCGCCCGTTTCCCCGGCGTCGACACCGTGCTCGGCCCCGAGATGAAATCGACCGGCGAGGTCATGGGCATCGACGCATCGTTCGAGATCGCTTTTGCCAAGAGCCAGATCGGCGGCGGCACCAATCTGCCGCGTTCCGGCACGGTGTTCGTCTCGGTCAAGGACAACGACAAGCCGCGCATCCTGGAGGCGGTGCGGCTGCTCGCCTCGCTTGGCTTCAAGACGATCGCCACCTCGGGAACCCAGCGCTACCTGGCGGAGCACGGCGTGCAGGCGGCCAAGGTCTTCAAGGTGCTGGAGGGCCGGCCGCACATTGTCGATGCCATCAAGAACGGCGGCGTTCAGCTGGTTTTCAATACCACCGAGGGAACAGCGGCGCTGGCCGACAGCCGCTCAATGCGCCATGCCGCCCTCTTGCATAAAGTACCGTACTACACCACTCTTTCAGGTGCCGTTGCCGCGGCGCAAGGCATAAAAGCCTATCTTGGGGGCGACCTCGAGGTGCGCGCGCTGCAAAGTTACTTCAGCGATCGGGCCTGAGGCGGTTCCTTAAGCCCCGCCAGCGGGACGGTGCGAGTGAGGCTGGGAAGTCCATGGTCGCGGCGCGGGTGAAACCGGCCGCGGTCAGGTTTTTTTGACCGGCCCTCGGCGAACTTGGACTCCGGTTCCACGGGTTTCCGTGGCCGGAGTCGTATTGCGAGTGGATTGGACGGGTTTGTAAAGGTGGAAGGGGCTTGGCGGCGCTTCAGGCGCGATCAAGACGTTTCGGGCGCCCGCCAGGAGGAGAAGAGACGATGGACAAGATTCCAATGACAGCAGCCGGCTACTCGACGCTCGAGGCCGAGCTCAAGCATTGCCAGTCGGTCGAACGGCCGCGCATCATCCAGCAGATCACCGACGCGCGCACGCACGGCGACCTGTCGGAGAATGCTGAATATCACGCCGCCAAGGAACAGCAGTCGCTCAACGAGGGTCGCATCGCCGAGCTCGAGGACAAGCTCGCGCGCGCCGACGTCATCGACGTGTCCAAACTGTCCGGCGACACCATCACCTTCGGCGCCACGGTGACGCTGGTCGACGAGGACACCGACGAGAAGAAAGCGTGGCAGATCGTCGGCGAGCCGGAAGCCAACGCCAAGGCCGGCAAGATTTCGGTCACGTCGCCGCTCGCGCGCGCGTTGATCGGCAAGACCAAAGGCGCCTCCGTCGAAGTCAATACGCCGGGCGGCGCCAAGGCTTATGAGGTGAAGAAGATCGAGTGGAAATAAGCAGCTCGTTCACCGATGAATTGCCATGGCCGGGCTCGTCCCGGCCATTTTTTTACCGCCCGCGGCGCGCGTCCATAGACTTAACAAACTCTTTTCCATACCGCGCAATTCCACTTATTCCGTTTAGAGGACTGCCCATGTCCTTGGTGTAAGAGCTTGGGCCGTCGCGCGCCGCAAGAACATGCCATTTGCCTCCATGGACACCGCCGCACTGATCGAGGAATTGAACGAAGCGGTGTCGCAGGGCACCGTCGGCCAGCGTGCCAAAATCATCCATCGCCTCACCGATCTGTTTGCCGTCGCCTCGGCCGACTATTCCGACGCCCAAATCACGCTGTTCGATGACATCCTGACCGGCATAGCCGAGACCATCGAATTGTCGGCCCGCGCCATGCTCGCCAAGCGCCTGGCCCGCGAGCCGCGCGCGCCGCTCAAGATCAGCCGCTTGCTCGCGACGGACGACGCCATCGACATATCCGGCCCCATGCTCGAGCAATCACAACGGCTCGACAGCGACACGCTGGTCGCCACTGCGCGGACCAAAAGCCAGCAGCATCTGCTCGCCATCTCCAAGCGCCGCTCGCTGGACGAGGTGGTGACCGACGTACTGGTGGAACGCGGCGACAAGGCCGTGGTGCTGAGCACCGCCGGCAATCCGGGCGCGCGATTTTCCGACCGCGGCTACACCACGCTGACGACGCGCTCGGAAGGCGACGACGAGCTCGCAACCTTGGTCGGCTTGCGCCGCGACATTCCCCGTCCTCATCTGATGCGCCTGATGGCGCGCGCTTCGCATGCCGTGCGGCAGAAGCTGGAGACGGCCAACCCGTCGATGACACCGCTAATCGAGGAGGCGGTCTCGGAGGCGACCAAGACGGTGCTCGCCAAGGCGCAGGTCGTGGTGCGGGACTACGCGGCGGCGCGCGCTCAAGTCGAGGCGTTACGCGCTGACGGCCGGCTTAACGAGAACGAGGTCGCGGCCTTCGCGCGCGCCAATCAATTCGAGGAAACGACGGCGGCGCTGGCGGCGCTGTGCGAATTGCCGATCGAAACCGTCGACCAGGCGATGGGCCAGGACCTGCCGGACGCGGTGCTGATCATGATCAAGGCGCTCGGCATGTCGCGCGACACTGCGAAAGCCATTCTGCGCATGCGCGCCGGCCCGCGCGGCATATCGCCCGGCGAACTCGAGCAGTGCCTCGACACGCTGTCGCGGCTGTCCACTGGGACCGCGCGGCAAATCATCAAATTCCGCGACAACCCCTCGCTCGCGCTCGGTGCGCGCTTCAGCCGCGCCGCCGGCTGAGGCCTCGCTAAACCGGCGGAATGACCGGCAATAGCAAATAGGATTCGCGCTCGCCGCCGGCGTAAACCGTGTTGGTCCCGGTGTTGTAGTCGGCGTGGTAGTGCAGGTAGCCTTGGCTGCCGACGCCGTCGCGCGGCTGCACGTCGAGCCGGATACGGTGACCTTTTTTGAACACCATCGACGTCGGCCAGATCTCGACATCGACCTTGACGATCTCGCCGGGGTTCAGGAACAGCCGCCGCCGATGCCTGTGATAGGGCCGGTAGGGCAGCGTCAGCTCTGGATCGAGTTCGCGGTGCGAGACGCGCAGCCAGCCTTTGGCCACCGGCACCGGCGTGCCCTGTTGGCCGGTCTCCAAGACCTCGTTGCCGGCGGCGTCGAAGTTGCGCAGCGTCAGGAACAGATCCATGTCTTCGCTTGAACTCGACACCCAGAACGTCGCGGCGAGCGGCCCGGTCACCTCAATGTCGCGCTCAAGCGGCGGCGTCTCCAGCACGACGCCCATTCCCGGCCTGATGCCGCCGCCCATCACCTGCGAGGAGGCCGCCGAGGTCGAGCCCATCGACCCGAGGCTCGAGGCGGCGTAAGTCCGCGAGGCGGCCTGCTTTGGATTTTTGTCGACCAGAGACCCTGCCCCATCGGGTTTCGATAGATCGAAATAGAATTTGGTCCATTGCGTGCGCGCGAGCGGCCATTCGCGCTCGGTACGCCATGCGACCTTGTCGGCGCCGTGACGGATCGCGAGCTTGACCGGCGGCTCATCCATAACACCATTGTCGATGCCTTTGAGCCAGTAATCGAGGAAACGGATCTGATCGGCCCGTCCCTCCTCGGTGTAGAAGGGATGGACGTGGCTGCCGGTGTGGATGCGCAGTTTCTTGTGCTTGGACGCCGCGCGCATAAAGGCCTCGGTATTGCCGCGCAGATGCAGCCCGAAGCCGGTCCAGTTGCCGACCGAGAACATCGGCACGGTGATCTTGTCCCACTGCGCCTGTGCGCCGGCAAGCGCGCCGCTGTCGAGATTGTTGCTCAGCCAGAAATCGAGCGTGTTCACTTTCCAGCCGTCGGGCAGATGTTGCGAAGCGCGGCCGAGCTTGTGATGCAACAGGTGCGCGGTGAACCAGTTGGTCATGAACACGCTCAAGATACCGCCGTGGTACAGCGCGTCGCGGTAGATGTCGGCGAAGCCCTCCCATGGAATGATCGCTTTCAGCGACGGTGGCTGAAGGTTGGCGGCAAACCACTGGTTGATGGCGAAATAGGAAATGCCAAGCAGGCCGACATTGCCATTGCACCACGGCTGCGCCGCCGCCCATTCGATGGTGTCGTAGAAATCAACCGCCTCGGCCTGCGACCACGGTTCGCACTGGCCCTGTGACTTGCCGCTGCCGCGGCCGTCGACGCGCACGGCAGCATAGCCGCGCGGCACCCACCAAGCCGGGTTGACGGTCTCCCAGTTCATCCACTCGTTCGGCTTTTCCTCCAGCGTGTCGGGCACGACCCACAATTTGTCTTTCTGATAGGGGCCGAGATTGAGGATCGCCGGCGCTTTGGTGTCGCCGTTGGGACGGAACACGTCGGCGATCAGCCGCGCGCCGTCGCGCATCGGCACCGCGACGTCTTTTTCGATCAGGATGGTGTCGCCGGCCTCGCCGGCATGCACGTTCATTCGGCGTCGTCCATCGGCACCATCGCCGCGTCCTTGGACTGGCGCAGCGTCAGCGAGGTCTTGACGTTGCGGACATTGGGCGCGGCTGTGAGCTTCTCGACGAAGGCCTGGAAGGTCTTCAAGTCGGGCGCCACGCACTTCAACACGAAGTCGATCTCACCCGACAGCATCCAGCATTCGCGGACCAGCGGTTGCGCGCGTACGAAATTCTCGAAGGCGACGAGATCGGCGTCGGCCTGGCTCGCGAGGTGCACCATGGCGAACACCGCGACCTCGTAGCCGAGCTTCTTCTCGTCGAGCAGCGCGCGGTAACCCTTGATATAGCCAGCCTCTTCCAGCGCGCGAACGCGCCGTAAGCAAGGAGGCGCCGAGATGCCGACCCGCCGCGCGAGTTCCACATTGGTCATGCGGCCGTCGTCCTGCAGTTCTTTGAGAATCTTACGGTCGATGGCGTCGAGACGAGCGGGCAAGCGCGGCTCCTCATTTGGGGGCCTCTCCATACCGCGAAACATTCTTTCGCGAAAGATTATTGCGCGATGTCGTAGGCTTTTCCGGTGACCGACGCCAAGCTTGTGAGTCCGGGGGGTTGCGTGGCTTGCATAGCTCCCTCGAAAGCCATACATCCAGCCTGCGCAAAGAGCCGGTCCCCGTACCGGCCACCCGGGCGGTGAAAATGCCCGACGCCCGCAGGGGGCGGCCAAATGCCAAAGATGACGCACGCCAAAGTCGTAATTATCGGCTCGGGTCCGGCCGGCTACACCGCCGCGATCTATGCCGCGCGCGCGATGCTGGAACCGGTCCTGATCCAGGGCGTGCAGCCGGGCGGCCAGCTCACCATCACCACCGACGTGGAGAATTATCCCGGCTTTGCCGACGTCATCCAGGGGCCCTGGCTGATGGAGCAGATGCAGAAGCAGGCCGAACACGTCGGCACCCGCATCGTCACGGATCATGTGAACAAGGTGGAGCTCGGCAGCCGGCCATTCCGCCTGACCTGCGATTCAGGCGAGGTCTACATCGCCGACGCGCTGATCATTGCGACCGGCGCGCAGGCGCGCTGGCTCGATCTGCCCTCGGAGCAGAAATTCAAGGGCTATGGCGTCTCGGCTTGCGCAACCTGCGACGGCTTCTTCTATCGCAACAAGGAAGTCGTCGTGATCGGCGGCGGCAATACCGCGGTCGAGGAGGCGCTGTTCCTGACCAACTTCGCCTCGAAGGTCACGGTGGTGCACCGGCGCGACGCCTTCCGTTCGGAGAAGATCCTGCAGGACCGCCTGTTCAAGAACCCTAAGATCGACGTGATCTGGGACACCGTGCTCGAGGACGTCATCGGCAGCGACAGCCCGCCCAAGGTCGAGCGCGTCCGGCTGAAGAACCTCAAAACCGGCGCGGTCAGCGAGCGTAAGGTCGACGGCGTGTTCATCGCGATCGGCCACTCGCCCGCCTCTGAATTGTTCGTCGGCCAGCTGCAAATGAAAGGGTCCGGTTACATCGTCACCACCGGCCATTCCACCGCGACCTCGGTGCCCGGCGTGTTCGCCGCCGGCGACGTCACCGACGACATCTACCGGCAGGCGGTCACCGCCGCGGGGCAAGGCTGCATGGCGGCACTCGAGGCGGAGAAATTCCTGGCGGCGCACGAACATCAGCGGGCAGCAGCCGAATGAGCATGACCGGAAGCAACAGGTCGATGGACTGGGACAAGCTGAAGGTCTTCCACGCCGCGGCGGAAGCGGGCTCGTTCACGCATGCCGGCGAGCGGCTGGGCCTGTCGCAGTCGGCGGTGTCGCGCCAGGTCTCTGCGCTCGAAGGCGAACTGTCGGTGTCGCTGTTTCACCGCCACGCGCGAGGGCTGATCCTCACCGAACAGGGTGAATTGCTCTATCGCACCGCGCACGAAGTCTTCATGAAGCTCGAAGCAGCGCGCACCAAGCTGACCGACAGCCGCGAGCGGCCGAACGGCGAGTTGAAAGTGTCGACCACGCCGGGCATCGGCGTGCACTGGCTCACCCCACGACTCGGCGAATTCCTCGATCTCTATCCCGACATCCACATCACGCTGATCACTACCGACGAGGAGCTCGACCTCGCCATGCGCGAGGCCGATGTCGCCATCCGCCTCCGCCAACCGACGCAGCCGGACCTGATCCAACGTAAGCTATTCTCCGTGCATTCGCATGCCTACGCGTCACCGGACTATCTCAAGCGGTTCGGCACGCCGCGGACGCACGACGAACTCGACAAACACCGCATCGTCCTTCTCGGCGGCGGCATCGTGCCCGCCCATTTGCAGAATCGGCGCTGGCTCCTCGAAGTGGGACGCGAGGGCAAGGGCCCGCGCCCGGCTCATCTCACCGTCAACAATGTGCTCGGCGTGTTGCGCGCCTGCCAGCGCGGGCTGGGCATTGCCATGTTGCCGGACTATCTGGTGGAAGAGAACGGCGGGCTGGTGCAGTTGTTCGGCGAGGCCGATACGCTCGCGCTCGATGCGTTCTTTGTCTATCCGGAAGAGCTCAAGGCGGTGGCCCGTATCCAAGTCTTCCGCGACTTCCTGGTGGCCAACGCGCAGCGCTGGCATTTCTAAAGCATAAAATTCTACAGACTGCCCTTTCGCATCCCAGACATGCGAACGGGAATGCTTACGATTCGACATGGCAGACATGCGGGCTGCAGCATTGCTCGCATCGCTCACCCCGCGCATATTTGTCGACGCTGCAAGGCTGGATGTTTCCTCCCAGAGTCATCGGCGTGCAGCATGTTCCCCTCTGGAATATTGCCGGTCCCCACACCGGCAACCTTCTAAGCCGGGCCCCTCGCGGGGCCCGGCTTTTTCTCGGCCTGCGCGATGTTGCCGGAATGGCCTAGCGGAAGCGCGCGATGTAATAAGCGAGATCGGCGATCTGCGTGTCGCTGATCGGCGCCAGCACCTCGGCCATGGTGCCGTCGTAGCCGTGCCGCGTGTTGTTCTTGTACTCGCGCAACGTCTTAGCGAGGTAGTCCTCGCGCTGGTCGGCGATGCGCGGGATGTTGTCGCGGCCGGCCAGATCGAGATTGTGGCAGTTATTGCAGCGGTTCTGCGTGATCAGCGCGGCGGCGCGCTGCATGCGTCCGGCGTCGCCCGTATCGGCTGGCGGTTTTGGCGGCGGCAACGTCGCGATGAAATCGGAGAAGGCGCGAAGGTCGTCGTCGGTGAAATCCTTGGTCATCTCATTCATCACCTCGACCGTGCGCTGTTTCTCGCGAAACAGATAAAGCTGGATCAGCGCATAGGGCGCGGTCTGGCCTCCGAGCGAGGGAATTTCCGGCGTTTCCGATTGGCCGCTGGCGCCGTGGCAAGCGAGACACGGCGCCGCGCGCTCGGCCATCGTTTCGGCGGCGGCCGGTTGGGCGACCGCGCAGATCAGCGCGGCTGCCGCAAGCAGACGATGCGTGACGAATGTTTTCATGAACGGCGTTCCAAATAAAAAGCCGGGGGCCGCAGCCCCCGGCCGTTTCCGCGTTGCCGTCAGCGGCTCGCCGTGTGCGCCTTGCCATAGCTGACGCGATAGATCGCGCCGTTCCAATCGTCGGAAATCAGCATCGACCCGTCTTTCATGATCTCGACGTCCACCGGACGGCCGACATAGTTGTTGTTCTGGATGAAGCCCGTGAGGAAGACCTCCGACGACTTCACCGTGCCATCCTTGTTGAGGAAGACCGCGAGAATGTCGCCGCCGAACTTCTTCGACCGGTTCCACGAGCCGTGGCGGGCGAGGAAGATCGCGTTCTTGTACTTCTTCGGGAACGTGCTGCCCGTGTAGAAGCGCAAGCCGAGGCCGGCCGAGTGCGGGCCGGTGAGCATGATCGGCGGCGTGAACTCGCTGCAGGAATGGCCCCAGCCGAATTCAGGATCGAGGAGGTCGCCCTGGTAGCAATAGGGCGCGCCGAAATCCTGGCCGACCTTAGTGATGCGGTTGAGTTCGTCCTGCGGCTGATCCTCCGACAGCCAGTCGCGCTGGTTATCGGAGAAATAGAGCTGGTGGTTGACCGGATTCCAGTCGAAGCCCACCGTGTTGCGCACGCCGAGCGCGACGTCCTCGCGGCCGGTGCCGTCGAGATTGATGCGACGGATCTGGCCGTGATCCTTGTCATGCAGCACGTTGTTGCCCGGCTGGCCGACCGGAATGTAGAGCTTGTTGTCGGGGCCAATCGCGATGAATTTCCAACCGTGCGCTTCGTCCTTCGGCAGATCCTTGTAGATCACCGTCGGCTTCGGCGGACTGTTGAGAACGTTCTCGATGTTGTCGATCTTGGAGATCTGCGACAGCTCGGCGATGTAGAGCGTGCCGTTGTGGATGGCGAGACCATTCGGGCGGTAGAGGCCGGAGGCGACCGTCTTCAACTCGGTCTTGCCGTCCTTCTTGACGACGGCGGTGACTTTGTTGCCGAGGCGCGTGCCGACGAACACGGTGCCCTTGTCGCCGATGCGCAGCGAGCGTGCGTTGGCGATACCGCTTGCATAGACTTCGATGTTGAAGCCGGGCGGCAGTTTGAGCATCGCCGTCGGCAGCTTGTCGGCGGCCGCCGGCAGCGGCGGTGCGGCGACCGGCGCAAGCTTAGCGGCGGCGGCGTTGCCATCGGGGCGGCCGATCAGCGGCGAGCCGGGCGGCAAGGCGGGCGCGGCAGCGGGGGGCGGCGGAGCCGGTGCCGCAGCAGGCGGCGCGGCTGGAGCGGCGGCCGGCGGTTGCTGGGCAAAGGCGGGGGCGGTCAACAAAAGGCCGGCAATCGTGCCGGCGAGCAACATGCTGCGCCGGGCGGAGACACACGGAATCATCGAAGTCCTCCCTGATGCGGAGGCGCTTTGACCCGCGGAGTCCGATCGAGAACGGCCCCGAAGCGCGCCCCCATCGGCAGCAAGTCTCCCCCATTTCACCTGGTGGTGGCAATCGGGGGGTCGCGCAAATTTCCGTGTTGCAGAAACACGCTCAGGAGTGCCGGTAGCTGTAGGCCTCATCGTCGCGGACGGCTGCCAGCTGCTCGACCAGACTGTGCCGCGGCGACAGGTGGCAAACAGGGTCGGCGGCGCGCGCGTCGCCGGCGATCAGGAAGGCCTGGCAACGGCAGCCGCCGAAATCCTGCTCGCGCCGATCGCAGCTTTTGCACGGCTCCTGCATCCAATCGGTGCCGCGGAAGGCCATGAAGGCCGGCGAGGACCGCCAGACGTCGGCGAGCGAATGCTCGCGCACGTTCCAGAACTCCAGCCCCGGAATGACTTCCGCTGCGTGGCACGGCAGCACGCGGCCGGCCGGCGTGACATTGAGCGAGCGGCGGCCCCAGCCGCCGACGCAGGGCTTGGGGAAGCGCGCGTAGTAGTCCGGCACCACGGAGTCGATGACGATGCGGCCGCGATGCGTGGCGCGCAGCGCTTCGACCTCGCGCACAGCCTGTTCGACCTGGTCGCGCGAGGGCATCAGGGCGGCGCGGTTCTGCAGCGCCCAGCCGTAATACTGCACGTGCGCGATCTCGACGCGGGCGGCGCCGAGCGACAGCGCCAACTCCACCATCGCGCCAACGCGGCCAATATTGGCGCGGTGCACCACCATGTTGATCGTCAACGGCAGGCCAAGCTTCACGACGTCCGCGGCAAGCGCGCGCTTGCGCGCCGAGGCGCCGTCATAACCAGCGATGTGGTCGGCGGATTTTTCCTCACTATCTTGGATCGATATCTGCACGTGGTCGAGGCCGGCCTCTGCAAGCGCCGCGAGCTTCTGCGGCGTCAGCCCGACCGCCGAGGTGATCAGATTGCTGTAGAGGTTTGCCTCGCGCGCGGCCTTGACGATTGCCGCAAGATCGCGCCGCGCCGCCGGTTCGCCACCGGAGAGATGTACCTGGAGTACGCCGAGGGCGGCGGCCTCGCGAAACACACGAGCCCAGGTCGCGGTATCGAGTTCGTCGGCGCGCGGGTCGAGCGCCAGCGGGTTCGAGCAATAGGGGCAGCCGAGCGGACAGCGGTGCGTCAGCTCGGCCAAGAGACCGAGGGGCGCGGGGATTGGGACGGTCGCGTTCACGCCAACTCCAGCAATTTCTTTTCCGCCAAATCGCCAAGCAACTTTGTCACGTCGGCATGGATACGCTCGCGCGGCGCGTTGAAGGTCTTGACGAGGTCGTCGACGATCGCGGCCACTGTCGCTTCGCCGGTGCATCGCTTGAGGATCTCGTGCGAAACCGCGTCGGCCTTGAAGACGCGCTCGGGTGCCAGCAGCAGCCAGCCGCCTTGCGCCTCGTTGTGCGTCAGCCGCACGCCGCGCGGCAGCCTCGGGCGCGCTGTATCGGCGACGTCAGTCATGCGGCACAAAGGCTCCCGGCGGCACATGGCCGGGCGAAACATAAGCGTAATAAAGCGCGTCGAGCATCGACCACAATACGCCGCATTTGAACTCAAGCGCGGCGAGCACCGCCTGCTGCTGCTCCGGCGTCTTGGCGTTCTGCTTAACGTAGTTGAGCGCAAAGTCGGCGTCACGCTCAGCCTGCGGCGGACGTTTGTCGAAATAAGCCAGCGTCTCGCGCGTGACGAAAGCGTAGTTCGCCAGCATCCCGGCCATGCGCTCGCCGATGATGACGGGCGAAAACATCTCGGTCAGCGATGACGCGATTGCCTCGAGCAGCGTCTTCTCGCGCACGAAATGCACGTAAGCCTCGACCGCAAAGCGCGTGCCGGGCAATAACCCGCGCAGCGAGCTGACATAGTCGCGGTCGAGCCCGAGGCCGGCGGTCAGTTTAAGCCAACGCGCGATGCCGCCATCCCCTTCCCGCTCGCCATCGTGATCGACCAGCCGCGAACGCCATTCGCGGCGCACGGCTGAGTCCTCGCAGCGCGCGATCAGGCTGGCGTCCTTGATCGGGATCATCGCCTGGTAATAGTAGCGGTTGAGCGCCCAGGCCTGCACTTGGCCCTTGGTGCATTTGCCGCCGTGCAACAAGCCGTGAAACGGGTGCAGCCGGTGATAACGCTTGGCGCCGATGTCGCGCAGCGCGGCTTCGAGCTCGTCGGGCGGCAGCAGCTTCACAACGCGATCTCCATGCCGTCCTCGGCCACCTGCCAGCCGGCGGCCTCGACCTTTGATCGTTCGGGCGAGCCGTCGATCAGCATCGGATTGGTATTGTTGATGTGGATGAAAATGCGCCGCGCGGTAAGGCCTTGCAAGGCCTGCAAGCTGCCGTCCTCGCTGTCGACCGGCATGTGGCCCATGCGGCGGCCGGTTTTTTGCCCGGTGCCCGAGCGCAGCATTTCGTCGTCGGTGAACAGCGTGCCGTCGAACAGGATCGCGTCGGCGCCCGCCAAGCGCTTGCGCATCGCTTGCGTCACCGCGGCGGCCCCCGGCACGAAGACGAGACGCGCGCCGTCGCGCGACAGCTCGATGCCGACATTGGCAGCACTTTCGACGGCGGTCTCGGGATTATCGCCCTCGAGATAAAGCGGCATTTTGCCCGGCACCATGAACAGGCTTGCTTCGATATCGCCGGCGAGCATGAAGCGCTCGCCCGGATTGACCGCCTTGCGCGCCATCGCGCCCATGGCGCCGAACATGGCGTTGGCGGCAACCCCCGCGTGGCTCGCCGGCGTGGCGTAAAGCGTGAATGGCGTGCTTTCTCGTAACGACAATAGCCCAGCGATCTGATCGATCTCGGCCCCGGTCAGCACCACCGCGTCGATCGGGCTGCTGCGCAGGCTGCCACTGGGATGCAACGCCGGTGTATTACGAATCTGCGTCGCAAGATCGGGTGAAGCGTTGATAAGGGTCCAGCGGCCGTCGCCGGCGGAGACCGCCAGACTTGCCTGCGTCCGCGCACGAACGCGTTTATCTCCGGCCCACGCCAATGCGCAGACCGGGCAGCGGCAATTCCATTGCGGAAAAGCGCCTCCAGCCGCCGACCCAAGCACAATGGCGGTGAAACGCCCCATCAGCCCCTCAGGCGGGGCGCGGGCCCAGTACCAGGATGTCTAACGTCAGAACTCGGCCGGCAGATAGCCGTTGATCTCGAGCCCGATGCAGATTTCGACGAGGATCGGAGTGGTCCAAGCCATGGCGTTTTCCCTTTCATCCGCTCTTTCTCGGCGGAAGGGTTGAAAATGTAGCCGAACAATTCGGTGATGTCAGCAGGGGTCCCCCATCGGTTTCACGAAGATGTCATCGGGTATAGGGAGGATAAAGCAGCGCCGGAACCGACGGTCCATGTGGCTGTTGCTGTAGGTTAGCAGCCGCAGCAAAACAGAATCGTGCGCAGAATGCGCGGTTTTTGTATGCAGTGCAAAATAGCCACAGTGGCGGCCTGTTCGGCTTGAACCGTTGGGAAATGCGTAACTACCAAGGGACTATGAGGTAGAATGGCCGCGAAATGGGGGCCCTGCAGGCCCCCCGCTCACCCCGGGAGAAGTACTGGTGAAAACTGCTCGATTTAACAGCCTGTTGGCCACCACCGCCCTCGGCGTGGCGCTGATATTCGCAAGTCATGCCAGCACGGCGCAGCAATCCGATCAGCAGATCGATTCGGCGGTGCCGATGCCGAACACCGACCTGCCGCCACCGCTGACCGCAAAGGATATCGCGGCTGCTCCCGCCGGCGCCAAGGTCGAGAGCAAGCAGGATGCCGCCACTCCGGCCGTCGCGGCCGCGCCCGGGCCGGCGAAAGCTGCCGCCGTGCCCGCCCCGATTTCGCCGACCGCCGACAGCGCGGTCGCCGACCAGTTGCGCGATCTCATCGCCACCAAGTTCGAGCGCATCGTCCCCCGCAAGCCGGACCGCGAAGGCGTCGAAGCCTTTTACAAGGCGCGCGACTACAAGCCACTCCTTGTCGCCGATGGCGCGCTCGACGCGCGCGGCAAGGCTGTGATCGCCTTCCTCGGACAGGTCGACACCGACGGGCTCAATCCCGCCGACTACCCGACGCCGGACTTCACGGCAGCGGCCACGCCGCAGGCGCTCGCCGAGGACGAACTCAAGCTCGTCAGCTCGGTGCTGACCTATGCGCGTCATGCGCAGAGCGGCCAAATCCACTTCTCGCGGGTCGGCGCCGACATCGACTTCAAGCCGGTGGCGCCCGAGCCGGCCGATGTGCTGGCCAAGCTCGCCGGCGCAAGCGACGTTGCCGCGAACCTCGACGGCTACAATCCGCCGCAGGCAGAATTCAAGGCGCTCAAGGCAAAACTCGCCGAATTGCGCAAAGGCACGCAGGCGCCCAAAGCCGAGGAAGAGAAGAAGCCCGACCTCGTGCGCATTAGCGAAGGCAAGACCTTGCACGTCGGCACGAAGGACCCGCGCGTCGTGCAGTTGCGCAAGCGGCTCGACGTTTCCGGCGACAAGACCAGCCAGCTTTACGACCAAGCCGTCAGCGACGCGGTGAAGACGTTCCAGACCGAAGCCGACATCGACGTCGACGGCAATCTCGGGCCGAACACGCTGCACGCGCTCAACGGCGAGAAGCATGTGGCGCGCGGCCCTTCGGCCGATCCAATCGACACCGTCATCGTCAATATGGAGCGCTGGCGCTGGTTCCCGCGCGATCTCGGCAATCCGCACGTCGTCGTCAACGTGCCGGACTACACGCTGACGCTCTACAACGACGGCAAGCCGTATTGGAAAACCAAGATCGTGGCCGGCAAGCCGGGCAAGGCGACGCCGATGGTCTCGGCGGAGATGAAGTTTATCACCGTCAACCCGACCTGGAATGTGCCGCCATCGATCATCGAAAACGAATACCTGCCGGCGCTGCAGCAGGACCCGCAGGCGCTCGACCGCATCGGCCTCAAGCTGACACAGGACGCCGACGGCACGGTCCACATCTCGCAGCCGCCGGGCGCCGGCAACGCACTCGGCCGCATCCGCTTCAACTTCCCGAACAAGTTCCTGGTGTACCAACACGACACGCCGGACAAATACCTGTTCGCCAAAGAAAAACGCGCCTACAGCCACGGCTGCATGCGCGTGCAGAACCCGCTGATCTACGGCGAAAAACTGCTGTCGCTGGTCGAGCCGCAAGCGCACTACACCGCGGCGCGGCTTGAGAGCATGTTCGGCGGCAGCGAGATCAACATCAACTTCCCGAAGAACATCTGGGTGCACCTGACCTACCAGACCGCCTTCGTCGACGAGGACGGCAAGCTGCAATTCCGCGACGACGTCTATGGCCGCGACGCCAGGATGATCGCCATCCTCAAGGGCAGCGAGCGCAAGGTTGCCGACATCGCCATCGAGCGGCGGCCGGACGCCTCGTCCAAGCCCGTGCGCATGCCGGTCGGCATGTACGGCGGCAGCAACGGCGGCTACTCCAACGGCGGTTTCTTCGATTTCCTGTTTGGCGGCTCGCATTCGCAGCCGCAGCCGAGCACTCGGCGCGTGCCCGCTGGGCAGCGTCTGGGCAACAACGGGCGATATTACTTCCGTTGATCTCAGCCTCAAGCAACCGCAAACGAAAACGCCGGCGAACCCATCGCCGGCGTTTTTGCTTTGAGGCGGCGCCGGGATTGCTGAATTCCGGGCAGGAGGCTAAGCACACGCGACCGGAGCTTTGGATCGATTATGTGCGGCATCGCTGGCTTTATTGCAGGCCGGACGCGGGGAACCAGCCAGCAGCTTGGCGAGATCGCCGCTTCGATGAACGACAGCTTGCGCTACCGCGGGCCCGACGACCATGGCATATGGGTCGACGCCGAGGCCGGGCTTGGCTTGGCGCACCGGCGTCTCTCCGTCGTCGACCTCTCGGCGGCCGGCTATCAGCCGATGATCTCGGCCGACGGCCGCTACGTCATCATCTACAACGGCGAAGTCTACAGCCACGAGGACATGCGCCCGTCGCTGAGCGCACGCGGTGTTTCGTTTCGCGGCCATTCCGACACCGAAGTGATGCTTGAATCGATCGCCGCGTTCGGCATCGAAAAGACGCTGCAGCAGCTGATCGGCATGTTCGCGATCGCGCTGTGGGACCGGCGCGAGCGCACGTTGACGCTGGTGCGCGACCGCCTCGGCATCAAACCGCTGTATTGGGCGAAATTCGACGATCTTTTCATTTTCGGATCGGAGCTCAAGGCGTTGCGCGCGCACCCCGGTTGGACGCCGCGCATCAATCGCGGCGCTGTGGCGAGTTACATGCGGCTCGCTTACGTACCGGCGCCGTCGACGATCTATGAGGGCGTCTACAAGCTCGAGCCGGGCTCAATTCTCACTTTGCCCGTAGGCGGCGAACCGCGCGTCACCCATTACTGGAACGCCCGCGAGGCGGCGCGCGCCGGTCTGCGCGATCCGATTGAAGGCAGCGACGGCGAACTCACCGACGCGCTCGGCGCGCTGCTCAAGGACGCGGTCAAGCGGCGGATGATCGCGGACGTGCCGCTCGGCGCGTTCCTGTCGGGCGGCGTCGATTCCTCGACAGTGGTGGCGCTGATGCAGGACGACAATCCCGGCAAGGTGAAGACCTTTACCATCGGCTTCGAGAATGCCGACTTCGACGAGGCGCCGCACGCGGCCGCGGTCGCGCGCCATCTCGGCACCGAACACACCGAGATGACGGTGACCGCCCAGCAGGCGCTGGACGTGATCCCGACGCTACCGGACATGTACGACGAACCGTTCGCCGACGTCTCGCAAATTCCAACGCATCTCGTCTCCGCCATGGCGCGCCGCCACGTCACGGTCGCCCTGTCCGGTGACGGCGGCGACGAGCTGTTCGGCGGCTACAACCGCTATCAACTGACGCAAAGATCCTGGTCGAGCCTGTCGTTGCTGCCGCACGCGGCCCGCGTCGGGCTCGCCAGATGCCTTACCGCGGTGTCTCCAGAAAATTGGTCGCGCATATTGTCGGTGGTGCCGGCGAAATTGCCGGCACAGATCGGCGACAAACTTCACAAATTCGCATCGGTGGTCGCGCTTCCGGATGGCGATGCCGTGTACCGGCGGCTGATCACGCATTGGGAGCCGGCAGCGGTGATGCCCGGCGTCGCCGAGCCCGCCGGAATTTTTTCGGACGCCTCCTTGACCGGCGAGATGCCGCAACTGCTGCAGCGCATGCAATACCGCGATCTCGTCACGTATCTGCCGGACGACATTCTGACCAAAGTCGACCGCGCCAGCATGGCGGTGGCGCTGGAAGTGCGCGTTCCGGTCCTCGATCACCGCGTCGTCGAGTTCTCCTGGCGGCTGCCGCGGACGGCGAAGATCCGCCGCGGCCAAACCAAATGGCTGTTGCGCCAGTTGCTTTATCGCTACGTGCCTCGCGACTTGATCGAGCGGCCAAAAATGGGCTTCGGCGTTCCGCTCGCCGACTGGCTGCGCGGCCCGTTGCGCGACTGGAGCGAGTCGCTGCTGTCGGAAAAGCGGCTGCGCGAAGGTGGGCTGTTCGACGCCGCCTATGTGCGCCGGTACTGGAGCGAGCACTTGAGCGGGCACCGCAATTGGCAATATCTGCTGTGGTGCGTCTTGATGTTCGAGGCTTGGCGCCAACGTTGGGACGCGTGACGAGGGATATGCTGCTTTCCCCAATCGCCAGGATTTTGAATTCGGTCGCCTTCAAGGATGTCGGCTCCGGGCTCGCCTCGCGCATATTCCCTGGATTTGCCCAGATCGTCGCGGTGCCGGTGCTGCTGCACTTGCTTGGACCGGATCGTTACGCCGCGATCGGTTTATTCCTGACGATTCAGTCGCTGGCGAGCCTTCTTGACATCGGAATATCCAGCGGCATTGCCCGGCAGAGCGCCTGGCTGACCGGAGCCAATGCCGGCGCGGAGAGATTCGCCTCGCTGCTGCGCGCCTTTGAAATTCCCTATCTCATGATGACTGGCGTCGTTTTGCTCGCCGCCATCCTCGGCGGTTTCGAATTTCTTGAGCTTGCCTTCGGCATCGATCCGCGATCTGTCGGCCTTGACCGGGTTGCCGCCGCGCTGCTGTTCGGCACCGTCGTCGTCCGATTGCCGCTCGGCATCTATTTCGGGTACCTCTTGGGCCG